>NZ_JBEZKB010000002.1:0-492671 GCF_040651475.1 Streptomyces sp. NPDC048442
ACGTACTCACGGCGCCGAATTCGTCACACTGAGAAGCTCACCGCAGAAAATGAGGGAACTTAGATGAAGTACACGAAGGCTGCTTCGGTCCTGGCTACCGGTCCCTCCCCTGTGGGGACCGGTAGCGAACAACGCGACGGTGTCGATCCGCGCCGCATGGGGGGCGGTGCGCATCGAGGTAGCACCCGATCCACAGACTGCGCACAGACAGGACGGCGTCACACTGGTGACCTACTCTGACGCTGCGCGCTTGGATCACTACCGGATGGCGATCCTGCCAGTTGCAGCTTCCGCCGAGGAGGCCCCATCATCGTCCGGACGCCATCACCGCAGGTCAGACACATAGAGTGAGTTTTCCGGTCCGGATATTCGGGAGCGATGCAAGTAAGGGGTGGAGGTCTTGAATCCCGACTCAGGGGCGCGCACAGCCTTCGCTGAACGTCTCGCGCTGCTGTACAAGGAAGCCGGTAACCCTCCCCTCCAGCGCGTGGCCGAGGCAGTCGTCCGGCTTCAGCGGGTCGATGAACGAGGCCGGCCCGTGCGGGTGTCCGCCCAGCGGATCAGCGACTGGCGACGGGCCAAGAACGTGCCCGCCCAGTTCGCCGCCCTCGCAGCGGTGCTGCACATCCTGATCCCCGAAGCGCGGCGAGTACGTCCCGTGCCGGTGTCCGCGGGGCTGTACGAGATGACCCAGTGGCAGCTTCTCTGGGACCGCGCGGTGGCGGACCCGGTCACCGGCCGCGCCGCCGCGACACCGTCGCAGGACGAGGACTCGCTTCAGGCCGAAGCCCCGGCTGTCCCCGGTGTGTGCCCGTACCGCGGGCTGGCTTCGTATCGTCAGCAGGACGCCCGGTGGTTCTTCGGCCGCGAGCGGAGCACGGAGGACCTCGTTGCTCAACTCCGTACAGCGGAGAGGAGTGGGGGCCTGGTCATGCTCGTAGGCGCCTCGGGAGCGGGGAAATCTTCTCTGCTGAACGCCGGTCTGGTGCCCACATTGCAGAACGGCGCACTGGGTGACGAGGGCGGACAGGCAGGTTCGGTGCTGCAACTCGTACCGGGAGCCGACCCCCTCGCGGAGCTGACCCGCCACATACCTGAGCTGGCGCACACCGTCGAGGGGCCCGCGCAGGAATCGGGTACGCCGCTCTTCGCGCAGGCGGTACGGAAGTCCGTCACGGCGTGGGCACGACGCTCGGCATCCGCCGCCACCCGTCCGGTCATCGTCGTGGACCAGTTCGAGGAAGCGTTCACTCTCTGCTCCGACGAGGCGGCCAGGCGCACCTTCATCCAGGTTCTGCACGCCGCGTGCTCGACCGCCGGCGCCGGCGACCCCGCCCCCGCACTCGTAGTCCTCGGCCTACGGGCCGACTTCTACGAGCAGTGCCTGCGGCACCCCGAACTGGCCGACGCCCTGCAACACCGGCACATGGTGCTCGGCCCGCTGACCCACTCCGAGCTGCGCGACGCGATGACCGGTCCGGCCAAGGCCGTGGGACTGGAACTCGAACCGGGTCTCACGGAGCTGATAGTCCAAGAGGTGAGCACGGACGGCCTCCACGGGACGTACGACGCGGGAGTGCTGCCGCTCCTCTCCCACGCCCTGCTGGCCACCTGGCAGCGGCGGAAGGCGGGACGTCTGACGCTGGCCGGCTACCGCGCGGCGGGCGGCATCCAGGGAGCCGTGGCGGCGACCGCCGAGTGCGCCTGGTCCGGCCTCGACCCGGCGGCACGCACGGCCGCGAGACTCCTCCTCCTCAGGCTGGTCCGGCTGGGCGAAGACACTCAGGCCACCCGAAGGCGAGGGACTCGACGCCAGCTCGCCGAGGAGTCGACGGACCCCGGCAAGACGGAGGAATCGCTCGAAGCACTGGTGCACGCCCGCTTGGTGACACTCGACGCGGAAAGCGTGGAGATCACGCATGAAGCGCTGCTCCACGCCTGGCCCCGCCTGCGCGACTGGATCGACGAGGACAGGGACGACCACCTGCTGCGCCAGCGGCTTGAGGAGGACGGCAAGGCATGGGAGGACTCCGCCCGTGACACGGCACTCCTCTACCGGGGGTCCCGGCTGGAACAGGCCAGGGCCTGGGCGCGATCTACTGGTGACACCTTCCTGACCCGGGGCGCGATGGACTTCCTGGCCGCCTCCGCCCGGCTGCGCAGGCGCACGGTCCTGATGGCCCGCGGTGCGGTGGCGGCTCTGGTCGCCCTGGCGATCGTTGCCGTGTCCGCGGCAGTGGTCGCGTCGCGGCAGCGGGACGACGCCGTCTTCGCGCAGGTGGTCGCCGAGGCCGACCGCGCCCAGTACACGGATCCGTCGCTGTCCGCGCAGCTCGGCCTGGTGGCGCATCGCCTGCGGCCGGACGACCAGGCGGCGAAGAACCGGTTGATCTCCATCGTGAACGCGCCTCTGGCCACACCGCTCCTTGGCCACACCGGCGCCGTCTACCTCACCTCGTTCAGCCCGAACGGGCGGCTCCTGGCCACGGCGAGCTACGACCGAACCGTTCGGCTGTGGGACGTCGCGGACCCGTCGCGCCCCAAAAGCCTGGGCGAACCCCTGTCCGGTCACAGGAGCTGGGTGAGCAGCGCGGTCTTCAGCCCGGACGGCAACACCCTCGCCAGTGCGTCGGACGACGGCACGATCAGGCTGTGGAACGTGTCCGATCCCCGCCACCCGCGCCTGCTGGGTGACCCTCTGATCAGCGACGGCGGCTCGATCTATCTGGTCGCTTTCAGCCCGGACGGGCGCTCTCTGGCCACCGCCAATGACGACCACAACGTTCGCCTGTGGAACGTGGAGGACCCGGGGCGGCCGCAGTCGCTCGGTGCGTTTCCCGCGCACACCGCCGCTGTGCGTTCCGTGGCTTTCAGCAGCGATGGGCGGACGCTGGCGGCCGGTGGTGACGACGGCACGATCAGGTTGTGGGACATGGCCGACCCGCGTCGTCCGAAGCCGGTGGAGAAGGTGTTGACCGGCCACACGGGCACGGTGCACTCCGTGGCCTTCCACCCCGACGGCCACACTCTCGCCAGCGGGGGCTCGGACGACACCATCCGGCTCTGGAACGTGACCGACCCGCGTCACGCGGAGCCACTCGGTGCGCCGCTGACCCACCACACCGGCCCCGTCTGGTCGGTGGCCTTCCATCCCGACGGATACATGCTCGCGGCCGCCAGCGCGGACAGTACGGCGAGCCTGTGGAACGTCAGTGATCCCGTGCATCCTTCTCAAGTCGGTGAGCCTCTCGCAGGCAGCAGCGGAGAAATGTACGCCCTCGGCTTCAGCCCCGACGGGCGGACTCTGGCCACCGGCAGCGGCGACAACAAGGTCCGCCTGTGGTCGATCCCGACGGCGGACATGATCGGGCGGATAGGAGCGTTCCGCCCCGACGGGAAAGTGCTCGCCACCGCCGCGCGGGACGAGCAGGTCCGGCTCTGGAACGTGGAGGACCCCAACCGGCCCGTGTCACTGAGCCAACCGGTCAAACCCGGCGAGGGGGAGGTGCGTTCGCTGGTGTTCTCCCCCGACGGCCGCACACTCGCCGTGCTGACGGGACGTCGTGCGGTGCAGTTGTGGAACGTCACCGATCCGGCTCGGCCCCTTGCCTACGGGCCGCCTGTCGCGCTGCGGACACGATTCGCGGGCCCCGACGCACTGGCTTTCAGCCCGGACGGACGCACCCTGGCAACCGCCCACACCGACCGCACCATCCAGTTGTGGAACGTCAGCGACCCTGCCCGCCTCGACCCTCTCACCGCGCCGCTCACCGGGCACAAGGGCTACATCAATTCCCTCGTCTTCAGCACAGACGGACGGGCGCTCGCCAGTGGCAGCGCGGACGGCACGATCCGGCTCTGGGACGTGACCGACGCCCGCCGCGCAACCCCACTGGGCAAGCCCCTGACGGGGCACCTGGGCCCCGTCAACACGCTGGCCTACAGCCCGGACAGCCGCACCCTGGCCAGCGGCAGTGACGACGGCACAGTCCAGCTCTGGAACGTCGCCGACCCCCTCAAGGCCGACCGGCCGGAGTCCTCTCTCACGGGGCACACTGACGCCATCGTGTCTCTGACCTTCAGCCGGGACGGCTCCACCCTGGCCAGCGGAGGCAATGACAACGCGGTCCGCCTCTGGGACGTCACCCACCCGTCCAGCGCCTCCCCCATCGGTCAGTCGATGAGCCCCAACGCCAAGACCGGCAGCTTCCTGTCGTTCAGCCCTCAAGGCCGCATGCTCGGTATTTCGAGCGGCACCGATACCGTCCGGCTGTGGAATTTGGACACGGACGAAGCCATTCGCCGTATTTGCACGACCACCCGGAGCGTGCTGACGCGGGAAAGGTGGCTCGACTACCTGCCCCGCATTTCGTACGCGCCCCCCTGCGACGAGTAACGGCACACCACCCCCACCCGCGGATCACACTGCGTGATCCCTCTCACAACCCCTCTTCGCGGCAGGTCAGTTGACTATCTCTGCGCAAGCAGCCTTGTTACGTTGGGTACAGCCCGGTCGCTGATGCATCCCCCGTCGTCAGCGGCCGGGCCTTCGCGTTGTCCACGCAGCAGGGTCCAGATCGTCGATGACGGATCCGGCCTCACTCATCAAGACCTCTTGAGGAGTCGTATGCTGAGCTGCGTCGGTCAACAGGACGGTGAGCTCTCCCATGGCGGTGGCGTACGAGCGGATCGCGGACGAGCTCCGCGAAGCCATCCGCGCAGGCCGGCTGCGACCGGGCGACCGGCTCGTCGAGAAGCAGCACGGGCGGGGCACCTTCGTCCGCCGGTCCCGCACGAAGATCCTGCGGACGAACGTGCGCCACCAGTGGGAGAAGGACCGCGTACGCGCCCCGGTCGACGCCGGAACCCCGCTCGTCGAGCGGACCTACCGGACGCGGTACGCGGCCGAGAACGCACCGTTCGCCCTGGTCACCTCCTACCTCGTCCGCAACATGGTCGCGCCGGACCCCGACCTCCTGGACGAGACCAAGGAGCCGTGGCCGGGCGGCACCCAGAACCAGCTCCACACCGTGGGCATCGGGCTCGGCCGCATCGAGGAGCATGTCTGCGCACGGCCCCCGACGCCGGACATGGTGTTCACGACTCCACTGGAAAGGTGGTGAGCCGTGACCCGGCGCATCATCATCGTCACGGCCGTCCACGCGGCCTCGGCGCACTTCCTGCCGGACGCGTACAAGTCGCTCTGTGACCAGGAACTTCCCGAAGGCTGCGAGTGGCACTGGCTCGTCCAGGAGGACGGCGAGGGCGACGAGGTCGCTCCGCACGTTCCCGACGACGCACGGGTGACCTTCCGGCAGGGCCGCCGCGGCGGCCCCGGAGTCGCACGCACCATCGCCCTGGCCCACGCGGACGGCGACTACGTCAAGGTCCTGGACGCCGACGACCAGCTGGCGCCCGGCACCCTGGCACGCGACCTGGCCGCCCTCGAAGCGGACCCGAGCATCGGCTGGGCCACCTCTCGCGTGCTCGACCTGCTCCCGGACGGCTCGACCGCCGGCTTCCCCGGCGACCCGGAGCCCGGCCCCATCGAGAAGGGCGAAGTGCTCGACTTCTGGAGGGCCCACAACTTCCGCGCCTCGGTCCACCCGGCGACACTCTTCGTCCGCCGGGACCTCCTCGTCGCCCTGGGCGGCTGGATGGCGCTTCCGGCCTCGGAGGACACGGGCCTCTTGCTCGCGCTCAACTCCGTTGCCCGCGGCTGGTTCTCCGCCGAGGTGGGGCTCCACTACCGCAAGTGGGAGGGGCAGGCGACCGGCCAGGCCGCGCACGTCGATCCCGCCGAGCGCGATGCCCGCATGGCCGTCGTCGAAGCCCGCGCCCGCGCACTGGACTACTTCCAGTGGCGCTACCCGGTCATTTCCGACTGACCGTTCCGGTCGCCTGGTATCCCGTACCCCATGCGCAGCGAGGTGGAGCAGGAACGGGGGATCTTGCTGCTGCCGAGGTGTGCCCGTACCGTCACGAGCATGCTTCCTGCTGCCACTACGCCGATCTCGGAGCTGATGGTCACCCTCGGCCGCGGATACGTACGCCACGCTCCTGGGTCGCTGCTCAAAGGGCCGATCGCAGCCGGATATCTCAACCCTCACCTGCGCGACCATCCCCGGCAGCGAGTCGTAGAAGCCTGTTTCGATGCCCGGTTCGCGGTCGACACGCGCGACCTCATCCAGCGCTACATCCACCTCTTCGGAGTGTGGGAGCCCCACATGACCCACTGGCTGCAGAGCCGCCTCGGTCCGGGCGACGTCCTGGTGGATGTCGGAGCCAACGTCGGCTACTTCACGATCCTCGGCTCGCGGCTCGTCGGCAGCGCCGGCCGGGTGGTCGCCATCGAAGCCTCCCCCGCATTCCACCGCAGAGTGCTGCAGCACATCGAGCTCAACGGCTGCGAGAACGTCCGCGCCGTCAACGGTGCCGTCGCCGACAGCCACAAGACCCTGACGTTCGTACTCGCCAGCTCGCACAACATGGGCGCCAACAGCATCGTCCCGTACGACGGACCCGCCGAGTCGTCCTTCGACATGGAGGCCATTCCGCTCCCGGAGCTCCTGTCTTCGGACGAACTGGCCCGAGCACGCGTCATCAAAATCGACGTCGAAGGTGCCGAAGGCGGTGTCATCCGCGGGCTGGCCCCAGCGCTCGGCGAGCTGCGCCAGGACGTGGAGATCGCGGTGGAGGTCACTCCTGAGCGCATGGCCAAGTTGGGTGACTCCTGGGAGGAGTTGCTGGAAACCATGCGCGAGCACGGCTTCCACACGTACCGCCTGCCCAGCGACTACAGGCCCGAAAGCTACCCACTCGCCCTACGTCGACCGATGCCGCCGGTGCGGTGGCGCGGGCCGATCGTGGGCGAGAGCGAGTTGGTGTTCTCCCGCACGGCCGCCGAGTCGCTCGTCTGACGCCAGGCCACCCCCACCTGCACCTGGCCACCACCGCCACCCGGCCTCCGCACCCTGCTGGCGGTCAAGCACCCCTCGCCACAGGCCGGTCCCGGTCGAACGACAGATCCAGCATCCGGATGGCGTTGCCCCGCAGCAGCTTGTACTGGACGTCTTCCGGCAGGTGCCCGACGTGGTCCTCGGCCACCTGCTTCGTGTGCGGCCACGTCGAGTCGACGTGTGGGTAGTCGGTCTCGAAGGTCGCGTTGTTCACGCCGACGGTGTCGATCGATGCGATGCCGTGCTTGTCGCGGAAGAAGCAGCAGAAGATCTGCCGGTAGTAGTACATCGACGGAGGCTCGGGGATCAGGTCCTTCACGCCGCCCCACGCGCGGTGCTCCTCCCACACGTCGTCCGCGCGCTCCAGTGCGTACGGGATCCAGCCCATCTGCCCCTCGCTGTACGCCAGTTTGAGCTGAGGGAACTTCACCAGGACTCCGGAGAATAGGAAGTCCATCATCGACGCCATCGCGTTGTTGAAGGACAGCGAGGCCTGCACCGCCGGCGGTGCGTCCGGTGAGGCGGCGGGCATCTGGGACGACGAGCCGATGTGCATGTTCACCACCGTCCCCGTCTCCTCGCACGCCGCGAAGAACGGGTCCCAGTAGCCGGAGTGGATCGACGGCAGCCCGAGGTGGGTCGGGATTTCGCTGAAGGTCACCGCGCGGACCCCGCGAGCGGCATTGCGCTTGATCTCGGCAACGGCGAGGTCGATGTCCCAGAGCGGGATCAGGCAGAGCGGGATGAGCCGGCCTCCGCTGTCGCCGCACCACTCCTCAACCATCCAGTCGTTGTACGCCCGGACGCAGGCCAGCCCCACCTCCTTGTCCTTGGCCTCGGCGAAGGTCTGTCCACAGAAGCGCGGGAAGGTGGGGAAACAGAGCGAGGCCTCTACGTGGTTGAGGTCCATGTCCTTCAGGCGTGCGGCCGGGTCCCAGCAGCCGCGCCGCATCTGCTCCCGCGTGATGCCGTCGAGCGTCATCTCGTCGCGGGAGAAGCCGACGGCCGCGATGATGCGCTTGTACGGAAAGAAAAGGCCCTCGTACTCCCACCAGTCGGTGGTCTGGCCGTTCGGGTCGGTGTGGAACCGGTACCTCCCGCCGACGTACTCCAGCTCGCCGATGCCGGCGGTGAAAGGCTTCGGGCCCTTGTCGCGGTACTTCTTCGGCAGCCAGGTCTCGAAGAGGTGCGCGGGCTCGATCACGTGGTCGTCCACGCTGATGACCTTGGGGATCTCCCTTGTGCCGCTCTCGTTTCCAACCACGCCGTACCCCCAGTTGCTCGCCGGTTCAACCGACTCGAATCTGACGACCCATCAGTTGGAGGTTAGGGGCTCCACCCTCAAGCGACAAGGAGGAGCAGGGAAGTTGATCCCCTTGCGCAATCCTGCGACAACCGCTGAACTGACGCTGCATCAGATTCATCGCGAGCGAGGGGTACGAGGTGGAGACGATCTGGCTCAGCGGCGCCGAGTGGATGGCGGTCCTTCGCATTGGCCTCGGCCTGTGGTGGCTGGAGAGCTGGCGGCACAAGGACAAGAAGACCTGGTTCAAGGGCGGCGGCATCGCGTGGGCGGAGGGCATCGCGGCCGACCACCGATGGCCATTCGTACGCCGCGGCTTCGACCGCATCGTGAAGCCCCGCCCGCGCCCGATGGCCTACCTCGTCGCTTACGCGGAACTCGCCCTCGGGCTGGGCCTGATCGTCGGCTTCCTGACGCCGATCGCGCTCGTCTGCGGCCTGATCCTCAACCTGATCTATCTCGTGCTGATGATCCACGACTGGGGCGAGCAGGGGCAGAACCTGATGATGGCGCTGATCTCCGCGGTGGGGCTGTTCGCCATGTGTTGGCAGAGCTGGTCGCTCGACAGCGTCTTCGGGCTGTTCCTCTAGGGCGCTTCTCAGACCGAGGGCACCTTGGAGTCCAGGGCGGCGTCAAGGGCGAGCAGCACCCTCAGCGGGATCTCCTGCTCCCTCCGGCTCGCAGTAACGAGAACGCCACTTCCTGAGCCATTGCTCTGGTCTGTTCGAGGCCGACGTGTCACCCTGCCCGACGCCCACAGCGGTGGGCGCCCCCTCACCCTGTCAGGCAAGGAGATGGCATGAGCGAGCATGACGACGATCGCGTCCAGGAGGCCGGCGGGCTCGGCCCCGAGGCGGCACTTCGGCAGCGGCACTCCGCACGTGCCGCGAGCGCCGCGGCCAGGGCGACCGCCTTGTTCCACTACGTCGAGCAGCACGCGCCGAGCGAGACCCGCGACGGCAGGATGACCAAAGAGCAGATCGTCTGGAAGGCCGGCAACGCGGCCCGGGTGTCCGCGAAGGCCCTCGCGGTGCTCGACGAGTCCGCTCCGAATCCGGCCGCCGACTCCCGCTGCGCGAGGAACGCAGCGGCCTCCGCCGCCCAAGCCGCGCAAGCGGGCCAACTCTGCGACGGCGACAGCGCGGCCGCCACCGACGCCTGCCGCGCTGCCATCAAGGCCTCGCAGTCCGCAGGGGCGGCCGCGACAGCAGCGGCAGGAGGGGAAGACGAAGCACTGAACACCGCGGCGGATGCCGACGAGGCAGCGGCCGTGGCCTCCGCCGTCGCGGCAGGTTGGGTGAAGCCGGGGCAGCAGCTCCCGGAGGTGTCGACCGGTGTCCGGAGCGCCGACCTCATGTCGATGATGCACCTGTGAGATGCACCTGTGGGATGCATAGGGAGCGAGCGGGGAGCGGATCATGTGGCTCTCCCGGCTCCGTTCAGGGCTTGGCCGTCAGTACCTCTCCACCAGATGCTCCCGCCCCCTCGGCGGTTCGTACGGTTCGGGCCAGAAGTCGGTGATGGTGGTGAGGAGGCCGGTGGTGGGGTCGGCGGTGAAGAAGGTGAGGGCGTGGCGTTCTTCCAGGCCGACCGTGACGTGGAGCCAGGTGACCGCGTGGGTGGTTTCGACGACCGTGCGCAGGACCTGGGCGTGCCAGGTGTCCGGGTAGTCGCGGTTGAAGCGGGAGTAGGCGGCCTTGCCGTGGATGCGTTCACGGGTTTGGGGGAGGTCGTAGGTGACGTCGTCGGCGAGGGTCGTGTCGAAGGTGTCCCAGTCGCGGGCCTCGGCGGACGTCCAGTAGGTGTGGACGGTGGCGTGCAGGTCTGTGTGATGGGTCATGGATCGAGTGTGGGCGGGGGGTCTGACAAACAGGGGGCAGGGATTCCGCTTGGGGTGGGGGGCGGGTCCTGTTTGATGGGGGGATGAGTCGTGATGAGAGCAGTGGTGTGACGGACGTTCCCCGGTGGGAGCAGCGGTTTCGGGCGTCTCGGGTGTCGTTGCCCGAGTGGGCGGAGCAGGCTCCTGAGCGGGCGCTGTTCGTGTCGAATGCGACGGGGACGTACGAGCTGTACGCGTGGGACCGGGAGAGCGGCGCCCAGCGGCAGGTGACGGACCGGGCCAATGGGACGACCGACGGGATGCTGGCGCCGGACGGACAGTCCGTGTGGTGGTTCGACGACACCGACGGGGACGAGTTCGGGGTGTGGCGGCGGCAGCCGTTCGGGGGCGGGCCCGACGTGCTCGCCGTGGAGGGGCTGGAGGCTTCCTATCCGGCGGGGCTCGCGCTCGGCCTCGACGGGACCGTGGTCGTGGGGCGGTCCACCGATGAGGACGGGTCGACCATTCATGTCGTACGGGGGACGGGGGAGGCCGCGGAGCCGGTGGAGGTCTACCGGCACCGGGAGTCCGCCGGGGTCGGCGATCTGAGTCACGATTCGGCGCTGTTGGCCATTGAGCACACCGAGCACGGGGATGCCATGCATTCGTCGCTGCGGGTGCTGCGGGTGGCGGACGGGAGCGTCGTCGCGGATCTGGACGACAGCGAGGGCGGGACCAAGGAGCTCGGACTTGAGGTGCTGGGGTTCGCGCCCGTGGACGGGGACAGCCGGCTGCTGGTGGGGCACCAGCGGCGGGGGCGCTGGGAGCCGATGATCTGGGACCCGGTGACCGGGACCGAGACCGAGCTGGCGATCGATCTGCCCGGGGACGTGAGCGCGGACTGGTATCCGGACGGGTCGGCGCTGATCGTCGGGCACAGCTTCGAGGCCCGGGGGGAGCTGTGGCGGTACGACATCGGGAGTGGGGTGCTGGCGCAGGTGGAGACGCCCGCCGGGTCCGTTTCCGGGGCTACGGCGCGGCCCGACGGGTCCGTCGAGTACATGTGGTCGTCGGCCGCCGAGCCGTCGGTCGTACGGTCGACCAGCGGTGGCGTCGTGCTCGATCCGCCGGGGGCCAGGGCGCCGGTGTCCGTGCCGGTCGAGACGGTGTGGGTGGACGGGCCGGGGGGACGGATCCATGCGCTCGTACAGCGGCCCGCGGGGCAGGGCGACGGGCCGTTTCCGACCATCTTTGAGGTGCACGGGGGGCCGACGTGGCACGACAGCGATTCGTTCGCTGCCGGGCCGGCCGCCTGGGTCGACCACGGGTTCGCCGTCGTACGCGTCAACTACCGCGGTTCGACCGGCTACGGGCGGGAGTGGACCGACGCCCTGAAGCACCGGGTGGGGCTGATCGAGCTGGAGGACATCGCAGCCGTACGGGAGTGGGCCGTGGATTCCGGGCTCGCCGATCCCGCGCGGGTGGTGCTGTCCGGGGGCTCCTGGGGCGGGTACCTGACGCTGCTCGGGCTCGGTACGCAGCCGGACGCCTGGGCGCTCGGGCTGGCCGCCGTGCCGGTCGCCGACTACGTGACGGCTTACGAGGACGAGATGGAGGCCCTGAAGGCGCTGGACCGGACGCTGTTCGGGGGGACGCCGGAGGAGGTGCCGGAGCGGTTCTCCGCGTCGTCGCCGCTGACGTACGTCGACGACGTGAGGGTGCCGGTCTACATCTCGGCGGGGATGAACGATCCGCGGTGCCCGATCAAGCAGATCGACAATTACGTCGACCGGCTGGTGGAGCGGGGGGCTGTGCACGAGGTGTACCGGTACGAGGCCGGGCATGGGTCGCTCGTCGTGGAGGAGCGGATCAAGCAGGTGCGGTTGGAGATTGACTTCGTGCGGCGGCATTTGAAGGGGTAGGGGGCGGGCGAAGGTACGGGGTGCGGGCCGGCGCCGGTGGGGGCTGGGGTTCCGGGCTGCGCCCGGTGCACGGCTGCGCCGCGCGTCCTCAAACGCCGGACGGGCTGAAGTTGCCAGGACGGGCTGAAGGTGCCCGGCTGAGGTGACCCGCCCTTCGGTGGGGGTGGTCGGGAACGTACCGTAGAAGCGTGTATCGGTTTCTGCTGACTCCGCGCTGGTGGGGGATCAACCTCTTCGTCGTGCTTGCCATTCCCTTCTGCATTTTCATGGGGTCCTGGCAGCTCGGCCGTTTCGAGGACCGGGTCGACTCGCACCGCAGTGCGGAGGCGGCTCCCGATCCCTCGAAGCAGGCCCCCGTGCCGCTGGCGGAGCTGCTGCCCGTCTCCACGGAGACGTCGGGGAGGCAGGCGAAGGTGAGCGGGCGGTACGCCGAGCAGTTCCTCGTGCCCGGACGCGTGCTCGACGAGAAGGACGGGTACTACGTCCTCGCGATGCTGAAGACCGACGGGGGCGGGGGCAAGGGCCTTCCGGTCGTACGGGGGTGGGTCGCCGGGGACGTGCGCGGGGCCACTCCGCCGCCCGCGCCCACCGGTGAAGTCACCGTGACCGGCGCTCTCCAGGCCTCCGAGAACTCGCAGACCGACGGAGTCGACAATTCCGGTGGGCTGCCCGCGGGGCAGGTCGGGATGATCAGTTCCTCGACGCTCGTCAATCTCGTGCCGTACGGGGTGTACGACGCCTGGATCACCCAGAGCGCGAGCGAGAGCGGGATGAAGGCCGTGCCCGCCGTGGCTCCGCAGGGCAGTGGGCTCGATCTGAAGGCGTTCCAGAACCTCGGGTACACCGGCGAGTGGTTCGTCTTCGCCGGGTTCGTGCTCTTCATGTGGTTCCGGCTGGTGCGGCGGGAGGCCGAGACCGCGCGGGACCTCGCGTGGGGGATCCTGACGGAGGAAGAGGCGGCGGAGGCGGAGTCGGGAACCGCCGTTGCCGGCCCTGCGGCGGAAGAGGAAGCGGAAGGCGCCGGTCAGGGCGCGTCCAGTACGCCCGTCCGGTAGATCGTTCCCGCGCACGCGTTGGGAATCGTCGCCTCCGCGCTCGGAGCGCCCGGTTCCGCCGTGTGCGTCACGGCGACCTTGCCGTCCGCCGGTTCGCCGTCGCCCGTACCCAGTTGAGTGGTGGCGCCGTTGCCCGCGGAGTCCGTATTGCCCGCGCCCGTGTCGGGGACCTTGCCGCCACCCGGCTCGCCGCCGCCCGCACCGCCGCCCGCCGCGGCCTGGCCCGCGCTCTCGCCGCTGCCGTTGGTCGGGGTCGGCTTCGGGGACTCGCCCGTCGAGGGGCAGGTGTCCTGGGGGACCCAGGCGAACTTCACCTCGTACGCCGCCTCCGGCGGAAGCACCAGGCTCCGGGCCTCCTTCGCGGGGTCCGGCAGGCCTGCCGCCGGGTCCCCCGAGGTGTGCTCGACGACCTTGATGCGGGACTGGTCGGCGGCGCCCATCGCCTGGAAGTTCATGCTGCCGCCGCCGGGCACCGCACACTCGGCGCCGGACTTGTTGGCGATCCGGAAGGTGCCGTAGACCTTGCCCTGGGCGTCCGGGGCGCCGGTGGTCGCCCTGACGACTGTCAGCTGCTTGCCGTCGCAGGCAGGCTTCTCCGGCTCCGTGGTGTCCTGTTCGTACGCCCCCGCGCCGTCGCCGCCGCTGTCGGTGCCGCTCTCGCCGGTGTCCGGGTTGCCCGACTGGGACTGCTTCGGCTTGCCCTCGGGGTCCGTGCCGCCCGGCTCCTTGCCCGGCCCCTTGCTCTGCGGGCCGTCCGTGCTCTGCTCGCCGCCGCCGGGACCGGCGTCCGTACCACCGGACTCGATGCCCTCGGTGCTCGCGGAGTGGCCCGCGTTCGCCGAGTTGGCGGTGGCGGCGCTGCCGGACTTGGACACGTGCAGGAACGCCGGGACCGCGGTGCCTATCAGCAGGGCCGCGGCTGCCATCCCGAGCACCGCCTGACGGCGCCTGGTGCGGCGGAGCGGGACGGCCCTGCGCAGATGGTCGAGGGTGCCGTCGGAGGGGGCCAGGCCCTCCACCGCGCCGTGCATCAGCCGGCGTACGGCAAGCTCGTCGGGGCTCAGGGCGGGGGTGCCGGGGGACTCTCCGCGAGGGCCGCCTCCGAAGGCTCCGGAGCTCCCGGACCCGGAGCTCCCGGACCCGGAGCTCCCGGAGTCCCCGGAGGCCCCGAAGCTTCCGAAGCCCCTGAAGGAGCCGTCTCCGCTGCCGCTTCCGTCCGTCGGCGGGTTCTCTCGCCCGTGGCGCTCTTCGCGCCCGTCGCGCCCGTCGTTCACAATCCTGTTTCCAGTCCGGTCGTATCTCGGCCCGTCCGGCCCGTACCGCGCAGGGTGGTCGCGGCGGTCGTTTCCGTACCCGTCCGGTCCATCCGGTCCATCCGGTCCATCCGGTCCGCCCGGTTCCACCGGCTCACCTGTGCTCCCGCCGTTGTTCCCGTTCATGCGGTCGCCTCCATCGCGACACGCAGCGCCGCGATCCCGCGTGAACCGTACGCCTTCACCGACCCCAGCGATATTCCGAGCACCTCGGCGACCTGCGCCTCCGTCATGTCCGAGAAATAGCGCAGGCTCAGCACCTCGCGCTGGCGCCGCTGCAGCCCGCGCATCGCCTTGATCAGCGCGTCCCGTTCCAGGCTGACGTACGCACCCTCCTCCGCGCTCGCCATGTCCGGCATCGGCTTGGAGAGCAGCTTGAGCCCGAGGATGCGGCGGCGCAGCGCGGAGCGGGAGAGGTTGACGACGGTCTGGCGGAGGTAGGCGAGGGTCTTCTCGGGCTCGCGGACCCGCCCGCGCGCGGAGTGCACGCGGATGAACGCCTCCTGCACGACGTCCTCGCAGGACGCGAGGTCGTCGAGCAGCAGCGCCGCGAGTCCGAGCAGCGAGCGGTAGTGCGCACGGTAGGTCTCGGTCAGGTGGTCGACGGTGGTGCCCTCTGCCAGGGTCTTCTCGTCAGCGGCCACGAGCGAGGGCCCGTACGTCGCGGAGTCCAGTACCGAAGCAGGCTGTTCCGGTACGAGGGTGGGCCCGACCGGAGAAACGGGCACGGTCGGCGCCACCGCCGTAACCGGAGAAACCGCCGTAACCGCCGAGACCTGCGCCTGCGTCGGGATGCGCGCAGGCCGCGCCGCCGGCATGGGAGCGATCACCGGCATGCCGCCGGGCGCGCGGGACGTACGCCGCGGGCGCACTGATGCGCCGCGCAGCGAGACCGCCGTGATGTCGAGAACCTCTGCTGCCACGCCTGTTGGACACGCTTCTCCCCGTCAGGGTTGTACGCGCAGGACGCCGCTTTTGACGGTGTGCTCGCCGGTGAATGCGATGCACCGATTCGCCCCATGCGTAACCGCCCCTCCCCATTGCCCCAATTTTCCCCCAGCAGAAGGGATCGCTGTGGCCTCTTCCGAGGGCGACAGAAGAGACGCCGAGCGCCCAACTGCCGGTTCCCACAAGGCCAGAGGCATTTTCCCCGATCCCCTGGCAGCGCCGGTCACGCCGATACCATTCCCGCCGCAAGTCCACCCCATGTGGTCCAGACCTGTTGGTCATGCACAGGGTGTTCACAGATCCTACAAAGGATTCCGGTCAGTTCGGCGCGAGTTCCGAAGCGATCAATTCGGCGATCTGCACCGTATTCAGGGCAGATCCCTTCCGCAGGTTGTCGCCGCAGACGAAGAATTCCAGCGCTTGGGGATCATCCATCGAGCGGCGCACCCGGCCGACCCACGTCGGGTCGGTGCCGACCACGTCGGCGGGGGTGGGGAAGTCGCCCGCTGCCGGGTTGTCGAAGAGGACCACGCCGGGGGCTGTGGCGAGGATCTCCTCGGCCCGCTCGACCGTCACCTCGGACTCGAAGCGGGCGTGCACGGAGGCGGAGTGGACGCTGATGACCGGGACCCGTACGCAGGTCGCGGTGACCCGCAGTTCGGGCAGACCGAGGATCTTGCGGGACTCGTCCCGGATCTTCAGCTCCTCGGACGACCACCCGCCGTCCCGTACGGAACCCACCCACGGCACCACGTTGAGCGCGAGCGGTGCCGGGAAGGGGCCGAGGTCGTCGCCGACGGTCCGCCGTACGCCACCGGGGGTGGTTCCCGCGTCGGGCTCCCCGGCGAGCAGCGAGAGCTGGGCGCGCAGGGTGTCGATGCCGCGCTGTCCTGCGCCGCTGGCCGCCTGGTACGAGGAGACGACGAGCTCGGTCAGACCGAACTCGGCGTGCAGGGCGCCGAGCGCCACGATCATCGACAGGGTGGTGCAGTTGGGGGTGGCGACGATGCCGCGCGGCCGCACCCGGGCGCAGTGCGGGTTGACCTCGGGGACGACCAGCGGCACGTCCGCGTCCGACCGGAAGGCGGCCGAGTTGTCCACCACGACGGCGCCCTTGGCGACGGCGACCGGCGCCCACTGCGCGGCCACTTCGTCGGGCACGTCGAACACCGCGACGTCGACGCCCTCCAGCGCCTCTTCGCTGAGCACCACGACCTCGACCTGCTCGCCGCGCACGGCCAGCACGGAGCCGGCCGTGCGCGGGGAGGAGAGGAGTCGGATCTCGCCCCAGATGTCGGCGTGCTGCGACAACATCTGGAGCATGACCCGGCCGACCGCCCCGGTCGCCCCGACGACCGCGAGCGTCGGCTTGTCGGTCACCTTCCGGTGCCTCCGTAGACCACGGCCTCGTCGGATTCCGTGTCGAGTCCGAAGGCCGTGTGCACGGCGCGGACGGCCTCGTCGACGTCGTCGGCGCGGGTGACGACCGAGATGCGGATCTCGGAGGTCGAGATCAGCTCGATGTTCACGCCCGCGTCGGACAGGGCCTCGAAGAAGCCGGCCGTGACGCCCGGGTTGGTCTTCATGCCCGCGCCGACCAGGGAGATCTTGCCGATCTGGTCGTCGTAGCGCAGCGAGTCGTAGCCGACGAGCGCCCGCGCCTTCTCCAGCGCCTCGGTGGCCTTGCGGCCCTCGGTCTTGGGCAGCGTGAACGAAATGTCCGTCAGCCCGGTCGACGCGGCCGACACGTTCTGCACGATCATGTCGATGTTGATCCCGGCGTCCGCGATGGCGCGGAAGATAGCCGCGGCCTCGCCCGGCTTGTCCGGCACTCCGACGACCGTGACCTTGGCCTCGGAGACGTCGTGGGCGACTCCGGAGATGATGGCCTGCTCCACCTGCTGGGCTCCCTCTGCGTTGGGCCGCTCGTTGCTGACCCAGGTACCGCGCAGTCCCGAGAAGGACGAGCGGACGTGGATCGGGATGTTGTATCGGCGTGCGTACTCCACGCACCGGTGCAGCAGCACCTTGGATCCTGAGGCGGCGAGCTCCAGCATGTCCTCGAAGGAGATCCAGTCGATCTTCTGCGCCTTCTTCACCACGCGCGGGTCGGCGGTGAACACGCCGTCCACATCGGTGTAGATCTCACAGACCTCGGCGTCGAGGGCGGCCGCAAGCGCGACGGCGGTCGTGTCCGAGCCGCCGCGGCCCAGCGTGGTGATGTCCTTCTTGTCCTGGGACACGCCCTGGAAGCCGGCCACGATCGCGATGTTGCCCTCGTCGAGCGCGGTACGGATCCGCCCCGGCGTGACATCGATGATGCGCGCTTTGTTGTGGACCGAGTCGGTGATGACACCGGCCTGGCTGCCCGTGAAGGACTGGGCCTCGTGGCCCAGGTTTTTGATCGCCATGGCCAGCAGAGCCATGGAGATCCGCTCTCCTGCGGTCAGCAGCATGTCGAATTCGCGCCCGGCAGGGATCGGAGATACCTGCCCGGCGAGGTCGATCAGCTCATCCGTGGTGTCGCCCATCGCCGACACCACGACAACGACCTGATGGCCGTTCCGCTTGGCATCCACGATCCGCTTGGCGACACGCTTGATGCCTTCGGCATCGGCGACGGAGGAGCCTCCGTACTTCTGCACGACAAGGCCCACGTGCGCTCCTCGTTAGTTCATTGCGGCAGTTCATTACTGCGCTCGAGTCAGTTTAACGAGCGGGCGGGTCACACCGGGCAGGTATCGCATCGTGAGACGTCTCGCTCGCACGATGGCCTGGCCGGCGTCGTCCTGCCTGCTCGACGGGGATGCTGCCCCACTCCCGGGTGCGTACGCGGAAGGTGTGCCGGCTCACACGGAACCGGGGACGGGGACGGGGCGTCACACCGCAGTCACAGGAACTCCACGCACCGCCCCTGCCCTGGAGGAAACCATGAACAGACGCGGACGTACATCGGCCTGCGCCGTCCTCGCCCTGCTCGCAGTCACCACCGCCTGCGGAACCGACCCGGGCTCCGGCCGGTCGGACACGGCACGGCCGGAGCCCGGCGGCGTCCGGGCCTGCCCCACCGGCGACCTGACGTCGCGGGCGCTGCCGACCGTGGACGGCACCCCGGCGAACACCCCCGAGGCACGGGCCCTGGCGGAGGCCGTCGACCCGCCCAAGCGGGGCACCGGGGCGAATGCCGCTTACTACGACACGTACAGCTCCATGACCGTCGACCAGCCGGTCGGCAGGGTCGCCCTGTGCGTCACCGACCTGGACCGCGGCCGGGCCTGGGCGGCGGCCGTGGCGAAGGCGCACCCCAAGGTCGACGTCTCGCGGCTGGATCTGTACCGGGGGCGCTGGTCGGCGAAGGAGGTCGAAGCGGCGAGCGAGCGCATCTGGCGGCACCAGAAGCAGTACGCCTTCCCGATCCGCACGACGGGCCACGACGGGGCCACCGGCCTCACCGTCGGCACCACCGCCGCAGGGGCGAAGTCGAAGGACTTCCGCGAACGGCTGGCCCGGGACGCTGGTCCGGTGGCGGTGCGGGTCGAGGCCGTGGACGAGCTCCGACCGGCCGACGGCGGCGACATGTCCATGCCTACGGCGAAGAGGCACTGAGCGGTACGAGGGCGAAGGCGCACTGAGCGTTACGAGGCCGGGGGCGCGCCGCTCGCTGCGGCGCGCCCCCGTCCTCGTAACGCTGCGTACTACGTCGTCTTGAGCCCCAGCGGTCCCGCGATCTCTTCCAGCATCACGCGGCCCGCGGCCTCCTCCAGGTCCTTCTCGCCCAGGTCCTCGTCGGTGTCCAGGCCGTCCAGCTCCTGGAGGGGCTGGTCGAGGCGGACGTGCGCGACGAGGGACTGGAGGGCGCGGAGGGTCGCCGATGCGGTGGAGCCCCAGTTGGAGAAGTACGAGAACTGCCACCACCACAGGGCCTCGCTGGTGCGGCCCGCGCGGTAGTGGGCGAGGCCGTGCCTCAGGTCGGTCACCACGTCGGCGAGGTCGTCCGAGATGCGGCAGGGGACGGGCGCCTTGCGCGGCTCGTACGGGTCGAAGACCTCGGAGTAGACGTCGATGGGCTCCAGCATGCGCGCGAACCTTATGCGCAGGTCGTCCACGTCCGGCTCGGGCCCGAGGTCGGGCTCGTACCTCTCGTCCGGGACGATGTCCTCGTGGGCGCCCAACCGGCCGCCCGCGAGGAGGAGTTGGGACACCTCCAGGAGCAGGAACGGTACGGCACTGTCCGGCTCGTCGCCCTTCGCCACTTCCGTGACGGCGAGGATGAAGCTCTCGACCTGGTCGGCGATCTGGACCGCGAACGAATCGGGTTCCTGGTCCGGCAGCCGCTCCCGCGAGGCCGCGTACTTCTGCGCGGCCTCCTGGTCCAGCCCGGTCGCCTGCCCCTGTGTGGCCGCGCGCATGGTCTCGGTGACGTCAGACATCCAGCAATCGTCTCCCCTCGAAGGCACGCCCGAGCGTGACCTCGTCGGCGTACTCAAGGTCTCCCCCTACAGGAAGACCACTGGCCAGCCGAGTGACCTTCAAACCCATCGGCTTGATCATTCGTGCCAGGTACGTGGCCGTGGCCTCGCCCTCCAGGTTCGGGTCCGTCGCCAGGATGAGCTCGGTGACGGCGCCGTCCGCGAGGCGGGCGAGCAGTTCCCTGATCCGCAGGTCGTCAGGGCCGACGCCCTCGATGGGGCTGATCGCACCGCCCAGCACGTGGTAGCGCCCCCGGAACTCACGCGTCCGCTCGATCGCGACCACGTCCTTGGACTCTTCCACGACGCAGATGACACTCAGGTCGCGGCGCGAGTCGCGGCAGATGTTGCACCGCTCCTCCTGCGCGACGTTCCCGCACACCGCGCAGAAGCGGACCTTGCTCTTCGCTTCCAGCAGTGCGTGCGCGAGCCGGCGGACGTCCGTCGGCTCGGCCTGGAGGATGTGGAAGGCGATCCGCTGCGCGCTCTTGGGACCGACGCCGGGCAGCCTGCCCAACTCGTCGATGAGGTCCTGAACCACGCCTTCGTACAACGGATTGCCTTCCCTGCTTCTTGCTCGGTGCTACTTGGCTTCTTGCTCGGCGCTGTTTGGTACGTACGGTAGTTGCTGCGGAGGCCCGTACAGAAGGGCTTGGCGCCCGTACGTCAGAACGGCAGGCCCGGCATGCCGCCCAGGCCCTGGGTGAGCGGGCCGAGCTTCTGCTGCTGGAGGGTCTGTGCGTTCTCGTTCGCGGCCTGGACGGCGGCGACGACGAGGTCCGCGAGGGTCTCCGTGTCGTCCGGGTCGACGGCCTTCGGGTCGATCACCAGGCCGCGCAGTTCGCCGGAGCCGTTGACGGTCGCCTTGACCAGGCCGCCGCCGGCGGTGCCGTCGACCTCGGTCCTGGCGAGCTCCTCCTGCGCCTGGGCGAGGTCCTGCTGCATCTTCTGGGCCTGCTGGAGCAGCTGCTGCATGTTGGGCTGGCCACCACCGGGGATCACGGCATGTCTCCTACGGGTCGGTCACTACAGGTCGGTCAATCCGAGCCTACGTGGTCGCCCGACGGCCTGCCCCGCACCGTACGAAGTGACTCTTTCGAGTGAGAGGGCCCGCACTCCCCTCCTGATCACGGCCCCCCTACGGGGGGAAATACCGGGACAACGGCCACATGGCCCGCCGTTCGCCGGTAGGAAGGGCAAGCGCACCCGTACGGAGCAGTTTGCCGCTACGCCGCCAGGATCGTAATCACAGCCGATCCCAGAGCCGGATCGCAGAGCAGATCTCAGCGCCGATCTTCAGAGCCGATCCCAGAGCAGAGGAGTGCCCGGTGAGTCAGCCGGAGATGCAGCCCGAGGGGCCGCCGGCCCGGCACGACGCCGGACCCGGGTCCGGGTCCGATTACGGAACCGACGCCAGTGACGACTGGGGCTGGGACCCCGAGGACCTGGCCGGGCGGCCCTTCCCGCTCGGCGACTGGGGCGAGCCGGCGGAGCGGCTGGACGAGCTGTACCGGTGGGTGGAGGCGGGGGCGCTGCGCACGGCCCGCTGGTACCTGGCCGACCGCGGCTGGAAGCGGCGGGGGGCGCGGACGCTGCGGATCGGTGCGGCGGCGGGGGTCCTGATCGGCGCCGCGCTCCCCCTCCTGGACCTGACGGAGGCGGTGCCGGGCGGGGCGGGCTGGGGCTATCTGGCCCTGCTGGTGGGCGCCGCGTGCGTGGCCTGCGACCGGTTCTTCGGGCTGACGTCGGGGTGGATGCGGGACATGGCCACCGCGCAGGCGGTGCAGCGGCGGCTGACGGCGCTCCAGTTCGACTGGGCGTCGGAGAGCGTACGGGAGATCCTCGGGCCGACGGAGGGGACGGCGAGCGAGGCGGCGGAACGGTGTCTGGGGGTCCTCCGGCGCTTCACGGAGGACATCACGGAACTGATCCGCGTCGAGACGACGGACTGGATGGTCGAATTCCGCTCCGGCCCGGCGCCGCTGGTCATGCAGACCCTGGGCGCGGCCCCGACGACGACGCCCCGCCCGGAGGGAGCCGCGGGGCACCCGAGCAGGGTGCCACTGCCACCGGGGACCCGGCCGAACATGCCGAGACAGAGGCCGCCGGAGTCGCCGCGGTAGCGGGGGGGGCTGGGGGGCTGCCTCAGCCCGTCCGGCGTTTGAACGCGCGGCGCAGCGGATGCGGTCGCGAGGGGGCGCGGTCTGCGTGGGGCCGCCCCCTTGCCCACCCGTCCCGCCCCCGGGGGGCGGCCCCGCTGCCCAAGGAGGCTAAGGGGCTAAGGGGCGGCTTTTAGGGGCGCGGGGAACTGCGCGATCAGCCACGACGCACCCGCACGACGACCACCGGCCCCACTGCCCAAGAGGGCTAGGGGCGAGGGGACGGGCGGGCCCGGTGCGCGAGGAGGGCTGGGGGGCGAGACGACGGGCGGCCTGGTCGGTTAGCTGAAGACGATCATGGAGCCTTGGCCGAGGCTTCGGGTGGCCGCCGCGTGCAGGCCCAGCCAGACGTGGCGTTCGCGCGCGAAGGGGGACGGGTCGGAGGGGCCGGGGGCCGGTTCCTCCAGTGACGTGGGTCCGCTGGGCGGGAGGGGAGGGGCCGGCGGATTCGCCGGGTCGATGCCGATCGCCGGCGCGACGTACTCCAGTTCACGGAGCAGCCCCTGCGCCGACCCCAACGGACCGCTCCCCGCCAGGAGTTCGTCACTGGAGAGCGGGACCGGGAAGTCCACCGGGACGTACGCCCCCGCATGGTCGTAGTGCCAGACGAGATGCGACTGCAGCGCCGTCTCCTCGAACATTTCGAGCAACTGCTCGTAGTCGCCGCCCAGTTCGTCGACCGGCGTCACCGCAAGACCGCGCACCTGGAGCAGGTATGCCCGGCGCAGGAAGTGCAGCGCGTCGTAGTCGAAGCCCGCGACCGGGGCGACGTCACCGGAGAGGCCCGGCATGTACGGGAAGATCGGGACCGTCGGCAGACCGGCATCGGTGAGTGCCTTGTCGTACGCCGCGATCTCTTCGGCGAAGGGGTTGTCGGGGCTCTGGCACAGTACGTCGACAAGGGGCACCAGCCACAGGTCACAGGCCAAGGGGGCTCCTCCACGGTCCGAGGCGTCTACAACAACGACCGGCCCCGTGGTCGGCGACCGGTCCAGGCAGCGTAATGCCATGTGTGCGCGGCGCGAAGACCGCCGGTCAGACCTGGTTCCCAGAAGCGGCGGAAGCAGCGGAAACAGCGGCAGCGGCAGCGGCAGCAGCAGACGCCGCCAACCGGTCCGCCCACGCCAGCGCCACCACGTCGTGCGCGGCCAGCACCTCGTACACCGCCTCCTCGTCGCAGCGGGCGAGCGCCGTGACGACCTCCTCGTGGCCGCTCCACAGGCAGCCGGAACCACTCAGGTCGCGCTCCGCCCGCAGGTGTGGGACGGAGAACACCCAGCAGCGGACGCGCAGTTGGTGCAGGAAGGCCGCTATGTGCGGGTTGCCGACCATCGCGGCGAGCTCTTGCCAGAACCGCAGGTCGTACCCGATGAGGACGTCCAGGTCCCCCGCCCCGGCGGCCCGCGACGCCTCTTCCGCCCGGCGCCGCATCACCGCGAGCCGGTCCGGCGCCAGGTCGCTCGCGGCGACCGCGAGCCGGTGGTGGATGCCGTCGACGACGAGCCCGCGCGCCTCGACCATGCCGCGGAACTCGGCGACGGAGTACTCGCGGACCTTGAAGCCCTTGTGCTGGTCGGATTCGAGCAGCCCTTGCGCCGCGAGGTCCACGAGGGCCTCGCGCACGGGGGTCGCGGACACTTCGTACTGCTCGGCGATCTGCCGGACCGTGAACGCCCGGCCCGGCTCCAGCCGCCCGGCGAGAACCTCGTCACGCAGTGCGTCGGTCAGCTGCTGCCGCAGGGTGCTGCGGTTCACCGTCCGGCCAGCGGGCATCGCGCTCCCCCTTCGTCCGCTCCGGACACCCTATGGGGCGCCCGGAGCGGTACAAGAGGGGGGTTACCCGGCGTATCGCCACGCCGGGCGGGTCAGCACGTACGCCGACGCGCTACACCGTGTGCTCGTCCGCCACCGTCAGCGCCTCGTCCAGCGCCGCCAGACCCTCCTTGGCCTCGGCCTCGGTGACGTTGCACGGCGGTACGACGTGCGTGCGGTTCATATTGATGAAGGGCCACAGGCCGTTCTTCTTGCACGCGGCGCCGAAGGCGGCCATCGGGGCGGCGGCCGCACCGGTCGCGTTGTACGGGACCAGCGGCTCGCGAGTCTCGCGGTTCCTGACCAGCTCCAGCGCCCAGAACATGCCCGTGCCCCGGATGTCGCCGATGCTCGGGTGGCGCTCGGCGAGGTCGCGCAGGCCCGGCTCGATCACCGTCGCACCGATGTGGGCGGCGTTCTCGACGACCTTCTCGTCCTCCATCACCTTGATCGTGGCGACCGCGGCGGCGCAGGCGAGCGGGTGGCCGGAGTACGTCAGCCCGCCCGGGAAGGCGCGCTTCTCGAAGGTCTCCGCGATCTCCGAGGAGATCGCGACGCCGCCGAGCGGCACGTAACCGGAGTTGACGCCCTTCGCGAAGGTCATCAGGTCCGGTACGACGTCGTGGTGGTCGGCGGCGAACCACTTGCCCGTACGCCCGAAGCCCGCCATGACCTCGTCCAGTACGAAGACGATCCCGTACCGGTCGCAGATCTCGCGCACGCCCTTGAGGTAACCGGCGGGCGGCGTCATGATCCCGGCCGTGCCGGGCACGGTCTCCAGGACGATCGCCGCGATCCCGGCAGGACCCTCGAAGGCGATCGTGTCCTGAAGGTGCTGGAGGGCGCGCGCGCACTCCTCCTCCTCGGTCGACGCGTAGAACGCGGACCGGTAGAGGAACGGCGCCCAGAAGTGGACGGTCCCCGATGACCCGTTGTCGGAGGCCCAGCGGCGCGGGTCGCCGGTGAGGTTGATCGCCGTGTTCGTCGCACCGTGGTACGAGCGGTAGGCGGCCAGCACCTTGTGGCGGCCGGTGTGCAGGCGCGCCATGCGGACGGCGTTCTCGATCGCCTCCGCGCCACCGTTGGTGAAGAAGATCTTGTCGAGATCGCCGGGGGTGTGCGAGGCGATGAGCCGCGCCGCCTCCGACCGCGCCTCGACGGCGAAGGCCGGGGCGAAGGTGGTCATCGTGGCGGCCTGCTCCTGGATCGCCGAGACGACCTTGGGGTGCTGGTAGCCGATGTTGGTGAAGACGAGGCCGCTGGTGAAGTCGAGGTAGCGGTTGCCCTCGTAGTCCCAGAAGTACGAACCCTCCGCACCGGCGACGGCCAGGGGGTCGATCAGGCCCTGAGCGGACCAGGAGTGGAACACGTGCGCCCGGTCGGCGGCCTTGACGGCTGCGCCCTGCTCCGGGTCGGGGGCGATGTGAGGGGTCATGGGGGGAGGGTAGGGAGCCGTGGGTGGGATCCACCATGGCCATCCTGTACGGGTTGGGGCGCACGGTTCGGCAGGGTGTCGACCCCTTTGCCTCCCGGGGGGGGCGGGTGGGCGTGCGGGTGCGTTGCGGCTGGTCGCGCCCACGAAATGCATGGCCCGCGCGGAGAACTTCAGCCCGTCCGGCGTGTGAGGACGCGCGGCGCGGCCGTGCACCGGGCGCAGCCCGGGACGACAGTGGCACCGAAGTGGCACCGACAGTGACCGAACGGTAGCGCGCAGCGGACCCGATTGTCGTACGGCGGCACTATCCTCGGGCCATCGCCGGCACATCGGGGGAGGGTGGCGCAGCAGTCATGGCCATGGAGAAACTGGGGCCCTCGGACCCCCAACGCATCGGCGCCTACCGCCTGTTGGCCCGTCTGGGAGCAGGCGGCATGGGCCAGGTCTATCTCGCCCGCTCCGACCGGGGGCGCACCGTCGCCGTCAAGCTGGTCCGTCGTGAGCTCGCCGAGCAGGAGGAGTTCCGTTCCCGCTTCCGGCAGGAGGTGCAGGCCGCCCGGCGCGTCGGCGGCCGGTGGACCGCACCCGTCCTCGATGCCAACACCGAGGCCGAAGTCCCGTGGGTGGCAACGGGTTACGTCGCCGGGCCCACCCTCCAGCAGGTCGTCTCGGGCGGTCACGGCCCCCTCCCCGAACGCTCCGTGCTGGTCCTCGCGGCCGGCCTCACCCACGCCCTCCAGGACATCCACTCCGCGGGCCTGATCCACCGCGACCTCAAGCCCTCCAACGTCCTGGTCACCATCGACGGCCCCCGCGTCATCGACTTCGGCATCGCCCGCGCCCTCGAAACGGTCACCGACAGCGGCCTGACCCGCACCGGCGCCCTGGTCGGCTCGCCCGGCTTCATGGCCCCGGAGCAGATCCGCGGCGACCGCGTGACCGCCGCCTGCGACGTCTTCTGCCTCGGCTCGGTCCTCTCGTACGCCGCCACCGGCAAGCTTCCCTTCGGTACGGCGCACAGTGGTGTGCACGCGCTGATGTTCCGCATCGCCCAGGAGGCGCCGGACCTCTCGGAAGTCCCCGAGAGCCTCCACGACCTGATCCGTGACTGCCTCCAGAAGCCCCCGGCCGCCCGCCCGACCCTCGACCAGCTGCTGACCCGCACGGGTCCAGGACCCACCCCCGGCGACCCCTGGCTCCCGGCCAGCCTGGTGGCCCAACTGGGCATCCACGCCGTGCAGTTGCTCGACCTGGAGAACCCCACCACCTCCTTCGCGACGGACGCCGTCCCACAGCCGAACGCGACCGGCGGCGGGCCCGGCGGCGGGCCCGGCAGCAGCGGTGGCGGCACCGCGAGCGGCTCCGGCACACCGCACGCCCCGGCCGCACCCGGCGAAGCGACTCCCCCGGCCGCACCGGCCGGCCCCAGCAACGCGAACCCCTACGTCAAGTCCGTCCCCGAGGCGACACCCCCACCCACACCCGGTCGCGACGGCCAGGGCAGCCAGAGCAGCCAGGAAGCCACTCCCAGCACTCCCGGCACTCCCAGCACTCCCGCCTCACCGACGCCCACCTCCGCACCCGCCCCCGGCACTCCCCCGCCGCCCGGCGCTCCGCACCATCCCGGCGGAGCCGCCGGTTCCGGCGGAGTGCACTTCATGCCCACCTACATCGTCCCGCCCCAGCCCGGCGCACCGGACGGCCCTGGCACCCCCGACCAGCCCCCCGCCCCCGGCACCCCCCACGGCCCCGCCCAGAGCCACCCCCTGCCGCCCGCCAACCCCAACCCCAACGCCACTCCTTACGGCTACCCCAACTCCCCCACCCCGTACGGCCATTACGGCTATCCACAGGGCGCCCCTCACGCCCCCCACTCCCCCCAGGACCCGTACGGCTACCCCACCCCGCCCGGCAGCTACGGCTACCCCCCAACCACCGGCCCCAGCACGGGCACCGGCGCCGGTGGCCCCACGCCCCGCCCCCGCTCCTCCCGCTCCACCCTCGCCCTGATCGCCGTGGCCCTGGTGGTGGCCATCGGCTCCGGCGGTGCCGTCTACGCCTTCATGAACAGCGGCGACGACACGAAGAGCTCCGACAGCAGCAGCGCCGCCTCCCCCGGCCACACCGGCGACGGCAAGTCCCCCACCGAGCAAGGCGGTTCCGACGCCCAGGGCCCCACCGACCCTGACCCCACCACCGACACTCCCACCACCGAAGCTCCCACCACCGGGACCAGCGCCATCCCCTCCGGTTTCCTCGGCACCTGGAGCGGCTACGTGAACGGCGACCCCCGCGTCCTCACCCTCAAGCAGGGCAAGGTCGGCGACCCCGTCCTCTCCCTCGTCGCCGACGGCCCCTCCTACCACTGCCTCTTCGAGGCCCGCCTCAGCTCAGCCCCCGGCGCCTCGGGGCCGCTCAGCATCTCCTCGTCGATCGTGGTCACCGGCCCCGCCGCCTCCTGCCGCCCCGGCAAGGAATCCACGATCGTCCTGCTCCCGGACGGCTCCCTCCGCCGCACCACCCCGGACGGCAAGTCGGTCACGTACACCCGTTAGAACCTGCCCGACGGCTCCCCCCGTCATCAGCGGCGGCGCGACGAGTGGCCCGTCGCGGCGAGTGCCCCGCAAAGGAGTTTCCGGTTCGCGGCAACCCTTTGGTGCGCCTGTGACCACAGGGAAACGGATCCGGTCATGCCGACGGCAGCTGGGATCCGCGTTCCCTCTGGTGAATTGCGCGCAAGGAGACCACCCCCCATGAACGACCCCACGAGCGGCAGGCACCGCGGGCCGAACGACCCCACGCAGGGCAGGCGTCGCGGGCGTCACCGCCGTCGCTGGACCGCCACCGGTCTGCTGGTCGGCGTGCCCGCCGTACTCGTTCCGTATCTTCTGTTCGCGCAGGAGGACTCGCAGGCCGCGCCGGTCGACGGTGAGGCCTACTACCAGCTGGTTTCGGTGCGCAGCGGCAAGGTGCTGGACGTCGACGCCTTCTCCACCGCCGACGGCACCCGCATCCAGCAGTGGACCAACCAGAACACCGCCAACCAGCAGTGGAAGCTGAAGCCCACCGGCGACGGTTACTACGAGCTGGTGAACCGCAACAGCGGCAAGGTGCTGGGCATAGCGGGCAATTCGACCGCCCAGGCCGCCGCCGCTGAGCAGCAGACCGACAGCTCCGCCACCTCTCAGGAGTGGCGGATCGACGACGTGAGCGGTTCCGACGCCGTCATCTTCACCTCCCGCAGGAGCGGCCAGGTCCTGGACGTCGCCGGAGGCTCCACGGCCGACCGCGCGGCAGTCACCCAGTACCCCGCCAGGGGCAGCACCAACCAGCAGTGGCGGCTGGTGAAAACGGCCCCGACCCAGGGGAACGGGACCGGCGGGACGCAGAACGGAACCGGCGGCGCGCAGACCGGAACCGACGGTGCGCCGACCGCAGCCGGACCGTACACGTGGAAGAACTCCCAGGTGAACGGCGGCGGTTACGTCACCGGACTGGTGTTCAACCCGAGCGAGAAGGGCCTGCAGTACGCCCGCACCGACATGGGCGGCGCCTACCGCTGGGACACCGCGGCCAAGCAGTGGATCCCGCTGACCGACTGGGTCGGCGACAAGGACTGGAACCTGCTGGGCATCGACTCGCTGGCCACCGACCCCGTCTCCCCCGAACGCCTCTACCTCGCGGCGGGCACCTACACCAACCACTGGGCGGGCAACGGCGCGCTGCTGCGCTCCACCGACCGGGGCCGCACCTTCCAGCGCACCGAACTGCCCTTCAAGCTGGGCGGCAACGAGGACGGCCGCGGGGCGGGCGAACGGCTCGCGATCAACCCCTCGGCCCCCGGCAACCTGCTGCTCGGCACCCGAAAGAACGGCCTGTGGCGCAGCGCCGACCACGGCGTGACATGGAGTCAGGTCTCCTCGTTCCCGGTCAAGGACGGGGCGAGCAGCGGCGCGGGCATCTCCTTCGTGACGTACGGTCCGGCCGGCAGCAGGACGGTCTACGTCGGCGTCGCCGACAAGTCCACCTCGCTGTACCGCTCCGACGACGGCGGCAGCACCTGGCAGGCCGTATCCGGGCAGCCCACCGGTCAGATGCCGCAGCACGGCGTGTTCTCCGGCGACGGCTCGCTGTATCTGACGTACACCAACAACGTCGGGCCCAACGGCGTGACGGCGGGCTCGGTGTGGAAGTACACGCCGAGCGGCGGGGCGTGGCAGGACGTCTCCCCGTCCAAGGGCAGTTACGGGTTCTCCGGTCTGGCCGTCGACCCGCAGAAGCCGTCCACGGTGATGGTCACCACCCTCGGCCGCTGGTGGCCCCACGACGAGATCTACCGGACCACCGACGCGGGCAACTCCTGGAAGGCTCAGACCGAGAAGTCGGTACGGAACGCCTCCGCCGCTCCTTACGTCGGTACCGCCACCGGGCACTGGATGACCGCCCTGGCCATCGACCCCTTCGACTCCGGTCACGTGATGTACGGCACCGGCAGCGGCATCTGGCGCAGCACGGACGCCTCCGCCACCGACAACGGCGGCACCAGCCACTGGGCCGTGGGGTCCCGGGGCCTGGAGGAGACCGCGCTGATGGACGTGGTCGCCCCGCCCGGCGCCGCCAACGCCACCGCCATCACCGCGATGGGTGACCTGGGCGGTTTCCGCCACGACTCCCTGACGACGGTGTCCGCCGGACGGCTGGAGGACCCGATGATGATCACCAGCACCGACCTCGACTTCGCGCAGTCCAACCCCGCGCTGATGGTCCGCGTCGGCCGGGGCGGCGCGCAGGACGGCGCCTACTCCACCGACGGCGGCAGCAGCTGGACCGGCTTCACGTCGGAACCGGTGGGCAGCGCCGACAGCGGCCAGGTCGCCCTGGCGGCGGACGGTTCCGCGATCGTCTGGACCGAGGCCGGCCAGGCCCCGTACCGCTCCACCGACCGGGGGGCGAGCTGGTCGAAGGTCGGCGGTCTGGGCACCGGCGCCGTGGTCGTCGCCGACCGTTCCTCGGCCAGGACCTTCTACGCGCTGGCCGACGGCAAGCTCTACGCCAGCACCGACGGTGGCGCGACCTTCGCCGCCCGCGCCGCCAACCTGCCGACCGGCCGACTCGCGGCCGTCCCCGGTATCGCCGGTGACCTGTGGATCTCAGGCGGGGACAAGGGGCTGCTGCACTCCACTGACGGGGGCCAGACCTTCACCCCGCTCAGCACGGTGAAGTCCGCCTCCGCGCTCGGCTTCGGCAAGGCCGCACCTGACGCCAACTACCAGGCCCTGTACCTGATCGGCACCGTCAAGGACGTCACCGGAGTCTTCCGCTCCACCGACCGGGGCGCCACCTGGCTCCGCGTCAACGACGACGCCCACCAGTGGGGCAACATCAGCGGCACCGGCGTCATCTCCGGCGACCCCGACACCTTCGGCCGCGTGTACGTCGGCACCAACGGACGAGGCCTCCAGTACGGCGACCCGTCCTGACCCCACCCCCCGGCCGGGGCCGCAGGCATCACGGCCTGCGGCCCCGCTACCACGTCACCTCACGGCAGCCGGATCGTCCGCACCAGCGGCATGTCCGCGTACAGCTCCGGCTCCACCGTCACCACGGGACGGCCGTCCGGCCAGTCCAGGGTCGGGCGGGACAGGTAGACCGCGTGGCCGAGCGCCATCTCGACCCCGTCCCTGAGCAGCGCGCCCAGCGCCGAGGCCCCCGCGAAGTCCAGCCCCACGATCTCGGCGGCGGGCAGGGCTCCCACATGGTCCGCGATTCCCTTGCGCATGCCGTCCGCCGTCGCCAGACACACGGCGGGCACGTAGACGTGCCGGGTCGGCCCGTGCTCGGTGTTGGACAGGAACTGCGAGGCGAGCCGGTTGCCCCGGCCGAGGGCGAGCAGGGCGGACTCGTCGTAGACCACCGCAACGGACCGGGTCACAGGCTGTCCACGGGCCGACCGGCCTCCAAGTCCTTCCAGGCCTGCTCGGCCCGGTCGTGGTCCTCGTCCGTGAGCGTCACGCCGAAGTGTGTCTCGCAGTACGCCTTGGTCTCTTCGTACCGCTTGCGCAGTTCCTCGCGGGTCGGCGTGGCCCCGGCCAGCTCGGTCAGCAGGTCGCGCATCGTCATGCCACGCTCCCTGGCAAGCACCATGAGACGGTCGCGGACAGCGGGGTCAACCTTGATCGTGGTGTCGGCCATGAGGACAGTATACCTTCGGTATACCACTTCGGGTGGAGCGAGCAATGTGGTCACGAGGACCCCTCTCATTCTCTGGATTACCTGATTCCGCCGACCCGGATCCGGGCCGGAAGTCCATGGGGGCAGGGCAGCCCCGCGCGCCCTACACCGACGCCGGTACGCCGCCCAGGCCCCGCATCGCTGCCCGCGCCGCCGCCGCACCCTGCTTCGCCGACTCGATGAACCCGAGTACGCCCTCGGCCACCGGCACCGGTTCGCGGTCGTCCGGCCTCCTGTCCCGGGCCCGCTTGCACGCCGAGCAGTAACGGCCCGCCAGCGGCAGCACCGCCCCGCACTCCCCGCACGTATGCCGGGGCCTCGGCTCAGCGGGCCGCGCCGCCGCCACCGGCGGCGGACACTTCAACCGCAGCCGCCCCGCCAGGAACTTCGGCACCGAGTACACCGGAGTCGGCAGCCCCGACGTCAGCACCCGCCGCAGCACCGACTCGCTCATCCCGCCGTCCCAGCACGCCACCACCAACGGCGCCAGCTTCAGCGCCTCGCCCACCCCCAGCGACAGCGCGGACTCCTTCTCCCCCAGCCCGTGCAGGAACCGCGCGGCCCGCCCGATCCGCCCCTCCGGCCCCTCCACCGCATCCCATTCGGCGCGCCGGGCGCGAGCATCGCGCTGCGCCTCCGCGCCCGTGCGCCCGCCGAAGAAGGTTGGTTCTTTCTCCCGGGTACTGGAAACCAAAGGTTTCTGGCCCGGCGCGGGGGATGCCTCGTCACCGGAGGCCCGGTTCCAGCCACTTTCGGGTTGACTCGACGTATCCGGTTCGACGGGCTCCACCGCGTCCTGGTCGTACGGGTGATCGAACACCTCGTATACGGTGCTGAGTTCGCCGGTCTCGGGATCCTTGAGCACTGCCCGCCTCAAGTACCGGGCTTTCTCCAGGTCACGCAGCGCGGTGGCGACCCTGGCCCGCCCCTCGGTCCGCATCGCGGCCAGCGAACGCACGGATGCGCGGGCGCACTCGGGGAGGCTGATGAGGTACAGGAGTAGGCCCGCCGCGCACCAAGAAATGCTGCGGTCCTGAGCCAGGGCGTTCTGAACGATGGAAAAAGCGCGCGTGGGCGCGGTACGGTGAATCTGCATCGGGAGGGTTTGCTCCTGGTGTCAGGCCCCCGGGTGCGCTAACACCGCGGGGGCCGATCTATGAAAGTTTTGTCGCTGCCCATTACGCGACCATCAACTCCCCTCTGCGCAAGCTCACTTGATTCTTTCCACCCATTAGGGTGACGCGGCGCCTTCAGGGTTACGAGGGCCTAGACCAGCACTCCTTCCGCCACGCACTTCAGCAGTACCGGATGCACGAACCGGTCCTCCCCGATGGGCGGGCGCCACCAGGCAACGGGCCACGTCTCACCACTGAGCGCGGGCACTGGTACGTAACTCACCTTGCCCGGCCCGGAGTTGAAGGTCGTCACTCCACGAGGCCAGGGCCGGAACGACGTACTCCCGGCCGGCACCAGGAAGTACACGGCCCGCACCCCCTTGCTCTCCACGACGATCGGGCCCGGGTCCCCGCCGGTCATCGCCTCCAGCGTCTCGGCGACGCGTCGGCCCTCCTCGCCCTCGATGCGTACGGCATCGAATTGCACGCCTGCTTTGCGGAGTTGGAAGCCGGAGGCGGGAATCCAGCCGATGTTTAGTTCACGACTTTGCGTATCCACGCTGACAGCTTGATGGGGCGGGGCTTACGTTTTCCATAGGTGCCCGAGAACGGTTGAACAATCCGGATCCCCGTTGAGGTCGGTTGAATTTCGCGGGCACTGGTTGAAGCTGGTTGAGGCTGGTTGAGAACGAATTGGTGGACGTGGTGGCTAGTTCAGACAACAAGGAAACGGCAGGCCCGACGGCACGACTGGTAGCGAAGATGGTCATCGCCATCAGGAAGCAGAAGGGCTGGTCACAGGTAACTCTGGGCAACGAGCTCGGCTACACAGGGGCGGCGGTCAGCGCCCTGGAGACGCTCGCCCAACCACCCAGCGACGCGATGCTCTTGAGGCTGGAAGAGGTACTGGGGGAGGGCTCGGGCTTCTTCAGGGATGCGATGATCGCGATCCGGCGCGAGAGGTACCCAACCGAGTTCCAGGCGTTCGCGGACCTGGAGCGGGAGGCCGTGTCGCTGCACATCTACTCGATGCACGTGATCCACGGGCTCTTCCAGTCGGAGGAGTACATGCGCGCGCTCTTCAACGGAGGCTCCCCGCTGAACTCTTCAGCCCGAGTGGAGGAGCTGGTGGTAGGACGCATTGCACGAAAGCAGCTCTTGGACCGCGAGCCGATCGCCATGATCGAGATCATCATCGAGGAGGCAGTCCTCTCTCGCACCATCGGCAACAAGGCCGTCATGCGAGGTCAACTGCTCTACCTCATCGAGTGCGCCAAGCGCCGAAATGTCACTGTGCGGGTGCTCACGCTGAATAGTGGCGATGAGGGCGAATACGCGGGCGACCGAGGGCCGTTGACCTTGATCGAAACCCGCGAACACGAGCATCGGGCATACATGGAAATCCAAGACATCAGCATGCTGATCGATGACGCCACAGCGGTGAGTACCTACTCTCAGAGGTATGCGAAGATCCGGGAACAGTCCCTGAGTCCTCGTAAGTCATTGAGCTTCGTAGAACAGTTGGTGGGAAAACTTCCATGAACAACACCCTCCGGTGGTTCAAGTCGAGCTACAGCAGCAGCAGCGGTGGCGAGTGCATCGAGGTCGCCTATGACTGGCACAAGTCCTCTTACACCAGCCCCTCGGGCCAGTGCGTAGAGGTCGCCACCTGCCCCCGCGCCATCCACATCCGCGACTCCAAGGTGTTCGGCGGCCCCATCCTCACTGTCAGCAGCGCGAGTTGGGCCGCATTCGTACAGGACACGGCGACTGGCCACTGACCCGCCCGAGCGAACCGCACACCTCATGCGCTGCGTGAAACGACCTCACATGAACGGTTGTCCGCCCGGCGGGTGGGGTGCTGCGTGACCCGCAACTACCGCAAGAACTCCGCCTCCCGGCAGTACGTGAACACCTAGGTCCGTCCGCGCTGCGTGGTGAGGCCCCAGGTCGGCGCGGACCTGGGGCCTCGTTCAGTAGCAGGTGACGCACGTCAGGGCATGGGTCATCCGGGTGCGGGGCCGGGTGGCCCGGTCAGCGGTTGAGGACTTCCTCGATCTTGGTGGCCACGCGCTCGGCCTGGATGTCACGGCCCTTCTCGTTGGGGTGTGCGTACCACGGGATTGGCTGGTTGAGGAATTCGACCTTGGAGTTCTCCAGCAGGCCGCCGATTCCCCGGTTGACGCCGTCGCACGCCGTGTTGCTGCCCGTGTGGTCGTAGAGGTCCACGAAGTCGGCGCCTTCGTCCTCGGCGGCTTTCTTCATGACGTCGTCCAGCCGCTTCTGGGCCTGGTCCAGGACGGGCAGTGCGCCCTGGGGGATGTCGGCGAACGGCAGTTCCGTCTGGCCGGGGGCCGCCTTCAGGCACTTGGCCGTGTCCTGGGGCACGAGCCGGGGGTAGCCGACCAGAACGCGCTGGGCGCCCGGGGAGCGGTAGCTCGTGCGCAGGAGCATCTCCTCCAGCTCGTACTCCACCTGCTCGAACTGGTTGTCCAGCCACGCCTTCCCGTCGCCCGACGTGAGGAAGTTCCGGCACTCGCCGGCCGGTGAGTCCGCGTCCACTGGCTCTCCGGGCAGCAGAGTCCGGGCCCGGAGCTTGGCGGAGCACTGCTTGAGGATGCTGTTGAAGCCCAGCGTGTTGCCGCCCATGCCGCCCACTACCAGCTGGGTGTCGTCCTTGAGCGCGTCCTGCTGTGCCGGCACCGTCCCGCCGCCGAGCACCGGCTGCTCATTCCCGAAGTGTTCGATGAGTGCGCCTCCGCAGGAGACGTCCGAATGGACGTTGAGCGTGATGTCCTTGTCCGCCAGGCGCCGGGTGGCGACGGCGGGATAGTTCTCCGCGGCCTGGACGCACCCGCCCCTCTCACTGTCCTGGTCATTCACGGGAGCGATGCCGAAGTTGGCGGTGTAGGAGTCGCCGAAGAAGACGGTCGTCACCGGGTCGGCGGGCGCCGCGTCGGCAGTTCCTGCCGGGACGGCGAGTGCCAGGCAGCTGCCCAGCGCGGCGGCCGCGGCGGCCAGCCGTCGTGCCCGTGGAGTGGTCGTCCTCTTACGCATGGCCGAAGGCATGCCTGTGCCCTTTCGTCGGGATCGCAAGGTAAGTGATCAAATCGTCACCGTCAGTATTCATACACATGCGGAACGCGATATTCCAGGACTGTGGACCACAACCGGGCGTTCTCGGCCAATCCCTGCACGTCTGCCCATCTGGCCTGGTCAGGACGGGCGTATGACCGACGAGCCGGGTCCGATCGCGCCCCGGAGGAGGCGGGCCGGTGGGCGGACGACCACCGGAGATCAGGCTCAGGCACAGCTCTCAGACGGAAAGCGGCGCACCCACCAGTGGACGAGGGGAGGAGTGAGGAGGACGCTGCATCGGAGAGGGGCCCTTTCGCGGGAGGGTACGAAAGGAGAGTCGGGCAGGCCGGGGCCTCGACCGTGCAGGCACGTACAACGATCGCCCAGCCGCATCAGCGGGTATGCCGACCGCGGACACCTCCACCCACGGGCTCCTGGGCTCCGGACGCACCCACCCACGCACCGTGCGGATGCTCAGCAACGGGGCCCCATCTTCGCGGTGTCCAGCGGCAGTTGGGCCACCTGCATCGCCGGCGCCGTCCAGTCCCGCCAGAGCCCGCAGCGTGCGCGTATTGCGGCCGCGTGGGCCAGGTCGTACGGATACAGCTTGTCGGGGCTCGCGGTGACGACCGGGAATGAGCCGAACGCCATCCAGTCGCGGATCATCCCGAACTGCTCCTGAGTGGAAGGACGTTGGGCGGCTTTGCCCCACGGGGCTCGTCACAGGATCTGGTGGGGCTGTCCTGGGCGGGTGCGAGGCCAACGGCAACGGCCTGAGCAGGCCCTAAGGGGGCCTGCTCAGGCCGGGTACTTCTGTGGCGCCTTCAGGCACGCGGTCTTAGCAGTACGGCTCGATCGCGCCGACGTTGTTGGCCCATCCGGCGGGGATCCAGCCACGGCCGTCGGAGAGCTTGTACCAGCGCGGGTTGCCCCGGATACGCGTGGAGTTGACCTTGCAGGTGATGTTCACGACCCGGCCCCGTGGCAGGGCGCCGACCTTCTTGTAGCCGAGCCCAGGGCCGCTACGGATGATCAGGCTGCCAGGGATGACCCGTGCCCGGTACGGTCCGACCTTGCCGTTGCCCCCGTTGCCCCTGTCTCCCTTGGGACCTCGATCGCCCTTGGGCCCCCGGTCACCCTTCGGTCCTGCCGGGCCGGGGGCACCGGCATCGCCCTTGTCGCCCTTGTCGCCCTTGTCGCCCTTGGCACCCGCGGGTCCCGCGGGTCCCGCCGGACCCGCCGGACCCGCGACACCAGCATCGCCCTTGGGACCCGCGTCGCCCGTCTCCCCCTTGATCCCTGCCGGTCCCGGGGCACCAGCATCACCCTTGGGGCCTGCGTCGCCCGTCTCCCCCTTGATCCCTGCCGGTCCCGGGGCACCAGCGTCACCCTTGGGGCCTGCGTCGCCCATCTCCCCCTTGGCCCCTGCCGGGCCGGGGGCACCGGCGTCACCCTTGGTACCCGCCGGGCCCGGGGCACCAGCATCACCCTTGGGGCCTGCGTCGCCCGTCTCCCCCTTGATCCCTGCCGGGCCCGGGGCACCAGCGTCACCCTTGGGGCCTGCGTCGCCCATCTCCCCCTTGATCCCTGCCGGGCCAGGAGCACCGGCGTCACCCTTGGGGCCTGCGTCGCCCATCTCCCCCTTGGCCCCTGCCGGCCCCGGGGCACCAGCGTCACCCTTGTCGCCCTTGGGACCCACGTCGCCCGTATCGCCCGTATCGCCCTTGGGACCCGCGTCGCCCGTATCGCCCGTATCGCCCGTATCGCCCTTGGGGCCTACCGGACCTACGTCACCCATCTCTCCCTCGGCTCCCACCGGACCTGGGGCACCATCGTCACCCTTGTCACCCTTGGCCCCTTCCGGGCCGGGCGCACCATCGTCACCCTTGGCACCCGCCGGACCCGAGACACCGGCTTCGCCCTTGTCTCCCTTGGCACCCGCCAGACCCGGGGCACCATCGTCACCCTTATCGCCCTTGGGACCCGCGTCGCCCGTCGCCCCCTTGCTACCTGCGGTACCGGGGGCCCCCGTATCGCCCTTGGGCCCTGCCGGACCAGCGGCACCGACCTCCCCCTTGGCACCCGCCGGACCCGCGGCACCAACAGCCCCTGCATCACCCTTCGGCCCTGCCGGACCAGCGGCACCAATCTCCCCCTTGGCACCTGGCGGACCTGCGGCGCCAACGGCACCCGCATCACCCTTGGGCCCTACCGGACCAACGGCACCGACCTCCCCCTTGGCACCCGCCGGACCCGCGGCACCAACAGCCCCTGCATCACCCTTCGGCCCTGCCGGACCAGCGGCACCGATCTCCCCCTTGGCACCTGCCGGACCCGCGGCACCAACAGCCCCCGCATCACCCTTGGCACCCGCCGGACCCGGAGCACCCACAGCACCCACAGCACCCGCATCACCCTTCGGCCCTGCCGGACCAGCAGCGCCCGTCTCCCCCTTGGCACCCACCGGACCGGTCACGGGTGTGGCGACGGCGAATGGGACGGGGCTGCCGGTGTAGCCGGTGTCGATCTTCCAGGACCCGCCGTCCAGCGTGGTGCCTTCCGGGGCGCCGTCGGCGACCTTGACCGACACAGCAACATTGGTACGCGTATTGGCCTCGAAGATGTACCCGCGCGCCGCGTCCGGGGTGCAGGTCATGGTCCGGTTACCGTCCGAGAGGACGCACCGCAGGCTCCCCGGGCCGTTGTTCCAGTAGTAGCGGGCCTCCGTGAACACGGTCGACTGCGGCGCGGTGAACACGAACAAGCCGATGTCTGCCGAGCCCTGCCCATTCGTCGCGACCATCGTGACCCGGCCGGTACTGCCAGGAGCGATCGACGGGACGTAGGGCTGGCTGAACGTGATGTTGCTCTTGTCGGCGAAGGCGGGGACCAGCGGCACCATGGACAGTGTTCCGGTCGCCAGGGCCACGATGGCCACAGCTCGTCTGCAGGATACGAAGGACACGTACGGGATCTCCTATCGGAAAGACCGAATCCACAGAACTTCGATCAGGACGGGCCGCGCAGACCGGGCCAGGGTGCGAACAGTTGACCCGTAAATCGGTCTGCTTGATATGGAGACACGCTCCCGTTCTCACAACATCACTGACCTGGCTGCAAATGGCCGACCGAAGCCGGTGGTGCGGGGCAGTTCAGGTGGCGGTCGCTGCCCGAAGTCGGGCGCCGTGCCTCGTCGGGCTGTTCCTGGGTGGCGCGTGACCGGAGCAGATTCTTGTCCGGTTTGCCCACGGCGGTCAGCGGCAGTTGCCCGGCGAAGGTGAGGTGCGTCGGTTCGTACATCGTGCCGCGCTGCTCGCGGACCATGGTTCGGAGGCAGTCCGCGTCCACTCGGCCCCCGGGGCCCGGACTACGACCGCGTGCACCCGCAGGCTGGAGGTGTCGGTGCGGTCCGCGTCCGGGTGGTCCATGAGCCGGTACAGCCGTGGCGGCAGCAGGTAGAGGTGGGTGATGCGTTCGCGTTCGATCGCGGCGAGCACCTGGCCGGGGCCGAAGTCCTCCAGCAGGACCACGGTGCGGCCGACGGCCAGCAGGTAGTCGGCGACCAGCCCGGCGGCGTGCGCGAGGGTGGTGGCTGCCAACTGCCGGGGCGGGTCAGCCTCTTCCTCTCCCGACGTACGGTGCGGGAGGGACGAGGGCCACGAAGCCTTGGCCGCGGCGCTAGGTTGGCGCCGTGCATCCGATTCGATTCGAGGCCGTCGAGGCCTCGGGCCTTCACGTCCTCCACTACCTCCACTACCTCCACTACCTCCCGGGTGACGATGTGCCCGTGTCCCGGAACTGGCGCGGACTTTTCCGGGAGTGGCCCGGAGAGGAGACGCCGTTCTCCGAATGGGCCGTGAACAACTGCCACTTGGAGGAAGCCGGCCGAGGAACTGACCGCCGGGGCGCGGGACAAAGGCTTTGTGCCCTGCGTGCCGTGCTGTCCGACAGCTCGTCGGAGGTCACGGTCTTCGCGGTGGCCCCGGGAGCCGAGCGGTTCGCGCAGCTCGTGGCCGCGCTGCGCGCGCCGGAGGAACGGCCGGTACTGGCTGAAGTCCTGGGTGGCGAGGGCGTGTTCGTCGACCTGACGCTTGGGACCGACCTGGGAACGTACGACTCGGTCAGCGTGGCTTCGCAGCGCGGGACCCCCGGCCCCGGATCGCCGATGTGACCTCGGGCTGTGCGCGCCGGATCGAGGCGTACGAGCGGGAGTTGCACGAGATCAGCGGTGTTCCGGACTTCCTGCGGGCCATGCGTGAGCTTGCGGGTGTGGAGCTGGACGGCCGCTGAGGCATCACTGGTCCACGCCGCCCCGCAAGGCCGGCCCGGCTATATTCCGTCCGTGGACGACGATCACGGGCACGGGAACGGGAACGGGCACGGGGATGGGCAGGGGCTCGGGCAACTCCTCGCGGGCAGATACCGGTTGACCGGTCTGCTCGGTCAGGGCGGCATGGGTGCGGTGTGGCGCGCGCACGACGAGCAGCTGGGGCGGGAGGTGGCCGTGAAGGAGTTGCGGCTCCCCGCGCATCTGGGGTCCGCGGAACGCGCCAACTGGATCGCCCGGCTGGACCGGGAGGCGCGGGCCGCCGCGCGGCTCAAGCATCCGGGGATCGTGACCGTCCACGACCGTATCGCCGGTGCGGACGGACTGCCCTGGATCGTCATGGAGTGGGTGACCGGCGGGTCCCTGGACGACCTGCTGCAAAACCAGGGCCCGCTGTCCCCGCAGCACGTCGCCGACATCGGGCAGCAGGTGGCCGCCGCGCTGAGCGCCGCGCACCGGATGGGGATCACCCATCGGGACATCAAGCCCGCCAACATCCTCCTTGAGGACGGGCGGGCCGTCCTGACCGACTTCGGGATCGCGGCCCTGGAAGGGGACGCCACCCTCACGGCCACCGGAATGATCATGGGGACGCCCGCGTTCATGGCACCCGAGCAGGTGCGGGGGCTTCCGGCCACCGCCGAGTCCGACCTCTGGTCGCTGGGTGCCACGCTCTACACCGCCGTGGAGGGGCACCCTCCGTTCGCGGGTTCGGCCCCGAGTGCCGTGCTGGTCGCCGTTGCGACGGAGGCCCCCGCCCCCGTCGTACGGGCCGGGCCGCTGGCCCCCGCGCTGGAGGGCCTGCTCCGCAAGGATCCGGCCGCGCGGTCGACCATGGAGGAACTGCGAGCCCAGCTCGGCCAGTTGACGGACCAGCGGCCCGCACCTCCCATCTCCCCCGCACCCCCCATGCCCCCCGCACCTACCGCGTCCCCCGCGTCCCCCGCAGGTCCGGCGTATTCACCCACGGCCCGGGTGCAGCCCCCTACCCAGCCCTCTGCCCCGACCCCTGCCCCGCCCCCCTCGGGCTCGGCGCAGTGGCCCACGGCCCCTGCGGGGACGCCCGCCGTGCCGCGCCGCCGGATATCCCGTCGGGCCGCGCGGATCGGCGCGACAATGCTGCTCGTTGCGGTCGTGTCGACCGTGTTCGCGCTGTACGCAGCGCGGGAAACAGCCGAATACCAGGACCGTCTGCGGGCAGCCGAAAACATGGGCAGCCCGTCGGGCTTCACCGTGAAGTCCAAGACCCCTGCCGACAACAACCGGGTGACAGTGGTCTACCAGGGAGGGCCCGAGCAGCAGGGCGACCCCCTGACCGCGAACAAGAAGGAGCGGGAAGCGGTGGAAACCTGGCTGCGAGTGATGCCCGGCGTCGAAGGGATCGGGGACCCCGACAGGACGCCCGTGTGCATGTTCGCGCCGGACGGCTGCGAGTGGCCCGTCCGCCTCAAGGACGACTACACCGATCCCGCCATCGTCCACGCACAGCTCCAGACGCGGGGCGGCAGGTACGAACTTCAGGTCGAGGTAGGCCGCCCGGCTGACTGAGCGCGACGGCCGCTTCGATGCGCGCGTTCACGGCCTGGACGGCCCGTTCCAGGGCATCGCGGCCCAGGGTCTGCATCGAGGAGTAGCAGTGCTGGACCTGGCCCCTGGAGACGCCCGCCTCCTCGGCGACCTTCCGCAGCCTCACCTGCTCGGTAACTGGTCCCCTGCCGAGCCGGAGTGTGGCTGGGCGGGCGGCGGGGCGGGCGTAGGCACACCGTGCCCCACCCGCCCCGCTGCCCGCCCAAGGGCCCAGCTCAGCCCACGTCCCTGCGGCGCAGGCCGGCCAGGCCCCCGCACACCAGCGCCAGCGCGATCGCCGTCAGCAGCAGGACCGGTGTCCACGCCATCTCCGCCCCCGGCATCTTCGGCAAGTGGCTGAAGGGCGAGAGGTTCATGACCGCGTGCGGGAGGTTCAGGGCGGGGCCGATCCAGCCGAGGGCCAGGCACAGGCCGGCCACCGCCCAACTGGCCGCCGCCGCACGGGGGAAGGCCCCGTACAGCAGGACCGTCACACCGCCCAGCACCCAGATGGCGGGGAGTTGGACGAGGGCCGCGCCAAGCACCGGGCCGAAGTCCTGGCCGTAGCCGAGGGCCAGGGCGAGGCCGCCGACGACCATCAGCAGGGCCGTGCCGCCGAAGGCGATCACCAGGTGGCCGGCCGCCCAGCGGAGCCGGCCCACCGCGCCCGCGAGGACGGGTTCGGCGCGCTGGGAGGTTTCCTCGCCGTGGAGACGCAGGACGGAGGAGACGACGTACAGGGCGGCGACCATGCCCAGCATGGAGACCATCGCCGCCAGGAAGGCCTCGCTCAGGCCCTGCTGACCTCCCATCCGCTGGAAGATCTCCTTGGTCTGCGCGTTGCCGCCGACCAGGTCGCCCACCCCGGCGGTCATGCCGCCGAAGAGGACCCCGGCCGCCAGGAAGCCGAGCGTCCAGCCCAGCACGTTGCCGCGCTGGAGCCGCCAGGCGAGCCCGTAAGCCGAGGTGAGGCGTCCGGCGGCGGGACCCGGGCGGGTGGCCAGGAAGCTCATCCCGACGTCGCGCCGCCCGGAGAGGACGCGGGCCGCCGCCATCAGGGCGAGCGCGGCGCCGGTCAGGATCAGGAGCAGCCACCAGCGCTCGCCGGCGTACGGGCGGACGTTCTCCGCCCAGCCGAGCGGGGAGATCCAGTTGAGGACGGACGAGGCGTCGGTGGTGCCCGCGTCGCCCGCTGCCCGCAGTGCGAAGGCCGTGCCGAGCACCGCCGCCGTCAGGCCCTTCGCCAGCCTGGCGCTCTCGGTGAGCTGCGCCATGACGGCCGCCGTGCCCGCGAAGAACGCCCCGCTCGCCGCGATCGCAAGCCCCAGCGCGAGCGCACCCGCCGCGTCCCCGGTGGACGACGCGAGCGCGCCGGTCACGAGGAGCGCGACCGCCGCGTTGGCGATCAGCGCGGCGATCAGCGCCGCGGTGAGGGAGGCGTGCCGCCCGACCCGCGCCGCCGAGATCAGCTCCTGCCGCCCGGTCTCCTCTTCCTCCCGGGTGTGCCGTACGACGACGACCAGGCTCATCGCCCCGGCGAGCAGCGCCGCGAACACCCCGAACCGCCAGGCCACAAGACCGCCCACCGACGGGTCGAAGACCGGCCCGTACAGCGCGCGCAGCGAACCGCTGGAGGCCATCGATACGGCTGCGTTCGCCCGTTCCTCGGGGGTGTCGTACAGGGACTTGATGGTGTTGGCACCGCTGCTGACCATCAGGCCCAGCGCCAGCACCCACACCGGCATGACCACCCGATCCCGGCGCACCGCCAGCCTCAACAGGGCGCCGGTACCGGTGAGTTGACGACCACCGGCCGAACCGGCTGCAATCGCACTCATCGCGCCGCCACCTCCTCCTCGCGGTCGTCGCTGTAGTGCCGCAGGAACAGCTCCTCCAGCGTCGGCGGCGTGCTCGTGAGCGAGCGCACCCCCGACGCGACGAGCGAGCCGAGCACCGCGTCCAGCTTGTCGGTGTCGACCTGGAGACGGATCCGGTTGCCCTGCACGTCAACGTCGTGCACGCCGGGCAGCGAGGCCACCCCGTTCGGCGCGGACGCCAGCTCGGCCGTGATCGAGGTACGGGTGAGGTGGCGCAGCTGGGCCAGCGAGCCGGTCTCCACCGTCCGCCCCTGCCGGATGATGCTCACCCGGTCGCAGAGCGCCTCCACCTCGCTGAGGATGTGCGAGGACAGCAGTACGGTGCGCCCGGCGTCGCGCGCCTCCTCCACGCACCGCTGGAAGACCGACTCCATCAGCGGGTCGAGGCCGCTGGTCGGCTCGTCGAGGATCAGCAGGTCGACGTCGCGGGCCGCGAAGGCCGCCACGAGTGCCACCTTCTGCCGGTTGCCCTTGGAGTACGTGCGTCCCTTCTTGGTCGGGTCCAGCTCGAACCGCTCCACGAGCTCCGCCCGCCGCGCCGGATCGAGGCCGCCCCGCAGCCTGCCGTACAGATCGATGACCTCGCCCCCGGAGAGGTTCCGCCACAGGGTCACGTCGCCCGGCACGTACGCGATCCGCCGGTGCAGCTCGACCGCGTCCTGCCACGGGTCCCCTTCCAGCAGGCGTACGTCGCCGGAGTCGGCGCGCAGCAGGCCGAGGAGGACCCGGACGGTGGTGGACTTGCCGGACCCGTTGGGCCCGAGGAAGCCGTGAACCTCGCCGGACCTGACATCCAGGTCGAGGCCGTCCAGTGCATGCGTGCGGCCGAACGACTTGTGCAGTCCGGCCACGCTGATTGCCTTGGTCATGGTTCTGAAAGTACGCTCACTTCACAAAGTTGTGAAGTTAAGAAAGCGTATAAACTCCGGTGCACGGCCGAGCATGGGGAGACGATGAACCAGTGACCAGCGAGAACGCCACCAAAACCAACAACACGAACGGCGTCGGCGAGGCCGTGGTCTCCCGGTTCGTCGAGCGCTTCGCCTCGGAGCTGACCGAGGCGGGCATGCAGCGAATGGCCTCCCGGGTCTTCGCCGCCCTCCTGGCATCCGACAAGGGCGCGCTCAGCTCCACCGAACTGGCCGAACAGCTACGGATCAGCCCCGCCGCCGTATCCGGCGCGGTCCGCTACCTCACGCACGTCAGCATGATCCGCCGAGAACGCGAGCCCGGCACCCGCCGCGACCTCTACCGCCTGCACGACGAACTCTGGTACGAAACCTTCGGCCGCCGCGACCAGGTCATGGTCCGCTGGGAGGCCGTCCTCCTGGAGGGCGCCGAAAGCCTCGGCCCCGACACCCCGGCGGGCCGCCGCATCGCGGAGTCGGCGGACTTCTTCGCCTTCGTACAGAAGGAGATCCCCCTGATGATGGACCGCTGGCGGGCACACCGGGACGGGCAGGCGGCGGAGTCCGGGGAAACCGGGAAGTAGCGACCGCCGAGGAACGGGCCGCCGACGCGGGCGAACACCAGCGTGCCGGGGTCCCCTCATCCCACCGGCACCACCAGCCCCCAAGCCCCCTCCCGCACCGTCCACGTGCGGGTCCGTACCGGGCCGCCGACCGTCGCGTCCGCGCGGTAGCGGAAGTCGGGGCCGGAGACCGTGACGGTGCGGGCCCTGGCGGTCACCGGGGGGCCGTCGGCCGCGGCCCGGTCCACCACCACCTCCGCGAATCCGCCGCCCCCGGAACGTACCGACACTCCTTCCACCGGCTCGTCCAGATCGCTGAGCAGCACGCCGTCCGCCTCCACCCGCAGCCGGTACGTCCGCAGGGCGGGTCCGGGGGGCGGGCGTACCAGCGTCCGTACGAGCGAGCAGCAGGCGGACCAGGACGCCGACCACGACGCCGACCACACGGAAGGGCCCGCGCCCCCGGTGTGCGGGGGCGCGGTCACCGGGACGGATGCCGGGGCGAGTGCGGGGGCGGGGACCAGGACCTCGCCCAGCACCACCCCGTCCCGGTCGTCGACCAGCAGATCCAGCTGCCGGATCGTTCCGTCCAGAACCGCGCGGGCCGCCGCGACCGTGCCCGCCGGCACCCCCAGTGACCTGGCCAAAGACACCTCCGCCCCGACCGGGATCAGTGCCAGCGGGCCCCGCTGGGACGGCTCCCGCTCACGGTGCAGCAGGCCCACCGCACGTACCAGCGCGAGGTCGTCGCCGATCACCACGGGCCTGCGTCGGCCCCGGCGGGCAAGGGCCCGCGCGAACTCCTCGGCACTGTCGGGAAGACAAATTTTGGCGCGCGCCCCGGCACACAGCACATCCTTCGCGATACGCACGGACTCGCCGTCCATGCGCCGGGCGACCGGGTCGATGACCACCATGAGCTGGTCGGGATCCGACACCTCGGTCCTTCCTCGGGTAGCATCTTTGTGCAAGAGCCCCTTGCGCTATTGCGCCAGGGGCTTCGTCTATTCCGGGGCAGCGGTTCAGCGGTCAAGGCACGTGAGGCACGCATCGACACAGTCGTCGGCGCATGTCGTCGCGTACGCCCCTGACCTTGGACATGCCCCGCCCGGAAGGGGTGTACGCCTGTGCCCGCACTTGTGCTGCTCGGTGCTCAGTGGGGTGACGAAGGCAAGGGAAAGGCCACCGACCTGCTCGGTGGATCCGTCGATTATGTAGTGCGCTACCAGGGCGGCAACAACGCCGGCCACACGGTCGTCGTAGGCGACCAGAAGTACGCGCTGCATCTTCTCCCTTCCGGAATCCTCTCTCCTGAGTGCACGCCGGTCATCGGAAACGGTGTCGTCGTCGATCCCGCCGTACTGCTCTCCGAGCTGAGTGGTCTCAACGACCGCGGCGTCGACACGTCCAAGCTTCTGATCAGCGGAAACGCGCACCTGATCACGCCGTACAACGTCACCGTCGACAAGGTGACGGAACGGTTCCTCGGCAAGCGGAAGATCGGTACGACCGGTCGCGGCATCGGCCCGACCTACGCCGACAAGATCAACCGCACCGGCATCCGCGTTCAGGACCTCTACGACGAGTCGATCCTCATCCAGAAGGTCGAAGCGGCGCTGGAGACCAAGAACCAGCTGCTCACCAAGCTGTACAACCGCCGTGCCATCGAGGCCGGGAAGATCGTCGAGGAGATGCTCCAGTACGCGGAGCAGATCAAGCCCTTCGTCACGGACACCACCCTCGTCCTCAACAAGGCGCTGGACGACAACAAGGTGGTCCTCTTCGAGGGCGGCCAGGGCACCCTGCTCGACGTCGACCACGGCACGTACCCCTTCGTCACCTCCTCGAACCCGACCGCGGGCGGCGCCTGCACGGGTGCGGGCGTGGGCCCGACGAAGATCAGCCGCGTCATCGGCATCCTGAAGGCCTACACGACCCGTGTCGGCGCGGGCCCGTTCCCGACCGAGCTGTTCGACGAGGACGGCGAGGCGCTGCGCCGCATCGGTGGCGAGCGCGGTGTCACCACCGGCCGTGACCGCCGCTGCGGCTGGTTCGACGCCCCGATCGCCCGCTACGCGACCCGCGTGAACGGCCTGACGGACTTCTTCCTCACCAAGCTGGACGTGCTGACCGGCTGGGAGGAGATCCCCGTCTGCGTCGCGTACGAGATCGACGGCAAGCGCGTCGAGGAGCTCCCGTACTCGCAGACCGACTTCCACCACGCGAAGCCGATCTACGAGAAGCTCCCCGGCTGGTCCGAGGACATCACCAAGGCCAAGACCTTCGCCGACCTGCCGAAGAACGCGCAGGCGTACGTGAAGGCCCTGGAAGAGATGTCAGGCGCCCCGATCTCCGCCATCGGCGTCGGCCCCGGCCGCACCGAGACGATCGAGATCAACTCCTTCATCTAGGAGCCAGGTCGCCCATAGCCGAAGGGGCGTCCGGGGCATCGCTGCCCCGGACGCCCCTTCGGCGTTTTCGTTTCCGTATTTCCGCGCTCAGGACTCTTCGTCGTCGGGTGCGGTGAAACCGGCGGTGTCCAGCTCGCAGTCGAAGGGCTCGGGGAGGCGCACCTTCTCGCCGAACGGGACCGTGATGGTGGCGGCGTACCCCCGCACGGTCGGCGAGGAGAAGACCGTCGCCAGCTCTTCCTGCATGTCGAGCAGGAGGTACACCGGCACGCCCGCCCTGCCGTACTCCCGCACCTTGTCGGTGCAGTCGTTCTCCCGGGTGGAGGGGGAGGTCAGCTCGGCGACGAAGGAGAGGGATTCGCCGTCGAGACAGTTGCTGGTGGTACCTCGCGCCCTCCGGTGAGCTGCGTGGATGTCAGGGCCATAGGCACGCTCGACGCTGGGAAATGTGTACAGCGCCGGAGCCTGACTGATGCGGTGCCCTTCCGGCAGATGGCTGCGGAGCTGATCACAGATCACATCCATGACGTCCAGGTAGTAGCCCTTTGACCACGGTGACACGACGATGCTCCCCCTGATGATTTCGGCGCTGAAGCCGTCCGGCACGTGCAGCTCGTCAAGGGTTTCGAGCAGTCCCTTGAAGCCGGGGGAGGTGGTGGTGCCGTCTGTGACGATCGGTCGTTCCTGCATCAGAGTCATGATGCGCCTCCTTCGCGATCTGAGCCAGTGGATACGGAGCGTAGTGGCATATGCGCGTACGTGAGGGGCGCCCCAGCCACCCGGTCGCGATCCATCAAGAGCGGTCGATCGTGGGCGTATCCGCTCAGAACTCCGGCCCTGTCACTCCCTCGCTTGTGAGAACTCTGGTCAACTCGCTTACCAATTGGTAACTTTCGGCGCTGTTACCGCTAGGTAACACCCCCCACCCCCATGAATCCGAGGGAACCATGCACCGCATCGCATCGGGGAAGTTGGCAACTGCTGCCGTCACTGTTCTGGCCGTCACGGCTGTTCCCATGGCCACGGCTTCGGCCGCTCCTTCCGTCACACCTTCCGTCACCCCTTCGGCCTCGTCGGCCGTCGCGGCGAAGGACTCGTTCTACCTCTACGACGGCAGCAAGCCCCTGGCCTCGTACGCGCCGGGCGACGTGCTGAAGACACGGACGCTGAATTACCACGTCCTCGGCCTCGCGACGCCGGTCAAGGCCACCCAACTGCTGTTCCGCACGGTCGACGCGCAGGGCCGCCCGTCCGCCGGGGTGACCTCGGTCGTGCGCAGTCCGAACGGCGACAGCAGCAAGGCCGTGTCGTACCAGTCGTTCTACGATTCCCTCGATCCCGAGCACGGGCCCTCGCGGGCGATCGCCGGTGACGTCTCCCTCGGCGGCGCGATCGCCAACGGCGAGTCGCTCCTCCTGGCCCCCCTGCTGCTGGCGGGCTACAACGTCGTCGTCCCGGACACCGAGGGGCAGACCGCCAACTTCGCGGCCGGGCCCGAGTACGGGACGAACACGCTGGACTCGATCCGGGCCGCGAGCAAGGCCCCGGAGACCGGGCTGAACTCCGCCACCCGGTTCGGGCTCGCCGGGTACTCCGGCGGGGCCATCGCCACCCACTGGGCCGCTGTCCTCGCGCCGAGCTACGCGCCGGACGTCAACAAGAGACTGGTGGGCTACGCCGAGGGCGGGCTGCTGGTGAACCCGTCCCACAACCTCAAGTACATCAGCGGCAGTTCGATCTGGGCGGGCGTCGCACCGATGGCCGTCATCGGGGCCGCCCGCGCGTACGACATCGACTTCACGCCCTACCTGAACAGTTACGGGGCCGAGGTCTTCAAGAAGCTCCAGAAGGCGTCGATCGCCAACGCGCTGGGCCAGTACCCGGGGCTGACCTGGAAGAAGCTGGTCAAGCCGCAGTACGCGGACCCGAACTCGGTGGCCCCCTTCGTCGAGGCCGTGAACAAGCTCAACCTCGGTTCGGCCGCCACCCCGCAGATCCCCGGGTACATCGCGCAGGGCAACGGAGGCGTCTTCGAGGGGACCCTCAGCAACCTCCCGGGCATCGGGCGAGGCGACGGGGTGATGGTCGCCGGGGACGTGCGGGGGCTGGCACGCCAGTACTGCGACAAGGGCAACGCGGCGATCAAGTACCAGCAGTTCGAGCTGCTGAGCCACGTCGGGGCCGCCGTGCCGTGGGCGCCGACCGCCCTGGGCTGGCTGAACGACCGGTTCGCGGGCAAGAAGGCGCCGTCGGACTGCGGCCGCATCCCGGCGGGCAACTCGCTGGAGCCGGAAGTGCCGACCGCAGGGTCCTGAGGGGCGGCCGCGCCCGGAGCGGGGCGGGGCAGGGCAGGGCGGGGCGGTGGCTCATTCGCCGCGCCGCCTGCTCCAGTACCCGTACGTCAGGGCCGGCAGCAGTGGCGTACGAGATCATCGTCCGATGACTGCTGAGATCGTGCTGATGGCCGACCCGAGGATTGCCGCCATACCGGTGGAGGAGTGCGGCGAGCCGCTGGTGGACGTACGGAGGAGTGGGATCCGGACGGGCAAGGAGCGGCTCGACGAGGCGGGGGCGTACGCACACCTGAGGGAGGGCGTGGTCCAACGCCTGCTCCACGCACAGGAGTTGCTGCCGGACGGCCTGCGGCTCGCGATGGTGGAGGGGTACCGGCCGTTGGAGCTCCAGCGGGAGTACTTCGAGGAGTACGAGGCGCGGCTGCGGCACCTGAACCCCGGCTGGAGCGCGGCGGAGCTGCGCAGTGCGGCGAGCCGCTACGTATCACCGCCGGAGATCGCGCCGCACAGTGCGGGCGGAGCGGTGGACCTGACGCTCGCGGACGAGGACGGCCGCGAACTGGACATGGGCACACCGATGAACGCGAGCCCGGAGGAGAGCGCCGGAGCCTGCTACACCGACGGGCCGGGAGTCAGCCCGCAGGGCCGGGCGAACCGGGCAGTCCTGGGAGCGGCACTGACGGCCGCGGGGCTGGTCAACTACCCGACGGAGTGGTGGCACTGGTCGTACGGGGACAGGTACTGGGCGCTGCGGACCGGGGCCGGGACAGCGGTGTACGGGCCGCGTCGGCTCGGGCCGTCCGGCGCTTGAGGAACGCACCCCGTCAGGGGCGCGGCGAGCGGTTGAGGCGGAGGGGCGGGGAGGGGCGGCGGGCTCACACGGTTTCTGTGAGGTCCTTCGCATAGTGGTTGATCGCTGCCCGGTACTGCCGTACCCCCGCGTCCTCGCTGCTCTCCGTGAGCAGGTGGAGCAGGAGCTGCATCCCCTCGTGGGCCTCGCCCACGTTGTAGAGGGCCATCGCGAGGAAGGTCCGCAGGGCGCCGTCGGCGGGGAATTCTTCCGTCCCGGACCGCAGGGTGCGTACCGCTTCCTCGTACCGGCCGAGGATCCGGTACGTACTGCCGAGTCCCAGTAGTGCACCCCGGCGGTCGGCAGGCGAAAGTTCTCCGGCCAGTGCCGCCTCGTAGAAGGGCACCGCCTCCGCCTCCAGGCCGAGCCGATCGTGCGCCCACGCCGTCTGGTAGGCGATCTCCGCGTCCTCGGGGAAGCGCTCCCCCAGCACGAGCAGGCGCTGGCGGGCCTCCTCCGTACGGTCCGCCGTGCGCAGGGCGACGGCTTCGGCGAGGAGGGAGTCGCGGTCGTGGTGAGTGGTCATGGGGGCATGATCGCAAGGAAGCGAACGGTCAGCGGACGTAATCCTTGAGTTCCTCGGTATCCAGTTCGATGCCCACGGGCTCCGGAATCGTGATCCGCACGCCGAAAGCCACGCTGTGGGCATCCGCGTACTTGCCGCGTTCCTGGTCGGGCTTGCTGAACACGGTGACCTCGCAGCTGTCCCGGTCGATGAGCACGTACACCGGAATGCCCGCAGCGGCATAGGCAGGCGGTTTCTCCACCCGGTCCCGGTGGTCGGTGTCCGAGTCGTACGAGGTCACCTCGACCACCATCAAGGCGCCTGCGGGATCCGCCCACTCGCCCTGGCCCGCAAATGTCTTCCGAGGTGCAAGGACTCCGTCCGGCCTGGCCCGGCCCTTGCGATAGGCCTCCACCTTGAGTCCCTGGTCGGAGCCGAACAAGGCCCACCCTGGCCGATGCTGCATACAAATCGCCCGAAGCCATTCGACGATTGCGTTGTGATCCCCGTCCGGCACTTTCTTTTCCCTGGTCCGTCCGTCGATGAACTCGAACCTGACGGCGTCGGAAGCCGCGGCGGCCACTCGGGCCACCTCTTCGAACTCCTCAACCGTCATGCCGGACGTGCGCTCTGCCATGACCGTCATGATGCGCTCCCTTCCTGGCGAGCACCAGTGTGGATGAGCCGACACGCGTACGGCGGCCCTTGTCCTGTCGTTCGCCCGAACGGGTGATCTCCCCCTACCCCGGCCTCACCAGCCGCGCCTCGTACGCGAAGACCGCCGCCTGGGTGCGGTCCCGTAGGCCCAGTTTGACCAGGATCCGGCTCACGTGGGTTTTGATCGTGGACTCGGCGACGACCAGGCGGGAGGCGATCTCGCCGTTGGAGAGGCCGTGGGCGATGAGGACGAGGACCTCGGTCTCGCGGTCGGTGAGGTCGCCGATCTGGGCGAGGCTCGCGGGCTGCCGGGCGCCCGGTTCGGTGATCTTGGAGAACTCGGCGATCAGGCGCTTGGTGACGGCGGGGGCGAGCAGCGCGTCGCCGCCCGCCACCACCCGTACGCCTTCGGCGAGTTGGCGGGCGGACGCGTCCTTGAGGAGGAAGCCGGACGCTCCGGCGCGCAGGGCCTGGTAGACGTACTCGTCGAGGTCGAAGGTGGTCAGGACGAGCACCTTGGCGTCCGCGTTCGCGGCGACGATCGCGCGGGTCGCCTCGATGCCGTTCAGCTCGGGCATCCGGATGTCCATCAGGACGACGTCCGGGTGCAGGGCCGCGACCTGGGCGATCGCCTGGCGTCCGTCGACCGCCTCGCCGACGACCTCGATGTCGGGCATCGCGTTGAGCAGGACGGAGAAGCCCTCGCGGACCATCATCTGGTCGTCGACGATCAGTACGCGGATGGGGGAAACCACCGCAGCCGTCGTCTTCATGCGGTGGCCTTCCGGGGCTGCGGGGCCGCGTCCTCGACGGCCGGGGCCTGTACCGGCACCGCGTCCCGTACGGTCTCCGGCGAGGTCACGGTGTTCGTGCCGGTCACGGGCTCCGCCGCCGCCACCGGCACGAACACCGTCACCTCGAAGCCCCCCTCCGCCGTCGGCTCCGCCGTCATCTCGCCGGCCAGCATGGCGACCCGCTCCCGCATCCCGGTCACCCCGTGGCCCGCGCCCGGCGACGGCGGGGCGTCGGCCGTCCCCGGGGCGTTCACCACCCGCAGGCCGAGGCCGCCCAGGACGTAACTGACCTCGACGCGGGCGGACGCCCCCGGTGCGTGCCGCAGCACATTGCTCAGCGCCTCCTGCACGATCCGGTACGCGGACAGCTCGACGCCCTGCGGGAGTTCGCGGACCGCGCCGGTGGTGGTCTGTTCGACGTCCAGGCCCGTGTCGCGGACGTTGGCGAGGAGTCGGGTGAGGTCGGCCAGGCGGGGCTGCGGGGCGTCGGGGGCCTCGTAGTCCGATGCCCGTACGACGCCCAGGACGCGGCGGAGTTCGGTGAGGGCGGCCACCGCGTTCTCGCGGATCGTGGCGAAGGCCTGCTCCAGTTCCGGCGGCGGGTTCTCCACCCGGTAGGGGGCGGCCTCCGCCTGGATGGCGACCACCGACATGTGGTGCGCGACGACGTCGTGCAGCTCGCGGGCGATGGTGGTGCGCTCTTCGAGGAGGGTGCGCCGGTCGCGTTCCACGGCGGTGACGGTCTTCTGGGCGACGACCTCGCGCTGACCCAGCCTGCGGACGTGGACGAGACAGACCACCAGGAGGAGGAAGGCGGCGCCGGTCAGCAGGCCCGGAGCGTTGTTGAACGTCTCGTGGTCGTTCGGCAGCACCTCCGCCAGCACGCTGTACACGACGGAGAGCGCCCACATCCAGGCCGCGGTCCGCGGGCGGGTCCTGGCCGCGACCACCACGAGGACCGCCAGGTGCGCCACGATCATTCCCGACGGCCAGGGCCAGGCGTCGACGAAGCCTTCGAGGCCACCGGTCACCAGTGCCATCAGCATCGACAGCCAGAAGGCGCCGACCGGACGCACGAGGGTCAGCAGCACCGGCACGGCGGTGAGGAGGCCCATCACCATGGCCGTGACCAAGTCGTGTCCCCCCACCCCCACGTGGGCGACGCCCCCCGCCAGCAGCGCGAGCCCCACGACGACCGCGTGCACGATCCACACCGCCCCGGCCCGTATCCGGGCGGGCAGCCGGGCCAGCAGCGGCGCGTCCGGGTTCAGGGGCGGCAGCAGCCGGTACGCGAACGGGGCGCGCAGCAGGTCCTCGCGCAGCCCGCCCAGCGCACGCGCCGCCAGGTGGAATTCAGGGCTTCGACTACGGGTCGTCTTGGTCACGTTTCCCAAGGTAGGCGCCCGGACGGGGCAGGTCGTCAATCCGTACGCCGACCTTTCCCGTCCGTCCCAAGTACTACGCGGCCCCTGCCCGGGTCCGGCGGGAAGGGGCCGCGGGACTCAGTAGGCGAGCTGCGCGATCTCCTCCGCGACTACCGCGCACGCGTCCGCCGCCGGATCGATCAGCGGGAAGTGCCCCACGTCTTCGAGCAGCGTCAGCCCGACGACCTCGCCCGCCCTGGCCGCCGCGTCCGCGAACGCCTCCGACACCTCCTGCGGGACCGTCGTGTCGGTGCGGCCCTGCACGACGGCCGTGGCGATGCCGGTGGGGAGGAGCGCGGCCGGATCCGCGTACGGCTGCCGCTCCTCGTACAGCCCTTCCCCGCCGAGGAGTTGGGTGACGGCGCCGCCGCACACCCCCGCCCGTACCGCCGACGCGAAGTCCGCGATCGGGGCGAGCGCGACCACTCCCCGCAGCGGCGGCGGCGAGGACAGGCGCCACGGCGAGCCCTCCGGGAGCACGTGCCGGGCGGCTGCCCACAGCGCCAGGTGCCCGCCGGCCGAGTGCCCGGTCAGGACGGTGCGCCGGACGTCCGCCTCGGGCAGCGCCTCCTTCGCCAGGTGCGGCAGCGCGTCGAGGGCCGCCGCCACGTCGTCGAAGGTCTCCGGCCAGCGGCCGGCCAGCGGTCCGTTCGCGTCCTGGTGCGGCAGCGAACTCCCGCGCCGGTACTCGACGTTGGCGACCGCGAAACCGCGCCTGGCGAGGAAGTCGGCGAACGGGGTGATGTGCTGGCGGTCGTACGGCGCCCGCCACGCCCCGCCGTGCAGAACCACCACCAGCGGCGCGGACCCGCCGCCGGTGCCACGAGGCGCATAGAAGTCGATCACCTGGTCGGGATGGTCCCCGTACGGAGCACTGGCGTCCGGTGCGACGGCGGGGAGCGTCGGCGGCTCGTCGAGCGGGAGCTCGGACGGCTCGTCCGGCAGGGGGACGCTCGGCATGACGGCTTCAACCTCCGGGCACTGGCGGGACGTTCGTACACCCTTGTCGATCATTAAGCGCGGACGCTACCAGGCACTTTGCACAGGCGTGGCCACGCCGGAAACCGTTCCCTCCGACGTGGCCACCCTCCGTGTACGGCCTACAGCACCTCGGTGAGCACCCGTGCCGCCCGCTCCACGTCACCGAATCCGACGTACAGCGGAGTGAAGCCGAACCGCAGCACGTCCGGGTGACGGAAGTCCCCGACCACGCCCCGCGCGATCAGCGCCCGCATCACGTCGCCCGCGTCGTCGCAGCGGAGTGCGATCTGACTGCCGCGTTCGGCGTGCGCGAGGGGCGTCACGACCTCCACGCGGCCTTCCGGTGCGTAGGCCCGTACGCACTCCACGAAGAAGTCCGTGAGGGCCAGCGACTTCGCTCGTACGGAGTCGACGCCGACGCCGTCCCAGACACCGAGCGCCGTTTCGAGCGCCAGCATCGAGAGGATGTCGGGGGTGCCGACCCGGCCGCGTGCGGCGCCGTCGGCGGGGGTGTAGTCCGGGGTCATCCCGAACGGGTTCGCGTGCCCGGTCCAGCCCGGCAGCGGCGAGTCGAAGCGGTCCTGGTGGCGGGCGGCGACGTACAGGTAGGCGGGCGAACCGGGGCCGCCGTTCAGGTACTTGTACGTGCAGCCGATCGCCAGGTCCACGCCGTGCGCGTCGAGCCCGACCGGGAGCGCGCCCGCGCTGTGGCACAGGTCCCAGACGGCGAGCGCGCCCGCGTCGTGGATCGCCGCAGTCAGACCCGGCAAGTCGTGCAGGCGGCCGGACCGGTAGTCGACGTGGTTGAGGAGCACGGCGGCGGTACGGGGCCCGAGGGCGCCCGGCACCTTCTCCGGGCGGACCGGGCGCAGGGTGCGGCCGGTCATCCGGGCCGCGGACTCGGCGATGTAGCCGTCGGTGGGGAAGGTCGTCGCGTCGACGAGGACCTCGTCGCGCTCGTCGTCCGCCAGCCGTACGGCCCCCACCAGCGCCTTGAAGACATTGACGCTGGTCGAGTCGCCGACCACGATCTGCCCGGCCGCAGCGCCGACGAGCGGGGCGATGCGGTCGCCGATCCGCTCGGGCGCGGTCCACCAGCCGCTCTCGTCCCAGGAGCGGATCAGCAGTTCGCCCCACTCCCTGGCCATCACGTCCTGGACGCGGCCGGGGACGGCGCGGGGCAGTGCACCGAGGGAGTTCCCGTCGAGGTAGACGACGCCCTCGGGGAGGGCGAACAGCTCGCGGAACTTGGCGAGTTCGTCGGCGGCGTCGAGGGCGGCGGCCTGTTTCACGTGAAACATGACCGCTTCGGACGCGGGGGTCTTCGGCGCGGTCCCGTTCTCTGGCGCGGTCTCTGCCGCTGTCCCGGAAGGTGTCTCAGACATGGCTGCGCGCCGTCCACAGCTCGGGGAAGACGTTCTTCTGGGCGCGCTTCTCCAGCCACGCCACTCCGGCGGAGCCGCCGGTGCCGACCTTGGAGCCCATCGCGCGGCGCGTCGCCACCAGGTGATCGTTGCGCCAGCGCCAGACGAGCTCGCCGACCTCGGTCAACGCCTCGCCGAGCACGACGAGTTCGGACCGCCCGGTGCCGACCTCCTCGGACCCGTACACCTTCGCCCAGACGGCCTCGACCTCGGGCGACGGTACGTACTTCTTCGAGAGGTCGCGGTCCAGGACCTCCTGCGGCACGGGCAGCCCGCGCCGGGCCAGGAGCCTCAACACCTCGTCGTAAAGGCTGGGTTGGTGCAGCGCCTTCTCCAGCTCGGCGTGCACACGGGGCGCTCCCCGGTGCGGCACGAGCATCGAGGCGGCCTTGTCGCCGAGCAGGAACTCCATCCGCCGGTACATCGCCGACTGGAACCCGGAGCCCTCGCCGAGTGCGCTGCGGTACGAGTTGAACTGGGCTGGGGTGAGGTTGGAAAGCGGCTTCCAGGAGGCGTTCAGGGCCTCCAGCTCGCGGGTGGAACGCTTCAGGGCTTCCAGCGCGACGGGTATCCGCTCCTCGCGCAGCGCGGTCGCCGCGGTCTCCCACTCGTGGACGATGACCGTGAACCACAGCTCCATGACCTGGGTGGTGACCAGGAAGACCATCTCGCCGGGATCGTCGGAGAGGGGGTGCTGGAGGTGGGTGAGGACGTCCGCCTGGACGTAGTCCTCGTAGGGCGTGGTGCCTGCGAAATCGAGGTTCGGGGTCTCCGAACCTTCGGTTCCGGGCGCCTCGGGGGTGTGCGTCATCGCATGCTCCTAGACACGAACTTCCAGGTAGCGGTCCGCCCCTCCCTAGAAGGATTCTCGGGCCCCGGTCCCCTGCTGGGCATCATAGGCCGGAGGGTGACGGGCCGCGCCTCAGAGGGTGGGACGGCGGGGTCCCCACAGCGCGGGGCGGGGGGGATTCTCACAGAGCGGGGCGGGATTCTCACAGAGCGGGGCCGGTCAGATACGCCCCGTTCGCGGCGTAGGGCCAGGCATTGGAACGGCAGCCCTCCAGGCCCTTGATCTGCTGCATCATCACGGGCGCCGGCCGGCCCGCACCGGGGCAGCCGAGGTGGCCGAGGCCGAGGGCGTGGCCCAGCTCGTGGTTGATGATCAGGTGCCGGTACTCGGCGGGCGGGCCCTTGAACTGCGGAGAGCCCTGCACCCAGCGGCGCAGGTTCACCACGACTCCCTTGCCGGTCTCGCAGTTGAGCTCGCCACCCGTGTCCAGACCCGCTTCTCCGCAGAGGCGGTCGGCGGTGTCGGGGGTGGCGATCCGGATAACGATGTCGGCGTGGCCCGCGACGAGCTGGAACTGTCCCCTGCCGTGGCCGGCCCACCCGCGCGGGTGGGCCACGATCGCCTGGATCTCGGCGGCGGCCTGGTCCGGGGAGATCCCGCTGCCGTTCTCGACCTGCACCTGATAGCGGCGCAGGGTACTGCCGCTACCGACGGGCCGGCCGGAGACGCGGGCGGTGGAAAAGGTGCCGGACCCGGCCTTGGGAACACCGGATCCGGTCGCCCGCTCCCGGCTGGGCGGGTCGGAGGAAACCTCACCGGGAGCACCGCCCGAGGCCCCGGCACTCTCCCCGCCCGGTCTCTCGTCCGCAGCCCACGGGGTGCTCGGCTTGCCGGCACCGCGCTGCCAGGCGGCAACCCCGAGCCCACCACCGCCGACGACTGCGACCACTACGACCAGCCAGACGAGAAACCGCCCACGCCGGGTAAGCCGGGCACGCCGCAAACGACCACTGCTACGACTCCTGCCACTACGACTGCGGCGGTCGGGCCGGGCATACTCCCGACGATCGTCGCGCTGGCCCACGGCAGAGCCCTCCCCTGGTCTGCGTTCCCGGCGGGTGGGGGGAGCGGGGCGAGGTTGCCCCGAATGCCGGTAACGATCATCGCTACGGTCCGCCGATCGTACAGGCGTCCTAACGGGAAGCGACTGGGAAGCGGGAGGGGGCGCGTGTCGCCCACCCCACCCCGCCGCACCCCACCCCACCGGGGGCCGGGTGGGGTGCGGGTCGCCGGGAGTACGAGGGCGCGGTGCGCAGGGCGCCGGGAGTGCGGGGCGCGTGCCGCCGCCGGTGGCACCCGGGGCAGGACGCCTGGATGCGGTCCCGGGGTGCATGGCACCGGGCGCGGGTCGCAGGGCAGGTGTGTGGGGCGCGGAGGGGCAGGCCTCGGGGGGCCCGTCGTCGCGAGGTTCGGGTCGGGACTCAGGTGTGCGGGGCACCCCGGGGTGTCGGGCACCCCGGCGCGCCGCTGCCCCCGCGGCCTGGGGCTGATTGTTTTCCACAGGCTGTGGGGACAGCGGGTCGTACGGGGTGGGTCAGCCCAGCGTGTCCGCGGCCAGGGCGGAGGAGTCGCGCAGGAAGGTCGAGCAGCGGTCGTACTCCTCCTCCTCGCCGATCGACTGCGCGGCACGGGCCAGCGCGTGCAGGGCGCGCAGGAAGCCGCGGTTCGGCTCGTGCTCCCACGGCACCGGGCCGTGACCCTTCCAGCCGGCCCGGCGCAGCGAGTCCAGGCCGCGGTGGTAGCCGGTGCGCGCGTACGCGTACGACTCGACGACGCCGCCCTTCTCGAAGGCGTCGTCGGCGAGCTGCGCCCACGCCAGCGAGGACGCGGGGTACTTCGCGGCGACGTCGGCCGGAGCCGTACCGGACGCGAGCAGCTCGCGGGGCTCCGGGTCGTCGGGCAGGTGGGTCGGGGGCGGTCCCCCGAGAAGATCCTGGTGAATAGCCATGCCCCTAGTCTGCCTGCCCGCGGGGGCGGTTCGGGCACTGTCGGGCGGTGCACATCAGGTGACACCTCAGGTGACGCGCATCAGGCGGTGCGGTCCCAGCTGTCCGGTTCCAGTGGCGGGGCGGCGACCGAGCAGTTCGTACGGCACTGCGGCACGTGCGCGTCGGGGCCCGGGTTCCGTACGGTGCACAGGGCGATCAGCGCGCCCAGCACCAGCACCCCCGCACACATCGGCATGGCCCGGTCGAAGGTGGCGCCGAACTCCGCCGCCGAGCGGTACGCGTCCGGCCCCATGCCCGCGAGCAGCGGCAGCGCGGCCACCGCGACGAGACCGGCGGCGCGGGCGGCGGCGTTGTTGATGCCGGACGCGAGCCCGGCCCGCCCGGTGTCGACCGAGGCCAGCACGGTGGCGGTGAGCGGCGCGACCAGCGTCACCATCCCCATGCCCATCACCACGATCGCCGGCAGGACGTCCGTCACGTACGAGGACCCCGCCCCGACCCGCAGCATCAGCAGCATCCCCGCCGCGCACAACAGCGGCCCCACGGTCAGCGGGGCGCGCGGCCCGATGCGCTGGGCAAGCGCTCCGGAACGGGCGGACAGGAACAGCATCAGCACGGTCGTCGGCAGCATCGCCGTGCCCGCCTGGAGCGCCGAATAGCCCACCACCACCTGCAGTTGCAGCGCGGTCAGGAAGAAGAACCCGCTGAACGCCGCGTACACGCACAGCGTCACGACGTTGATCGCGGTGAACTGCCGCGAGGCGAAGAGCGTGAGCGGCATCATCGGATCCGCCCGGGTCCGCTCCACGTACAAGAACGCCCCCGCCACGAGCACCCCGCCGACCGCGCACCCGAGCACGACGGCCGACGCGCCGCGCTCCGGCGCCTCGATCAGGGCGTACGTCACCAGTCCCAGCGCGACGGCCGCGAGTACGGCCCCCAGCACGTCGAACCGGCCGTGCGCCTGCGGATTCCTCGACTCCGGTACATGCCGGAGCGCGACCGGCACACAGAGCGCGGCCAGCGGCACGTTGATCAGGAACGCCCACCGCCACCCCGGTCCGTCCACCAGCCAGCCGCCGAGGAACGGTCCGACGGCGGCCCCGATGCCGCCGAGACCCGACCACAGCCCCACCGCCCGGGCACGGTCGTCGGGGTGGAACGAGGCCTGGATCAGCGCGAGGGAGCCGGGGGTGAGGAGGGCTCCGCCGATGCCCTGGAGAGCGCGGGCGGCGACGAGTACGGTCGCGTCGGGCGCGAGCCCGCAGAGGAGGGACGCGACGGCGAACCACACGACCCCGACGACGAACACCTTGCGGCGGCCGTAGCGGTCGCCGAGTGCACCGCCGAGCAGGATCAGCCCGGCGAGGGTGAGCATGTAGGCGTTGACGGTCCACTGGAGGCCGGCGAGGTCGGCCCCGAGGTCCTTGCCGATCCTCGGCAGGGCGACGTTCACCACGGTGGAGTCGAGCATTGCCATGCTGGATCCGAGGACGGTGGTGAGGAGTACCCAGCGGCCGGGCGCGCTGCCGACGCGCAGGGCGCTGGGACGCTTGGTTTCGGCCATAGGGGGATCGTCGCCGCACACCGGCCGAAAGGCCATCCCGCGCGGGCGATCGGGACGGGCCGGCAGGCCAAGGGGCAGTCTTTTAGGGGCGCGGGGAACTGCGCGACCAGCCACAACGCACCCGCACGACGACCACCGCCCCGCGACCAGCCACAACGCACCCGCACGACGCCCCCCGCCCCGCGCCATCCACGCACCCGCACACCGCCCCGCCCAACGCCCCGCACGCAGAGCGGGCCCAGCACCCCCGTAAGAACCAGGTGTGCCGGGCCCGCCGAAGCGAAAAGCCGGACTACTTCAGCCGCGTGCCCGTGGAACGGAGCGCCGCACAGGCCTCCGTGACCCGCGCCGCCATGCCCGCCTCCGCCGCCTTGCCCCACGTCCGCGGGTCGTACTTCGACTTCGTACCGACCTCGCCGTCGACCTTCAGCACCGCGTCGTAGTTGCGGAACATGTGGTCCACGACCGGACGCGTGAAGGCGTACTGCGTGTCCGTGTCGAGGTTCATCTTCACGACGCCGTTCTCCAGCGCGGTGGCGATCTCCTCGGCCGTCGAGCCCGACCCGCCGTGGAAGACGAAGTCGAACGGCGACGCCTTGCCGTACTTCGAGCCGACGCCCTCCTGCAGGTCCTTCAGCAGCTCGGGACGGAGCACGACGTTGCCCGGCTTGTACACACCGTGCACGTTGCCGAACGAGGCGGCCAGCAGGTAGCGGCCCTTCTCGCCCAGGCCCAGCGCCTCAGCGGTACGCAGCGCGTCGTCGACGGTCGTGTACAGCTCGTCGTTGATCTCGTGCGAGACGCCGTCTTCCTCGCCACCCGTCGGGGTGATCTCGACCTCAAGGATGATCTTGGCGGCGGCGGCCTTGGCCAGCAGCTCCTGGCCGATGGCCAGGTTGTCGGCCAGCGTCTCGGCCGAGCCGTCCCACATGTGGGACTGGAAGAGCGGGTTCAGACCACGCGCGACGCGCTCGGCGGAGACGTCGAGCAGCGGGCGGACGTAGCCGTCCAGCTTGTCCTTGGGGCAGTGGTCCGTGTGCAGCGCGACCGTGATGTCGTACTTCGCGGCGACGATGTGTGCGAACTCGGCCAGGGCGACCGCACCGGTCACCATGTCCTTGTTGTGCTGGCCACCCAGGAACTCCGCACCACCGGTGGAGATCTGGATGATGCCGTCGCTCTCGGCCTCGGCGAAGCCACGGAGCGCGGCGTGCAGAGTCTGGGACGAGGTCACGTTGATCGCCGGGTAGGCGAACTTCTCCGCCTTCGCCCGGTCGAGCATCTGGGCGTAGACCTCGGGGGTTGCGATGGGCATCTGTCCGCTCCTTGGGATATGCGGGTGTGCGTGCTGGTCCCTGACCTGGGGGCGACGTCATCGTCGCGGCCCATCTTTCCAGACTCTCCACGGGACTCCACCCGGCGGACGCCTGTTCCCCGCGCCCCGGAATGCACAAAGGTCGGCGTGTTTCACGTGAAACACGCCGACCTCGGACAAACCCCCAGGTCACAGCCCTACAGCCGCAGGGCCTTGACCTGGGTCACCACTTCAGGCGAGATCCAGGTCCGCCAGCTGGTAGCCGGTGAGGTAGGGCACGCCCGCGTCCGCGATGGCCTGCGACGCGCCCCGGTCGACGATCGTGGCGACCGCGACGACCTCGCCGCCCGCCTCGCGGACCGCCTCGACGGCGGTCAGCGGCGAGCCGCCGGTGGTCGAGGTGTCCTCGACGACCAGGCAGCGACGGCCCTTGACCTCGGTGCCCTCGATACGGCGCTGCATGCCGTGCGCCTTCTGCGCCTTGCGCACGACGAAGGCGTCGAGGCGCTGCCCGCGCGCGGCGGAGGCGTGCAGCATCGAGGTGGCGACCGGGTCGGCGCCCAGGGTCAGACCGCCGACGCAGTCGAAGTCGAGGTCCGCCGTCAGGTCGAGCATGACCTGCCCCACCAGCGGCGCCGCCTCCCCGTCCAGGGTGATCCGGCGCAGGTCGATGTAGTAGTCGGCCTCCAGACCCGAGGAGAGGGTCACCTTGCCGTGCACCACGGCCTTGTCCTTGATCTGCTGGAGCAGATCGGCGCGTACGTCAGTCATGGTGACGAGCTTAAGTGGGTGCTACCCCAGCCGCCGCCACGACCAGGTGGTGGAGGCCTCCAGCGGGTCCACCGGCGTGACCAGCCGCGGCAGGGTGTTGAGCCCGTTCGGCGGGCCGGTCTGCGGCTCCACGCACACGGCCTCCTCCTGCTCGTCGTACACGACCACCCACTCCTCGCGGCTGGTCACCCTGAGCTCCAGTGCGCCCGGCCAGGTGAGGGTGACGTCCACGCCGTCCGGCATGCCGAAGCAGTCGTCCCAGGGGCTCGGCAGGGGGTCGATGCGGCGGCCCGTGGGGAGGTGGTCGGCGCCGCGCTCCTCCTGCCAGGCCGGGGTGAAGTCCAGCTGCACGTCCCCACCGCTGCCCAGGCTGCGCCGGAACCAGGGGTGCCAGCCGATCTGTGCCGGGAAGGAGTTGTCGTACGTCTCGACGCCCATGGTGAGCGTGAGCGCGTCCGGCGTCAGCTCGAAGACCTGGGTGACCCGGCCCGCGTACGGCCACGGGCTGGTCAGGTCGTACGTGAACGAGGCCGACGCGGCGCTGCGGGCGGCGGTGCGCCAGCGGGTGTCGCGGCCGGTGCCGTGGATGGCGTGCGGCGGGGAGTTCACCGGGAGTTGGTGCACCTTGTCGCCGTCGCGGAACCGCCCGTTCTCGGTCCGCCCGCACCAGGGCACCATCGGGAAACTGCCGAAGTGCTTGCCGTTCTCGGGCTGCCTGAGCACCTCGGTGGAGCCGATGCGCAGGCTTTCGATGCGGCAGCCGTCGGCCGGGTCGACGGTCAGCTCGACGTCACCGGCGCTCAGCAGGACGCCGGAATCCTTGTTCTCTTCGCTACTCACGCTCCGGACACTACCCAGCCCCGGCCGTTGCCCGGTCCCGGTTTCCCCCTGCGCCTGTCGCTACCTGCGCCGTCGCAGCACCCGTCCGACGACCACCGCCGAGGCGACCGCGAGGGCGGCGGCCGGAGCGAGGCGGCGCAGGGTGAAGGGGCCGGATGCGGGGGCGGGCGCCATGACGGGGGCGTACCGGCCGCGCGGCGGCGCGTGGTCGACCTCCTCGGCACTGCGACCGATCATGGTGCGGCGGGCGTGCGCGGCCTCGGCCGGCAGCTCATCGGGGAACGCGCCGGGGAGGTCGCCCGGCAGCCCTTCGAGAGCTTCGCGCAGCGCTGCGTTCTCCTCCTCACGCGTCGGCGGCGCGGGGACGGGGTCTTCCTGGCCCGGACGGGAGGGAGAGCTCGGGGAAGGGTCGTCGAACTCCAGCTCCTCGTCGCTGAGGCGGTCCAGGGACGGCGGCGGCACCTCTGCGTCGAAGACGGAGCCGGCGGGCGCCGCCTTCCCCTCCGGGGGGCCGACGGGCTCGGCCGGTCCTGCGGCGGACCCGCCCGGGTGGGCGGCCTCGGCGCCGAGCCTGGTGCCGAAGCGGTCCAGGAGCCGCTGCACCGCGGACTCCACCGCCGGGGCGTCGAGTTCGGCGATGCGGCCGTCACCGCCGGCGGTGCCGGTGAAGCGCAGTGCCGTACCGCCGTCGGACTCCTCCGTCACCACGGTCAGGGCGACCTTGACCGAGCCGTTGCCACGGGCCTCGGTGCCCTCGCCCGCCACGGTGAAGGTGTCGCCGTCGGCGCTGCCGGTGACGGTCAGCGCGCCCCGGTAGGTGATGGTGTGGCCGCCGGCCCGGACCTTCAGCCGGCCGGTCAGCGGCGGGGACGTCTTGTCGGCGTCCTGCTGGAGGCCTGGCACGCAGCGCGCGACCCGGGCGGGGTCGGCGAGCGTCTGCCGTACGGCCTCGGGCAGAACCGGAACGAACACCTCATGCTCCATGGTTCCCGAGCCTACTCACGCGAGCCGCTTTCACACCCGAACTCTGCGCAGAATGTGGACGGCCGCTCCGCGCAGAAGGCGGAGCACGCGATGTGGACGGCCGCTCCGCGCAGAAGGCGGAGCCCGGGATGTGGACGGCCGCTCAGCGCAGAAGGCGGAGCGCGCGATGTGGACGGCCGCTTTCAGGGCGTGTAGCGCGGGTGGACCAGTGTCGAGGCGGGCAGCCCCCGGATCCGGGTCGCCTCCGCCGACCGGGCGCCGGCGAGCAGCAGCGGGGTCGTGAGGGAGCGCAGCTGCGGGGTCTGCGGGCAGAGGCTCAGTGCCGGGCGGGTGCGGGCGGCGAGGACGAGGCCCCAGTCGCGGGGTGCGCGGGAGTTGCCCGACGAGCGGTCGGGTCCGGCGCTGAAGCCCGAGAGGCGGCCGGTCGCCCGGTACGGGCGGGTGTGCAGGCCCGCCGCGCGCAGGGTCGCCTCCACGGTCCAGTAGACGAGGGGGCGGGCCCCGATCGGGCCCGCGTGGACGGCGATCCGGCCGCCCGGGGCGAGCACGTCGGCGGCCAGCCCGTAGAACTCCTGGGAGTAGAGCTTCGTGGAGGCGGTGATGCCGGGGTCCGGCAGGTCCGAGACCACCACGTCGTACGGGGCGGTGCCCAGCGGCACCGAGCGCAGCCAGCGGAACGCGTCCGCGTACACGACGTGCAGCCGGGGGTCCCGGTGGGCGCCGCCGTTGAGCGCGACCAGGGCGGGGTCGGTGCGGGCCAGCCGGACCAACCCGGGGTCCAGGTCGACCAGGGTCACCGAGGTGACGTCCGGGTAGCGGAGGACCTCGCGGGCGGCCAGTCCGTCGCCGCCGCCGAGGATGAGGACGCGGGCGCGCGGGCCGCGCATCGCGGGGTGCACGAGCGCCTCGTGGTACCGGTACTCGTCGCGGCCCGAGACGCGCAGGCGGCCGTCGAGGAAGAGGTCGGGCGGGCCGTTCTGGCTCCCGGTGATGACGACCTCCTGGACACCGGTCTGTACGGCGACCCGCACCCGGTCCCCGTACACGGCACGCCTGGCGGCCCGTTCGAAGTCGTCGACGAGGACGGTCGCGGTGGCGAGCGAGGCCAGCACCGCCAGGTTGACCACGATCAGCAGCCACCGGGAGCGGCGGGTGAGGTCGCGGCGGAACAGCCACAGCACCAGGGTCCCGCCCGCCGCCGTGTTGACGGCGCCGGTGACCAGGGCGCCGGTCAGCTGGCCCAGCATCGGGAGCAGGAAGAACGGGAAGGCGAGGCCGCCGACCAGGGCGCCCACGTAGTCCGCGGCGAACAGGTCGGCCACGTCACCGCTCGTGTCGTCCTCGTCGTCGGCGGCAGCGACGACCGCCCCCGCGCCGACGGCACCGGCGACAGACCCGCCGACGGCACCGGCGACGGACCCGGCGACCGCCCGCTTCTGCCGGCCGATCCGCTGGATCATGGTCATCAGCAGCGGGATCTCCGCGCCGATGAGGAGGCCGATGGCCAGCGAGAAGCCCACCAGGACGTACCGCGCGCCGCCGAACCAGGCGAACGACGCGTACAGCACCAGCGCCGAGCTCCCGCCGACCACCGCGAGCCCCGCTTCGAGCAGTCCGAACCCGACGGCCGCCCGGCAGCGCAGCCGCTTCGCCAGCAGCGAGCCGACCCCCATGGCGAAGACCATCGTGGACAGCACCACGGACGCCTGGGTGACCGAGTCGCCGATCAAGTACGAGGCGAGGGCGACGAGTTCCAGCTCGTACACCAGTCCGCAGGCGGCACAGATGAACACCACGCCGAGCACCAGTAACCGGGCCGTCCGCGGCCTCACCGGAAGCGGCGCCACCGTCTTGCGCACCCGCCCGGACGGCATGCCCCCGAAGGCGTCCGCCGCACGGGGAGCGGGCGCCGGGACGAACGGACCGGGCGGGCCGGGGGCGTTGGGGCCGGCTGAGGCGGAGGCCGGATGGATCATGCGGGAAACGCTACGTCACCACACACTCGCGGCCTGTCACCCACAAGGGTGCAACTGAGGCGTGAACGGCATACACCCGGGCAACAGCGCTACAGCGCCCCGTCACACCGTCGCAGGCGCCCCGTCACACCGTCGCAGGCACCCGGACGCCCACCCGCGTCCTGGTCACCACCAGTTGGCCCTCCTGCGGATACGCGTGCCAGGTGCGCCAGCTGACCTGCCCTTCGCCCTCGCGCTGGGCGAGCAGCGCGGTAAAGGCGTGCGGGCTGCCGGGGAACGTACCGGCCAGGCCGTTCGGATGGTCGGCGACCAGGGCGAGGAGCTCCTGGGCACGCCCCGCGAAGGCGGCGTCGGAGAGCGTCTCGACGCGGGCCGCGAACTCGTAGTCCCAGTCGCCGACCTGCTTGGAGACGCCCAGCGGCAGCGGCGTCCTGCTGCCCGGAATGCAGGCCACGGTCTCCGAGCAGCGGCCGTCCCCCTCCTCAAGGAGCACCTGGTGGGAGGCGCCGAGCAGCCTCAACTGGAGTTTTGCGCCGAACAGTTCGAGATCCAGCACGGCCAGGGCCGACAACGGCTCCCGGCCGAGTGCCCAGGCGAGGTCGGAGGCACACGTGTCGGTGTAGTCGGTCTTGAGAGTTGTGAGCATGTGGGGGCTCCGCAAACACGCAGTGGGGGGTGGACCGGGGGCACGCCGGAGGGATACGGGGCGGGGGCTGGGGGACCGCCCGCTCGGGTCCGCAGGGGGACCGCGGATTCCAATGACGGATTTTCAACAGCGAGGGAATCACGAAGTGTGCGGCGCTCATAGCGTTTTTACCCAACTTGGCGTGGTTTCCATCCCCTCGGGGGCCACACGGTTCAACTGTTCAATCAAAAGGCGCCCGGCGGGAGTTCGGGACGGCGTTCGAGCCGTCCCTCCTCCCGCCGGGCGCCCATCGGCGGTTCACCGGCGGACCAGCTGCCCCGTGTCAGCTGCCTCCGCCGCACCCGCCGCCACCGCCGCCGCCCCCTCCCCCGCAGGACGAGCCCCCGCCGCAGGACGACGAGCTGCCGCAGGACGAACCGCCGTCACCGCCCACCCAACTGCTGCTGCTCCCTCCGGCGTTGCGCCGGTTGGCCTGGTAGCGGGTCTTCGTGGTGCCCCGGTGGGGCCGCGCCATCGGTGCGCGCTTGGCCTTGGGCGGGTCGGGCGCGCGCAGGACCTTCACCGTGATGGCGAAGATCACGGCCACTGACACGCCCAGCGCGATGAAGAGGCTCGTCATGGCCCTCACCGTCCTTTCGTTCCCCCGTGGCGGGCGGCAGGTCACCCGCTCGTGCTTCGGTGATTCCCGGACGTACTGGCGGCCAAAGCACACTTGAGCAAGTCCAGAGGTTCCGCGCAGGATGGCTGCCATGAACTCCCCCGTGACTCCCGGTGCCCCCGGCACCCCCCGTCCCTTCCTCAATCGCCGTCTCGCCGAGTTCGGGACAACGATCTTCGCCGAGATGTCGGCGCTGGCCGTCCGGACAGGCTCGATCAACCTCGGGCAGGGCTTCCCCGACGAGGACGGCCCCGAGGAGGTGCGCGAGGCCGCGGTGCGGGCGCTGCGCGACGGCCGCGGCAACCAGTACCCGCCGGGCCCCGGCGTCCCCGAGCTGCGGCAGGCCGTCACCGCGCACCAGCAGCGCCGTTACGGGCTGCCGTACGACCCGGACACCGAGGTCCTGGTGACCGCGGGCGCCACCGAGGCCATCGCCGCGTCCCTGCTCGCGCTGGTGGAGCCCGGCGACGAGGTGATCGCGCTGGAGCCGTACTACGACTCGTACGCCGCCTGCATCGCGATGGCGGGCGGGCGCCGCGTCCCGGTCACGCTGCGGCCGCGCGAGGGGGCGTACCACCTCGATCTCGACGAGCTGCGCGACGCGATCACCCCGCGCACCCGGCTGATCCTGCTCAACACCCCGCACAACCCGACCGGCACCGTCCTCACCCGCGAGGAGCTGGCCGCGATCGCCGCGATCGCGGTGGAGCGCGATCTGCTGGTGATCACGGACGAGGTGTACGAGCACCTGGTGTTCGACGGCGAGCACATCCCGCTCTCCTCGTTCCCCGGGATGCGGGAGCGGACGGTGACGATCTCGTCGGCCGGCAAGACCTTCTCTTTCACCGGCTGGAAGGTGGGCTGGATCACCGCGTCGGCGGAGCTGGTGGCGGCCGTACGGTCGGCGAAGCAGTTCCTGACGTACGTCTCGGCGGGCCCCTTCCAGTACGCGGTCGCGGAGGCGCTCGCGCTGCCGGACAGCTACTTCGACGGGCTGCGGGCCGAACTGGGCGCCAAGCGCGACCTGCTGAGCGCCGGTCTCGCGGAGGCGGGCTTCGGGGTCTACCGGCCGGCCGGCACGTACTTCGTGACCACCGACATCCGGCCGCTGGACGCCCCGGAGGGCGGCGACGGCTTCGCGTTCTGCCGGGCGCTGCCCGAGCGGTGCGGGGTCGTCGCGATCCCGAACGCGGTGTTCTACGACGACCGGGAGGCGGGCGCCCCGTTCGTACGCTTTGCCTTCTGCAAGCGGACCGAGGTCCTCCAGGATGCGGTGGGCCGCCTGAAGGCGCTGTAGGGCACGGCGGAAGGGGCCGTTGCCGTACGAAGTTCCTTTACGGAGTTCCGTACGGCAACGGCCCCTTCCGCGGATTCAGACCCGCGCCCACCCCCGCAGCGCCCCCGCTCCCAGCAGTCCGTCCAGCACCTCCGCCAGGTCCTGTGCGCTGTCCGCTCCGGTGACGGTGAGGGTGGCGCGCAGGTTCTCGCACTGGAGCAGATCCGCCGTCCAGCCCGCCGGGAGCTGGACGATCAGGCGTACCGCCGCGGTCTCCGGGGCGGCCCCCGCCGGCGCCTGGTCGGTGGCCTCGATCCGTACCTCGTACGGCGGGCGGGCGGCGGGGGCGGTGCTCATGGAGTACTCCTGCGGAGGGGTGGAGGGTGGATCAGGACGCGAAAGCCGGTACGGCCGCCGGGTCCAGGAACGGCAGGGCGGGCCCACCGGTCCCGCCCAGCGCGGCGAGTACCGCGAGGACGCCCGCCGAGCCCGTCGCCAGGTCCGAGGAGAGCCGCAGCGCGTGCTCGCCCAGGAAGGTGAGCTGCCCGTCGTGCGGCACCGCGTGCCAGCCGATTCCCGCGAGCTGGGCGCGCAGCGTGCGGCGGGCCTCCTCGCTGTCGTCGTACGTGTGCAGGAGAGCGGCCATCGCGCCGGCCCGGCCGGTGAAGAGGCCGATGCCGGGGTGGTAGTCGGTGGCCAGGTCGGCACGCATCGCCTCGTGGACGGCGGCCAGCTCCGGGTCGTCGCGGTGGGCCAGCAGCTCGTGCAGGACGATGATCTGGCCCGCGCTGCCGCAGGCGACGTGCGGTCCGCGCCAGGGGGCCTGCTCCAGCACCTCGGGGCCGCCGGGCAGCCGGCCCGACTCGACGAGGTCGCGGCGGAGCATCGCGGCTGCCGCGTCCACCAGCGAGTCGGTGGGGGAATCGACGGCCGCGTGCATGCGCAGCAGGAACAGGGCCTGGCCCGCGCCGCCGTAGAGCAGTCCCGGCAGGTGGCGCTTGTCCTTCCGCTCGGCGGGCTCCGCGCCGCTGGGCACGTCGGCGGCGCCGAGCTGGATGCGCTGGGCGAGGGAGCCGGCCAGGATGCCCGCCTCGGCGGTGCGGCCCAGGGCGAGCAGGGCCAGGCCCAGGCCCGCCGTACCGGAGTTGAGGCTGTCGCCCGCCTCGTCGCGGGACAGGGCGACGGCCCGGTCGATGAGCTCCTCGGCCTCGTGGGTGCGGCCCAGCGCGTGCAGGACACAGGCGATGCCGGACAGTCCGTCGTACAGGCCGGGGCGCGGCTGGTCGACCGTACGGGCGGCCGAGACGAGCCAGTCGACGTGCGCGGCCGGGACGTCGGCGCCCGCCTGGTGCAGCGCCCAGAGCACGCCCGCCGCGCCGTGGGCGACGGACAGGCCGCCGCCCGGGTGGGAGAACTGCTCGATGTCGCCGGGGTAGAGGCGGTCCTCGCGCTCGGGGGTGGCGGTGGCGAGGATGCCGTCGGCGACGCGGGCGGCGAGGGCGGCCAGCTCGTCGTGGTCGGCGAGGGTGGTGCCGTCGGCGGGGACGGACGGCTTCGGCCAGGTCCGCTCCGCCGACTCATCTGCGGGGAGGCCGAGTTCGTCGCGTACCCGTGCGGCGAAGTCCGCCGGGACCGGGAAGCGCTCCTGGACCAGCTCGATCAGGTGCTCCGCCTTGGTCGGGTCCCACGGCATGAGGGTGGTCAGGGGCAGGAAGACGCTCAGGCGGAGGCAGCCGAGGGCGTAGCGGTCGACGGCGGTGCCGGTGGTGCCGGCCGGGGCGCAGTAGCCGGGGGCGCCCATCGCCTGGCCGCTGTGGCCGTCGACGGGGCGGGTGGTCTCCAGGTCGATGAAGGCGACGGTGCCGTCGGGGCGGATGAGGACGTTGTTGGGGTGCAGGTCGCCGAAGACGAGACCGCGGTCGTGCATGGAGGCGACGGCGACCTCGATGCGGTCGAGGATGTCGAGCGCCCAGGCGGTGTACGCGCCCGGGTCGAGGGTCTCGGACTGGTCGGTCGCGGAGTGCACGACCGGGTTGAGGCGGACCATCTCGCCGCCGAGCTGCTTGCCGTCGACGTACTCGCGGGTGAGGAACCAGTGCTGGCTGCCCTTGCGGTAGTCGAGGACCTTCGGGAAGGCGTCGAGTCCTTCGAGGGCGATCATCGCGTCGTGCTCGCGCTGGAGGCGGGTGACGGCGTCGTCGCCCAACTGGTCGAGTCCGGCGTGCGGGCGGCCCTCCTTGACGAGGACCTCGGCCTGGTCGCGGGTGTCGACTGCGCGGTAGACGCCGCCGCCGTTGGAGAAGTGCAGCGCCTGGGTGATCTTGAAGGGGAAGGCGCCGAGGCCGCCGCCGCTGTTGCGCTCGGCGAGCGCCTCTGCGACGACGGGCGGCAGGTCCACCCACGCCGGCGGCTTGAAGGACGGACCGCGGACGTCCGGGACCAGGCGTCCTTCCGGGTCCTCGATGCAGTGCACCGTCTCCCCGTTGGGCTGGCGCGACAGGCGGGCCGCGAAGCCTCCGTAACGGACGTACAGCGGGCCCTCCTTCCAGCGCAGGTCGCTGAGGATGTACGGGCCTTCGCGTCCTTCGAGCAGGGCGCCCAGCTCGCGCAGGACGACGGCGAGGTGCTCGTCGTCGCGCGGGTACAGGGTGATGAACTTGCCGCTGCTGCCCCGGTCGCCGTACTTGCTGTTGCGGAGCATCAGCATCGTCGGGCTGGTGAGGAACTTGAACATCATCGGATGCGCGAAGCAGTAGTCGCGGACGATGTCGAGGACCTCGTCGGCCGAGTCGAGCGTCGCCGAGACGTGGACCTTCCAGCCCTGGAGCGGGATCTCGGGCTCCGGCGGCCCGATGCAGGTCCACTCGCCGAGGGCGGTGCGGGTCCAGCCGGTGGGCAGCTCGGCGCCTGCGAGGGGGTAGTCCTCGCCGGAGGCCGGGCCCGAGGTGGGCTTGTCGAAGTAGACGGTTCCGGGCGGGCAGTAGGCGATGTGTCGCAGGCTCATGACGTTCTCTCAGACTCTCCAGTGGGGTGCGGGCAGTTGCGTGAAGTCGTAGGCGCGCGGCGCCGGTTGGGCCGGGCGGGGCGCTAGTCGGGCAGCAGCGGGCTCAGGTAGGTCACTGCGAGCCACTTCCACAGCGGGTGGGTACCGGCCTTCACCTCGGCGACGCCGGAGCGCTCGTCGGGTACGGAGTCGAGCCGCATCGGGTAGGCGCGCACCGGCAGCAGGTCGGAGCCGCCGGAGACGGGGATCAGGGCGGACAGCGGCGCGTTCTGCGCGGTGGAGTCCGAGGAGGTGAGGCGTCCTGTGCCGATGGGCGGGCGGGAGAGCAACCCGTTGCGGCGCAGCTGGACTTCGGCGCCCTCGGCGATGAGGCCGGTGCTGGTGCCCTCGGGGACGACGACGTTCGCCGTCTTCCCGTCGGCGCTCACCGTGTACCCGGCGGCGAAGCTCGCGGGCAGCCTGATCGCGGTGGCGGCGAACCCGATGAGCCCTGCGACCAGCACGCAGACCGCGACGACGCGGGTGTACGAGGCGCCGGCGAGGCGGGCGCTGGTGCACAGCTTCCAGAAGCCCTTGGCCATCCGCCACACCAGGTAGCCGATGCCGGTCAGGAAGAGGAAGGACCCGGTGACGCCGAGCCGCTGGAGCATCCCGGACCACAGGGTGAGCGCGGTGGCGACCAGGTAGAGCGGGAAGAGCAGGCAGGCGAAGCCGTACGGCACGGACCACGGCTTGTGGCTCAGCTCGCGGACGTACGTACCGCCGAAGAGGAACCGGGACATGGCGCACAGTGCGTCGGTCATCGCCTTCTCCCGCAGGTGGGAGATGTCGAGGTGGCTCATCAGCGCGATGTAGCCGTCCAGCTTGACCAGCGGGAGGAGGTTGATCGCGCAGGTCAGGTAGATGGCGAGGGCCATCACCAGGAGCGGGCCGCGCAGTGCGCTGTCCTGGCCGACGAGGAGGGCCGCGACTCCGGCGCCTCCTGCGGCGACGGCCTGTACGAAGACTCCGGCGAGGGCGATCTGGACGCGCTGCTGCGGTTTGCCGAGCCGCCAGCCGTCGGAGACGTCGCAGAAGAACGCGGGCGACATGTAGAAGAGCATGAAGCCCATGCGGGTGGGCCTGCCGCCGTGGTGGGTGAGGACCGCGCCGTGGGCGAACTCGTGGACGGCGGTGGTGCCGAGGATGCCGAGGACGACCGCCAGGTAGGCGTACGGGTCCATCGGCCGGGAGACGGCGGCGGTGAGGTCCGGCGAGCAGATCGCGAGGGCGAGCAGGCCGCCGAGGGCGAGGACGGTGGCGGCGACGGAGACCGCCTTGTGGGACAGCAGCCGGGTCAGCGGCTGCATCCGCAGCAGGATCTTGTCGGGCTTGAGGACCGTGAACTGAATGGTCAGCGGCGGTACGAGCTTGACCCGGCGGGTCTTGCGCGGCGGCGTCCCGTCGTCGAGGAGCTTCTTGTCGGCGAGGGAGCGGACCGCGTGGTCGACGTCGCCCGGTGTCCAGGGGGCACCGAGTTCGTCGGCGATGGCACGGTGGTCGCGGGTGCCGTCGAGGGACTGGAGCAGCTTCGCGAGGTCGGGGCCGACCCGGAAGTGCTGGCTCTCGCCGCGCTGCACGACCCAGGGCAGGTCGGGCTCGGCGGGCGGGTGGACGGAGACGTGGCCGGCGGTGCGGGGGTGCTCCAGGTCGGGGGTGGCGGGCGGCTTGGTAAGGGTGAGTGCGGGCATGGGAGCACCTCGGGGCCGGGTGGACGGGAGTGGGTCCGGACGGGAGTGCGTCTGGACGGGAGTGCGTCTGGACGGGAGTGCGTCTGGACGGGAGTGGGGTCAGACGATGTCGCGGGTACGGACCAGGCGGTGGGCCGCGTAGTAGGCGGCGGCCAGCCAGCCGGCGATGACGGCGAGGGCGAGCGGCACGGACAGCAGGTCCGGCTTCACGTCGCGGTAGACGGAGCTCATCGCGATGGTCAGGAGGTACTTGGCGAATTCCGGGGCGAGCGCCTGGATGCCGGTGTCGACGACCAGGGTCAGCGTGATGATCAGGGCGACGGACGCGACCTGGTGGCGGACGATCCAGCCGAGCAGGGCGCCCCAGGGGGCGGCCAGTACGGAGCAGGCGAAGCAGCCGAGCAGGATCAGCCAGGTCTCGCCGGTGAAGGCGGGGGCGTCACCGTACGCGGATCCGGCGACGGCGCAGCTCAGCGCGCCGAGCGCGAGGGCGAGCAGGCCGAAGGCGGCGCCTGCGAGGGTGGCGGCGGCGGTCTTGGCGGCGAGCAGCCGGCCGCGGGACCCGGCGAGCAGGACGGAGCGGCCGATGGTGCCGGTGCCGTACTCGCGGGAGACGAGGATCGCGCCGAACAGCGAGGAGAAGAGGAACATCATCATCCAGGCGCGGGCGATGTTGTTCGTGACCTCGGCGGCGGACCCTCCGGCCTCGATGGCCTTGTGCCCCTCGGAGGCGAATCCGAAGGTGGAGAGCAGGCAGAGGAAGGTGCCGGCCAGCGGCAGGATCCACCACTGGCGGCCGGTGAGGGCCTTGCGGGCTTCGCCGCGTATGACGTTACGCATGGGTCAGGTTCCTTGTCGCGCCGCTGTGGTCGGTGGTGTTCTCGACCAGCTCGAAGAACCGGTCCTCCAGGCGGTGTTCACCGTCCTGGGTGAGGTCGGCGAGGGTTCCCGCGTACCTCAGCGAACGCTGCACGATCACCACGTCGTCGACGGTCTGCTCGACCTCGGCGAGCTGGTGGCTGGAGACGAGGACGGTGCGGCCCTCGGCGGCCAGGGCCCGCAGGGTGTCGCGCAGCCAGCGGATGCCGTCCGGGTCGAGGCCGTTGGCGGGCTCGTCGAGGATCAGGACCTCGGGGTCGGCGAGGAGCGCGGTCGCCAGGGCGAGCCGCTGCTTCATGCCGGTGGAGCAGCCCGCGACGGGCTTGGACTCGGCACCGTCGAGCCCGGTGAGGCCGATGACCTCGTCGGCCCGGTGCGCCGGGAGCCCCAAGTACGCGCCCCAGATGAGGAGTTCACCGCGAACGGTGGCTCCGGTGACCGGGCCGATGGCATCCATGGCGACACCGACGCGGTGCGCCGCGCGGGGAAGGTCGCCGTAGGAGTGGCCGAGGAGGGTGGCACGGCCGGCCGTGGGGCGGGCCAGGCCGAGCAGCATGCGCAGGGTGGTGGTCTTGCCGGCACCGTTGCGGCCGAGAAGGCCGGTGACGCGGCCCGCGCGGATGTCGACGCTGAGGTCGTCCACTGCGGTGAAGTCCTTGAATTTCTTGGTGAGTTGTTCCAGGCGGATCGCCGGGGTGGTGCTCATCACGGCTCCTTGTGAAGTGGGGGCCCGGGGCCGGGGCCCGGCCGGAGGGTGCGCGTTCGGCGCTGACGGATCGCACTGTCTGCCGCCGCAGTACGTGCGCGGTCTCGCGCCTCGCGGATGCTCCGGCCGGGGGCCCTGGCTCACGCGGTGCCGGTGTGGTGCGGGTGCCGGTCTCGCAGTCCCTTGTGTCTGTCGCTGTCGACCCGGCACGGCTCCGGACTAGGTGATGATGATTCCGGCGGAGACGAGCGCCGAGACGCTCGCTCCGGCGGAGATGCCGCCGATGGTGCCCCAGCCCGGCGCTTCCAGGGTCTCCAGCTCCTGGAGCCCCAACTCCAGGTCCTGGCCGTTGTCGGCCGTGGGGATGGCGGCGGTCTCGATCTTCTTCTCGCTCATTGCGTACTACTTCCTTTACGTGAAGGGGAGTCGGGTGGATGCGGATCAGGTGGCGACGATGGCGGCGGACGCGATGGCCGCGCCGCTGATCGCCGTACCGGCCGAGAAGCCGGTCCAGAAACCGGGCGCCTCAAGGGCCTCCAGCTCCTGCAGACCCAGCTCCAGCGAAGCGGTGGGGTCGACGTTGGCCTGCACGGCCTCGTTCTTGTGCTGCTGCTCGCTCATGACGAACTCCTCAGGTGATGACGGCGGTGGCCGAGACGACGGCCGAGACGCCGGCGGCGGCGGAGACACCGGTCCAGAAGCCCGGGGCCTCAAGGGCCTCCAGCTCCTGGAGGCCGAGCTCCAGGGCGCCTGTCGGTTCGGCGCTGACCTGCGTGGTCTCGTACTTCTTCTGCTGCTCGCTCATTGCGAACTCCTCTGCGGAGGGGGCGGTCGGGGTGTCGGTCAGGTGGCGACGACGGCGCTGACCGAGACGGCGGCCGAGACACTGGCGGCGGCGGAGAAGCCGGTCCAGAAGCCCGGGGCCTCAAGCGCTTCGAGCTCCTGGAGGCCGAGCTCCAGGGAAGCGGTGGGGTCGACGTTGGCCTGCACGGCCTCGCTCTTGTTCTGCTGCTCACCCATGGTGAACTCCCTTATATCTAGGGGTAGTTAGTGCGGAGGCGAATTACGTGATGATGGTGGCGGAGACAACCGCGGCGGAGGCGGCGGACGCGACGCCGGCCGAGAAGCCGCCGATGGTCGCCCAGCCCGGCGCCTCCAGCGTCTCCAGCTCCTGCAGACCCAGCTCCAGGTCCTGCTCGGGGGCGGCAGCGGTCTCGGCGGCGTTGTTCTTCAGCTCGGACATGTCAGTTCTCCTGTGAGGTGTGTGGTGGTGAAAGCGGTTCGGGTACGGGGGGTGTGGCTCAGGTGGCGATCGCGGCCGATGCGATGGCCGCACCGCTGATCGCCGTACCGGCCGAGAAACCGGTCCAGAAACCCGGGGCCTCAAGGGCCTCCAGCTCCTGGAGGCCGAGCTCCAGGGAAGCGGTGGGGTCGGCGTTGACCTGTACGGACTCGTTCTTCTGCTGCTCGCTCATGACGAACTCCTCTGTGCTGAATGGCAGTTGGGGGGCGGTGGGGGTGAATTACGTGATGATGGTGGCGGAGACGACCGCGGCGGAGGCGGCGGACGCGACGCCGGCCGAGAAGCCGCCGATGGTCGCCCAGCCCGGCGCCTCCAGCGTCTCCAGCTCCTGCAGACCCAGCTCCAGGTCCTGCTCGGGGGCGGCAGCGGTCTCGGCGGCGTTGTTCTTCAGCTCGGACATGTCAGATCTCCTGTGAAAGTGAAGGGGGTGTACGTGAACGGGGTGACGGTTCGGATCAGGTGGCGATCGCGGCCGACGCGATGGCCGCACCGCTGATCGCCGTACCGGCCGAGAAACCGGTCCAGAAACCCGGGGCCTCAAGGGCCTCCAGCTCCTGCAGACCCAGCTCCAGCGAAGCCGTCGGCTCGGCGTTGAGCTGCGTGGTCTCGTTCTTCTTCTGCTGCTCGCCCATGGCGAACTCCTTTGAGGTGAAAGGTGGTTGGTGGTGCCCCGCGCCGCTCGGGCGTCGCGGAAGTCAGTGGTGGTGCTACCGCGCGAGGGCGCTTTCGCGGCGGTCCGCGCCGCACACCTCGTACAGCAGCTGCTGTACATCGGCGGTGAGCAGGCCGCCCAGCATCGGCAGCCCTGCTCCCCACGCCCTGGTGGTGCGGCGGGCGACGACCGCGAGGCGGTCGGGGGTGGCGGTGACGGTGTGGCCGATGCCCCAGTCGTCGATCAGTACGGCGATGCCGTGCGCCGGGTCCTCGGGGAGGCCGGCGGGGGCGCCTTCCCGGATGCGGGCCCAGATCCGGTGCAGCCGCAGGGCCGATCCGTACCGTTCGTCGCCGTCGAGGACCGCCCGCCACAGCGGCGGGAGGAGGGCGGCGACCGCGGTCATCTTGCGGACGTTCAGCGCGGTGGACAGCTCGTTGGCGATGATCCAGCCCTCCGTGGTGAAGGGCGAGCGGCCCAGCCTCATCCACGTGGAGTGCGTCAGTCCGCTGAGCCGGGCGATGTCCAGCCGCAGTTCGGGGCCGGCCCGACGGCCCGCTCTGCGAAGTTCTCCGAACCGGTAGCCCAGTACGGCGAGTTGGGTGGCGGCGGCCTCGCAGAAGGCGTCCTCGACGGGCCGTTCCTTGTGGTCTCCGGCGTAGGGGGTGACCGTGCGGAACAGCGCTTCCAGGATTCCTTCGGCGAGCAGTTCGCCGGGGAGAGTCTCGGTCGCCGCGGCGTCGAGCAGTGCGGCGTCCGGGGTCAGTGCTTCGGCCGACACGAGCCGCTTGCCCTGCTGGTGCGGCATGCAGGCCACCCGGCTGAGTTCGGAGCCGGGACCGACGGTGGTCGGTACGGCCAACAGGGGTCTTCTGCGCCTGACTTCGGGTCCCAGGGTGAGCAGCCCGCAGCGTGAGCGGGCGCGCAGGGCGGTGGCCGCTTCCTCGCTGTCACCCGCCACGACCGCCAGTTTGGCGCGGTCGATGCAGGTCCCGCCGCCGACGGCGACGAAGAGTTCGGTGCGGGCGGTGCGGCGGGTGAGGTCGAGGATCTCGTCCACGTCGCCGGGGCCTTCGGGGACGAGGCGGCGGACGGTGTGTCCGGCCCGGTCCAGTTCGGTCTCGACGAGTGCGGTGACGGCCGATTCGGTGAGTGCGGGGTCGACGAGGACGGTGGTGCGGCCCAGCGGTGCGTACGACAGCCAGTCCGCGAGCCCCTCGGGGCCGAGCAGCAGCCGGGTGCGCCCCGACCAGGGCAGGTTCACCCCCGTACTCCTGCCGCGGCGTGTGCCTCGACTCCGGCGAGTACGCACTCCACCAGCTCGTCCAGTTCGGCGTCGGTGCAGGTCAGCGGCGGGAACAGCTGCACTCCCTGGACGCCGGGGTGGACGATGGCGCCGGCGTCGCGGATCGCGGCGACCAGCGGCATGACGTCGCTCTGCGGGAGCGGCTGCCCGTCCGGGGTTCTCACCCGTACGGAGCGGAACAGGCCGAGTCCCGTGGACCCGCCGATCAGCGGATGGGTGGCGACGAGGTGGTTCAGGGCGGCGTCGAGCCGCTCGGCCTGCCGCTGCCCCTGGGCGACGGCGTCCAGGCGGCGCATCTCGTCGATGGTGGCGAGGATGGCGGCGCAGGTGGCGGGGGTGCCGGCCTGGGTCTCGCCGTGGGTGAGCATGGCGTCGTGCGCCTCGAAGGTGTCGGCGACGCCCCGGGACACGATGATCGCGGAGGCGGCGCAGGTGCCGTTGGTGAGGCCCTTGGAGGTGACCAGGAGGTCGGGGCGCCCGCTCCAGCGCTGCGAGGCGAACATGGTGCCGGTGCGGCCGAAGCCGGTGGCGACCTCGTCGGCGACCAGCAGGAATCCGTACTCGTCGCGGAGTCTGAGCAGCTCGTCGACGTAATCCTGCTCCAGCGGTACGGCACCGCTGCCGAGCACCGGCTCGACGACGACGGCGGCGATCTGTGACCCCGAGTGCTCCATCAACTCCCGCATCCCGGCAGGGTCGTTGGGGTGGACGTGCCGGACGAACCGGCCGTCCACTCCGTACATCCGCTGCCCGAGGTTCTCGCCGGTGAGGGCGAAGGAGCCGTACGTCAGACCGTGGTAGCTGCCGCGCAGACCGACGACGATCTTGCGGTCGTGGGCGTCGCGCAGGGCGTGGTAGTGGCGGGCCGTCTTCATGACGACGTCGTTGGCGGAGCCGCCGGAGGTGGAGAAGAGGACCCGGCCGTAGTGGTCGGAGCCGGCAAGGTCGACGAGGGCCTGGGCGGCGCGGCGGGCGTAGTCGTGCTCGAAGCGGAAGATCGAGAGGTAGGAGGCGTCGCGGAGGGCGGCGGAGACGGCGTCGGCGATGGCGGTGTTGCCGTGGCCGAGGTTGGCGTTCCACAACCCGCTGTCGCCGTCGAGGAGTTCACGTCCGTCGGAGAAGCGGATGCGCATGCCGTGGGCGGAGGTGGCGCAGAGTTCGTCGCGACCGTGCTGGGACGGGGGGACGAGGCAGGTCCAGAGGGCTTGGTACGTCATGCCGCGACCTCGGCCCCGAACTCGGCCCCGAACTCCGTCTCGACCTCGGCCCCGAACTCGGCCCCGAACTCGGCCTCGATGAGTACGTCGTGGTGCCGGCCGCCGCCGCCGTCGATCGGGGTGACGGAGCGGATGGCGTACCCGGCGGCTTCGAGCTCGGCGACGAGCTGCTGCTGCGGGAGGACACCGATGGTGGTGGTGCAGACGGTGACGGGGCTCTCGTCGTCCGGGACGTCCCCCGGGATCACCGTGACGGTGCGGGAGCTCTCGCCGACGGTCCACTGCTCGAACATGCGGTACGTACGCCCGCTGTGCCCGGTGACGACGATCTCGGACTCGTCGGAGCCGTCGTCGGCGGCGTCCACATCCACAGTCGTGAGGAAGAACCGGCCACCGGGGGCGAGGTGTTCGCCGACGCAGCGGTAGAGGCCGGGGCGGTCCTCGGCGGGGAGGAGCGAGATGGTGGTCGTGCCGAGCAGCACCACTCCGAACCCGTGCTCACGTCCTTCGATCCGGAAGTCGCTCATGTCCGCCTCGACGGAGTGGGCACGTTCCAGGATGTCGGCCGGGGCGCGGCCGAGCCGGCGGCGGAGCAGGCCGAGCATGTCGGGGGAGAGTTCGAGGGCGGTGACGTCGCGGCCTGCGGCGAGGAGGGGGAAGGTGAGCCGGCCGGAACCGGCGGCCAGATCGAGCACCGGGCCCTCGAACTCCCGTACGGCGGCAAGGATTTCAAGGATCTCGTGGGTCGTGGTCCCCGCGATGTCGTGGTAGACGGGGGTGCCGTCGGCGTCGTACAGGTCGCAGATTCTGGCGCGGTCGCCGAGGGCCGCGATCTCGTCTCCGGCACGGCCGGTGACGGCGGTGCCCGCGCGGGCGGGGCTGAGGAGGGTACTCATCGGGCGGTCGTCTCCTTGGTGCGGTCGTCGGCGCGGATGCCGGTGCGGCCTGGGGTGAGGGGCAGGCCGATGCCTGCGAAGTAGGTGTCCACGGCGTGGACGGGCTGGGGGTCGGCGTACCGGGACGCGGTGTCGCGGTCGCCGGTGACGAGGAGTGCCTCTGCGGCACGGGCGGCATCGGCGGAGAGGGCGATCTCGCGGCCGGTGCGGGGGTCGTGGACGGTGGCTCTGCCGTCCTCGCTCCAGAGGAGGAACGCGGCGTCGGCGGCCTCCTCCACCTGCGGGAGGCCGGCGACGAGCCGTCCGCCGAAGCCGGAGACCCGGGGGCGGGAGACGCCCCGGGCACGTGCTGCCCTTACTGCGCCGACGGCGGCCAAGTAGCGTGCGAGCTGGGGCCGTTGACTGATTTCGGTACGTACCGTACGGGCTTTCCGCCAGGCGGCGGCGAGCTCTTCGGGGGTCGAACGGAGGTCGCCGATGACGGGTCCGCCGGGGGCGTGCGAGACGCTGCCGTCGACGGCGACGTACAGCCGGAGGCCGGGTCCGTCGCCGTGGTCCGGCGCGCCGAGGTCCGACAGATCGGCGAGCTGGACGGCCGGGTGGGTCAGAAAGTCCTGGAACTTCCCGGCTTTCAGCGCGAGTTCGGCATCCGCGAGGTAGGCGTCGAGGTCGGCGTCGTCGGTGATGCGGACGAGGGTGGGCCCGAGGAGGACGGTCCGGGCGGCTGCCCGGTACCCGTCCACCCGGAGATAGAAGTCCGGATGGAGCCCGACGTCCTCGCCCGGGGTGTCGAGCGCTCCTTCGTACGTGAGGACGGTGATGCCGGGGTGGTGGTCGGCGAGGGCACCGGGGTCTTCGCCGGGGACGAGGACGGTGGCGCCGGGGGTGAGGAGGGGGGAGCGGAGGAGGTCGGGGAGGTGGGTGGGGTCGGCGAGGACGACGGTCGGAGCGGGACGCTCCTGCTCGGGGGAGCGGGGGCGGCCGGTGCCCCATTCCATGGCGTAGAGGCGGATGTCGGGGAGCGGGGGTGTGGACATGGGTGTGGACATGGGGGACCTCCTCGGGGGGGGTGGGGAGCGGGGGCGAGCGTGTGCGAGGGCTAGGGGGTAGGGGGCAGTCTTTTAGGGGCGCGGGGAACTGCGCGACCAGCCACGACGCACCCGCACAACGCCCACCGCCCTGCGGAAGCGACGCACCCGCACGACGCCCACCACCCCGCGGCAGCGGCGCACCTGCCCGCAGGGATGGACGAGGGGGGCGGAGGCCCGCCCCCGGGTCAGGACCTGTTGAGGAGTTGGAGCAGTCGCTTCAGCTCATGAGAAGCCGCCGAAGGCCCCTCCAGCGCCGCGACCCCCGTCACATTGAGGACGATCTCATCGACCCCGGCCGCCCGATACGCGGCCAGCTTCTCCAGGACCTCCTCCGCCGCCCCGTACACAAACGCATCGCCCTTGACCAGTGCCAGCGCCTGCGACTCCGGGTCGGCGGTGTCGAACCCCCCGTCGGGCAGGGCGACTCCGCCCTGCCGCAGCATGTCCCGGTAGTGCGGCAGCGAAAGGTGCGCACCGTTCGAGGCGAGAGCCAGCTTCGCCGGGTCGCGGCCGTCCGCGGCCAGCGCGACCGGCACGATCGCGGCGACCCGCGGGACCGCACGCCCCGCCGCACCCGCACCCGCACCCGCACCCAGCGCGGGCACGATGGTTTCAGCGAGATACCGCGCCGGGGTGAGCCAAGTGATGGCCACATCGGCCAGTTCGCCCGCGACCTTCGCCATGCCCGGCCGCAGCACCCCGAGCCCGAGTTCCACCTGCGGCCCCGGCAGGGGTGCGAGGCGGCCGGCCTGGTGCCAGTACTCGCCCGCCACGACGTCCGGGGTGCCGGTCAACGCCGCACGCACGGCGGTCAGGTACTCCCGTGCCGCCGTCAGCGGACTGCGGTACGGCTCCCCGAGCATCGCCCGCTGCATGTCCTTCGAGCCGGGGCCGAACCCCGCCACCACCGACTCGCCGGTGATGAGGGAGAGCGACTTGGCCTGGAGGGCCGCCTCGTACGGGTGGCGCATCGGCATCAGCGTCACCCCGAGCCCGGTCGGGACCCGGAAACCGGCTCCCGCCGCGTGGGCGAAGCCCTGGTAGGGCTCGGTGGTCATGCCCTGCCCCTGCCAGAGCCTGCTCGCACCGGTCCAGTGGACCAGCCCGGCGAAGGGGAGGAGCTGTTCCGGACGGCGGGGAACAAAGGGAACAAGAATGGAGTAGTCGGTCACGGCGGGGCTCCTACGGGGCTCCTACGGGGCGGGCGGTGGGGTTCGGTTCGGCAGCCGGCCGGACCCGCTACTTGCCGGACGGGTTGGGGAGCACCCAGTCGTTGACCGCCGAGGGGGCCCGCAGGCCCTTCCCGGCCGGCGAGGTGGGAAGCACCCAGTCGTTGACGGCGGGGGCGTTGACGACCCACTCGTTGACCAAGGCCTTCTTCACCACACCGGAAGCCACACCGGAAACCGCACCGGAAGCCGCCCCGGAAACCGCACCGTCCGCCGACCCCGTTCCGGATGCCGAGACCCCGGATGAGACAGATGCCGTGATCGTCGCGTTCGGCCGCAGCTCGCCGCCGCCCGTCTCCGCCGCCTGCGCCGAGCCCGTACCCGCCAGTGCGACGACTGCTCCCGCGAGCAGTGCGACGACGGTCGAGCGGCGGGTGGCGGTGGAGCGGGCGGTACGAACGGCGTTGATTCTGAAGGAGGTTGAGCGCTTCATGGTGGTCCCCCGAAGTTCTGCGGTGTGCTTGGCGGTTGTTCTTGTGAGGACAACTCTGCCGCGCCGGTGCCCCTCCCGGCGCAGGAAATGCGTGCAGCTTCTTGCACCCCCCGCTGCCTCTTGCTGCATGCCCCCGTTCACGTCGTCGCAGGTGGGCGCTGGCGCGAGGGCCGAAGCCGGGGTACTTCTATGTCCAGGCCAGCAGTCGTACGGCACTGGTAGTGAGTGATCCGGGGGAAGTCATGTCGCACCCAAGTCTGGAGTTCCTGGGGATAGCTCCGGAGGACGAGGACTCCTACCGGCTGCTGCTGCGCGCCGGGAACGGCGTGCCAGAGGAGGCCGGCACCCACCTCGTCGAACTGGGTCTTGCCACCACCACCCCGGACGGCGGCCTGCGGCCGGTACCGCCCGCCAAGGTCGTGGAGCGGCTGGTGGAGCGGCGCCTCGCACGCACCCAGGACGAGCTGGAGGACGAGGTGGCCCGTTCCGGCATCGTCGACTCGCTGCTCGGGGAGCGTGCCGCGACACCGCAGGAGAGCACGCTCGCGGAACGCGGCGGGTCCTCCGTACAGCGGCTGGAGAGCGTCGAGGAGATCCGGGCCGCGATCGACGAACTGACCTTCTTCACCCGCAGCGAGAACCTCACCACCCAGCCGGGCGGGGTGCTCCGCCCGCAGAACATCGTCAACTCCAGGCCGAACGACATGCGGGTGCTGCGCCGGGGCGTCACCATGCGGACCCTGATGGGCGCGGCGGCCCTGAACGACCCGCCCACCCTGTCGTACCTGCGCGAACTGGTCGGCAAGGGAGCCGAGGTACGGATTTCCCACCAGCCCCTGGAACGCATGATCATCTGTGACCGGGCCGCCGCCCTCACCCCCGTCGACCCCATGGACCCGGCCAGGGGCGCACTCCTCATCCGCGAGTCCGGCCTGGTCTCCGCCCTGGTCTCGCTCTTCGAGCGGATGTGGAGCACGGCGCAGGAGCTGCCCGCGGCGGCCGACGGGGAGAGCGAAGGGCCCGGCCGGCCCACCGGTATGGAGCTCAAGGTGCTCGAATCCCTCTACTCCGCCGAGAAGGACGAGACCGGCGCCCGCGACCTGGGCATCTCGGTCCGTACGTACCGTAAGCACGTGGCCTCGCTGATGCACCGCCTGGAGGCGACGAACCGCTTCCAGGTGGCGCTGCTGGCCCGCGAACGGGGCTGGTTCTGACCGGCGGCGCACGAAAGCTCGTACGGCGGCGCACGGAGCGCGTACCAGGGTACGGAGCGCCTACCGGGGCACGACAAAAGGTTGTCCCCCCTGCCCGGACGAGCAGGGGGGACAACCGGTCAAGACGTACCGCGCTGACGGCGTACTGCCGCTCCTACTGCTTGCCGCGCTTCACCGCAGCGCCCACGAACCCCGCGCACACGATGATCGCGACGCCCAGGGCGACGGTCACCGTGGTGCGCAGTGCACCGTCGAAGACCGTCAGTCCGACGCCCAGGGCGATGACCAGTGCCACGGCGACCATCGCGGGCTTGCTGACGTCCTGGCTGTTCCCGGCTGCGGACATGACGTTCTCCCCGAATAAGACCTGCGTACTGTGCCTGACGTATCTGACGCCTGACGCGCCTGAAGCGCCTGACGTGCGGAAACTCCGCCCCTTCAGCCTCCCACCGGCTCTCCCGCCACCCCGCCGCCCCGCCACGCAGCTTCCTGCACCCCGGGCCGCAGCATCCTGCACCTCGCGCCCCACGAGGCAACCCACGCCCCCGGAAAGCGTTCTGACAGTCCGTACACCCGCACTGACAACCCGTACGCTTCCCGTACACCCGGTCGGCCGCTCAGCGGTCGCGGCCCGCGCCGGGGCCGATCAAGGTCGGGATGACCGGACCACGGTCTTCCCGCGACCGTCCCCGCGCCCGGAGGTAAGTCCCGTGCCCCCCGTGTCCGTCGACGCCGTCGTCCCCTCCCAGGCTGCCCGTACACCCTCCCCCTCCCCCGCGCCCGCCCGCGACGCCCTGCGTGCCGCGCTGCGCCGGGCAGCGCCCGCGCTCGGTCTCTTCGCGGCGGCGCGGCTGACCGGGATGCTGCTGATGGCGGTGTGGGCGTGGCGCATCGGCGAGTCGCCGCTGCATCTGCTCGGCCAGTCCTGGGACTCGCTCTGGTACACGCGGATCGCCGCGCACGGCTACGGCCACACCGTGACCTTCGCGGGCGGCGCAGTGGTCCAGAGCGACCTCGCGTTCTTCCCGCTCTACCCCGGGCTGATCCGCGCGGTGTCGGCGGCCTTGCCCCTCACGCCGGGCGGCGCGGGCCTGCTGATCTCCTGGACGGCCGCACTGGCCGCCGCCTGGGGCGTCTTCGCCGTCACCGACCGGCTGTACGGGCGCCGCACCGCCACCCTCGCCGTGCTGCTCTGGGGCCTGCTCCCGCACTCCGTCGTGCTGTCCATGGCGTACACCGAGCCGGTGCTCGTCGCGCTGTCCGCCTGGGCGCTGTACGCGGTCCTGACCCGCCGCTGGCTACTGGCCGGGACCCTCGCCCTGCTCGCCGGTCTTTCCCGCCCCAACGCGGTCGCCCTGGTCGCCGCAGTCGTCCTCACCGCCGCGTACGAACTCCTCCGGGGGCGGCAGCGCGGCTGGCGGATCTGGGCGGGCGCGGCCCTCGCACCGCTCGGCTGGGCCGGGTACGTCCTGCACGTCGGGATCCGCACGGGCGACCCGCTCGGCGGCTACTTCACGGTGCAGGCCGGCTGGTCGTCCCGCTTCGACTTCGGAATGGGCACGCTGCGCTTCGTCCGGCACCTGGTCAGCACCCCGGAGAAGTTCGGCTTCCCGATCGCGCTGGTCATCGTGGCCGCGGCGGTGCTGCTGCTGGTGCTGATGGCGTACGGGATGGAGCGCAGGCCGCCGCTGCCACTGCTCGTGTACGCGGGCGTGCTCGTGCTCATCGCGGTCGGCGGCGCCGGCTTCTTCGAGTCCAAGCCGCGGTTCCTGCTGCCCGCCTTCCCGCTGCTGCTGCCGCTCGCCTGCGCCATGGCGAAAGCCCGGCCGCGGGCGGCGGTCGTGGTGACCGCCGCCCTGGCCGGGCTCTCGATGGGCTACGGAACGTACCTGGTGACGGTCGCCCCGATGCCGATGTGACGGCGTAGCGGCCCCGGCCCGGCCCTCACGGCCCCGCGATCGGGCCCTGCATGTGCTCGCTGAGCCACTGGATCGAGCCCTCGGCCATGCTGCCCACATAGGTCTTGGCATTGTGGCTGCCGTTCTTGATGACGTTGAGCCGGGTCTTGACCCGGCCCTTTCCGTACGTCTCGGTGAAGCGGCGCACGTTCTCGACGCCCGGCTCCCTGGACCCGATTTGGAAGGCCAGATAGACGTCCTTGTCCGGTGCGGAGGGCTGCTCGGACAGTGCGGCAGCCAGCTTCTCCGGGGCGTTGGCGGCGCGCTCGGCCTCGTGGCCCTTCCAGAGCGGGGAGTCCGGGACGGTGTCGGGGCCGGAGGCGATGACGGCCTTGAACCTGTCCGGGTGCTTCAGCACGGACTTCAGCCCGACGAAGGCGCCGGACGAGGAGCCCATGAACGCCCAGCCGTCGCGGGACTTGAAGGTGCGGAAGTTCGCCCGTACGAAATCGGGGACGTCCTCGGTCATCCAGGTGCCCATCCTGGGCTGCCCGGGAATGTCACTGCCGTCGTAGTAGTACTTGGCATCCGGGTTCAGCACCGGCATCACCACGACGAAGGGAAGGCTCTTCTTCTCCTGCGACCAGGTGGCGATGGAGCTCTGGAGCCCCAGGTCGGTGCCCATCCAGTAGTTGTTGGGGTAGCCGTTGCCGCCGGGCAGCGCGATCAGCACCGGGAATCCGCTCCGCGCGTACTTGGGGTCGAAGTACTCCTTGGGTGCCCACACCCAGACCTTGCCGGTGAATCCGGACTTCTTCCCGGCCAGGGTGGTCACCGCGATCTTGGTGCCGCCGGATACCGAGTTCTGGACGGTGAACTCGGCCTTCGGACCGGTCGGCAGGAGCGTCTTGGCGGCGGCTTCCGAACGGGGCACGCCCGGCTCGGGGTCCTTCGCACCGGAGTCCCCCTCGGGCGCTGTACCCATCGGCCCGCCCGCCGTGTCACCCGCCGCGTCAAAGGAGACCGGCTCGCCCTGTTCGAACCAGCCGGTGCGGTATGCCCAGGAGCCCGCCACCCCCAGACCGACGCCGAACAGCACGCTGACCACGACCAGCAGCACCAGCGATATTCGGGACCTCCGCCGCCGCCGCGGGACGCGGCCGCCAGTGTGACTCATGTGAACTCCGTTCGGCCGAGCGCGGGGTGTGAGCGGGGTGGGCGCACAGAAAGAGGCGACTTTCACCCCATCGGTTCACCCCAGCACCCACAGCGTGCGCCATCGCACGCAAACCCGGACAGCACGGAAGCCCGGCCGCCGTAGCGGCCGGGCTTCCGTCCTTCGCTGCGTGCGGCCGGAGCCTCAGGCCTCGTCGTCGCCCTTGCCGGCGTCGCCCTTGCCTGCGTCGCCCTCCGCGGAGTCGACGTCCTTCTCCAGGCCGAGCTGCTCGACGACCCACTTGTCGAACTCGACGGAGGCGCGGACCCAGCTGACCGTGGAGGACACGAAGTGCTCCAGGCTGACGCCGGTGCCGATCAGCATCTGCGCCTCGCCGATGAGGCGGACGGAGCCGTCGTCGTGGGTGTGGCTGTAGACCTTCGGCCACAGGGTGCGGCGGTTCCAGTCGTCGAGGAGTTCCAGGAGCTGGAGCTTGTCCTCGATGCTGTGCGGCCGGTCGTAGAACGTACGCACCGAGAAGACCTGCTGGTCGTCCTCGCCGCGGAACATGAAGTACGTGCGGAACTCTTCCCACGGCGCGGCGAGGTCACCCTCGTCGTCGACGACGTACTTGAGCTCCATCTGGTCGAGCAGCTGCTTGACCAGGTCCTGGTCGGGGACGACGGGGCCCGCCGGACCTTCGGCCTGCGGTTCGGGCTGACCCCCGAAATTGGGGATCGAGGAGGGGTCGATGGACACCGTGATTTCCCTTCGTACGGTTCCGGTCATCCTCTCCCACCCGGGGAGGGGGATGGCAAGTCCACCGGGGTGCGATCCGCTGCGCGCTGAGAGAACGCCGCGAATCGCACCCTTGAGGGCTCATTGCGCCCCTTACAGCTTCTTCTCCATGGAGAGCCCCCTTACAGCTTCTTCTCCGTGGAGATCTCCGGGCCGCCGCCGCCCGTCGCGGGGCCGACGAGCAATTCGTCGCCGACCCGCTCGACGCGGACCGTGTCGCCGTCCTTGATCTCGCCGGCCAGGATCTCCTTGGCCAGGCGGTCGCCGATCGCCGTCTGGATGAGGCGGCGCAGCGGCCGGGCGCCGTACGCCGGGTCGTTGCCCTCCTCGGCCAGCCAGGCCAGTGCTTCGGGGGTGACGTCCAGGATCAGCCGCCGGTCGGCGAGGCGCTTGGCGAGCCGGCCGACCTGGAGCTCGGCGATGTGCGCCAGCTCTTCCCTGTTGAGCGCGGAGAAGACCACCAGGTCGTCGAGCCGGTTCAGGAACTCCGGCTTGAAGGACGCCCGTACGACGTCCAGCACCTGCTGCTTCTTGACGTCCTCCGCCGTCGCCGGATCCATCAGGTACTGACTGCCGAGGTTCGACGTCAGGATCAGGATGGTGTTGCGGAAGTCGACCGTGCGGCCCTGGCCGTCGGTGAGGCGGCCGTCGTCGAGGACCTGCAGCAGGACGTCGAAGACCTCCGGGTGCGCCTTCTCGACCTCGTCGAGGAGCACGACGCTGTACGGGCGGCGGCGCACGGCCTCGGTGAGCTGGCCGCCCTCCTCGTACCCGACGTAGCCGGGCGGGGCGCCGACCAGCCTGGCCACGCTGTGCTTCTCGCCGTACTCACTCATGTCGATACGGACCATGGCCCGCTCGTCGTCGAAGAGGAAGTCCGCGAGGGCCTTCGCCAGCTCCGTCTTGCCGACACCGGTCGGGCCGAGGAAGAGGAACGAGCCGGTCGGACGGTCCGGGTCGGCGATCCCGGCACGCGTGCGCCGCACGGCGTCCGACACCGCGCCCACGGCCTCACGCTGCCCGATGAGGCGCCTGCCCAGCTCCTGCTCCATCCGCAGCAGCTTCTGCGTCTCGCCCTCAAGCAGCCTGCCCGCCGGGATACCGGTCCAGGAGCCGACGACGTCCGCGATGTCGTCCGGGCCGACCTCCTCCTTGACCATGGTGTCGACCTCGCGGACCTCCGCCTCGGCGGCGGCGGCCTCCTCCAACTCACGCTCCAGGCCCGGGATTTCCCCGTACAGAAGCTTGGACGCGGTGTCGAAGTCACCGTCCCGCTGAGCGCGCTCGGCGGTCCCCCGCAGCTCGTCGAGCTTCTCCTTCAGCTCACCGACCCGGTTGAGGCCCTGCTTCTCCTTCTCCCAGCGGGCATTCAGTCCGCGCAGCTCCTCCTCCTTGTCGGCGAGGTCGCGGCGCAGCTTCTCCAGGCGCTGTACGGAACCGGCGTCGGTCTCGTTCTTGAGCGCCAGCTCCTCCATCTTCAGCCGGTCCACGGACCGCTGCAGCTCGTCGATCTCGACGGGCGAGGAGTCGATCTCCATCCGCAGCCGGGACGCCGCCTCGTCGACGAGGTCGATCGCCTTGTCGGGCAGGAAGCGGGAGGTGATGTACCGGTCGGACAGGGTCGCGGCGGCGACCAGCGCGGAGTCCGCGATCTGCACCTTGTGGTGCGCCTCGTACCGTCCCTTGAGCCCACGCAGAATCGCGATGGTGTCTTCCACCGACGGCTCGGCGACCAGCACCTGCTGGAAGCGCCGCTCCAGCGCCGGGTCCTTCTCGATGCGCTCCCGGTACTCGTCCAGCGTGGTCGCGCCGACCATCCGCAGCTCACCACGCGCCAGCATGGGCTTCAGCATGTTCCCGGCGTCCATCGCGGAATCACCACCCGCACCGGCCCCCACCACCGTGTGCAGCTCATCGATGAACGTGATGATCTGCCCGTCGCTCTCCTTGATCTCGGAGAGGACCGTTTTCAGCCGTTCCTCGAACTCGCCGCGGTACTTGGCGCCGGCGACCATCGCGCCCAGGTCCAGCGAGATCAGCTTCTTGTTCTTCAGCGACTCGGGGACGTCGCCCTTCACGATGCGCTGCGCCAGCCCCTCGACGACGGCGGTCTTGCCGACCCCCGGCTCACCGATCAGCACCGGATTGTTCTTCGTACGCCGCGACAGCACCTGCACCACCCGCCGGATCTCCTGGTCACGGCCGATGACCGGGTCCAGCTTTCCCTCGCGCGCGGCGGCCGTGAAGTCGGTGCCGAACTTCTCCAGGGCCTTGTACTGGCCCTCCGGGTCGGGAGTGGTCACCCGGCGCCCTCCCCTGCTCTTCTCGAATGCGTCGAGCAGCTTGTCCGCGCTCGCGCCCTGATTCTTGAGTACGTCCGCGGCCTGGCCGCCCTTGGCCGCCAGCCCGATCAACAGATGCTCGGTCGAGAGGAATTCATCCCCCAGCTCCTTCGCTCGCTGCGAGGCGTCGGCGATGACGGCCAGCATCTCGCGGCTCGGCTGCGGCGGCGACACCGTGGACCCGGTGACGCTGGGCAGCGCAGCGAGCAGCCGCTCGGCCCCGGACCGCACCGCCGCCTGGTCCGCGTCCACGGCGGCCAGCAGATCGACGATGTTCGCGTTGTCCTGCCCCTCCAGCAGAGCAAGCAGCAAGTGCGCGGGGGTCAGATCGGGGTGGCCGTCGGTGACGGCCCGGTGAGTGGCCGCGTTGATCGCGTCCCGGCTCCTGTTGGTCAGCTCGGCTTCCACGTCTGCTCTCTCCTCCTGGACACCATCTGGACACCATCGACAAGCTCTATGACCATGCGAACGCGCACAAAGTTGAGTCTATTCCACTCAACTTTGCGCAGGGGCTCCCGGGCTAACCTGCCGGACATGCCCATCGACATACGCAACCCGAGTCCCGAGTACCGCGCCTTCTGGGATGCACACCACTACTGCACCCTGACTACCCCGAGGGCGGACGGCTCGCCACACGTCGTGCCGGTGGGAGTCACCTACGACCCCGAGCAGGGCACGGCCCGGGTGATCTGCTCGGGCAGCAGCCGCAAGGCGGCGAACGTACGGGCGGCGGGCGAGGCCGGGGCGCGGGTGGCGGTGTGCCAGGTGGAGCGCGGGAAGTGGGCCACCCTGGAGGGCGTCGCGCGCGTCCGTACCGACCCGGCCGAGATCGCGTACGCGGAACAGCGCTACAAGGAACGCTACGGGCGCACGCCGCGGGAGAACCCGGAACGGGTCGTCATCGAGATCACCCTCGACCGCGCGATGGGCAACGCGTAGCCCCCACGCCCCCACGGCCACCGCATCCGCATCCGCATCCGCATCCGCACAGCACAGCGGCGCCCTCGTGTTCAGGTTCACGAGGACGCCGCTGTGTGGGGGAGCGCCTGAGGCGATCAGGTACGACGGGGGAATCGCGTCAGGCGCTGCGGGGGGTGGTCATGCGCGAGGCGGAGCGGGGAACACTCTCCGCCTCGAAGAGTTGGTGGTCGGACTTCTCAAGGTTCACAAAGATGTTGCCGTACCGGATCTCGCACCGGATCGGCTGCGGGGCACCCCGGGGCCGGCGAAGACACCGGTACGCCCGGACGTCCTCGTCCTGCTCGCGAACGACCAGGATCGGATCGCCGAAGAGGGTCACCATCAATGAGTCGCCACGCTCGGGGACCGCGGAGACGAGGTCAATGAGGTGCCATCCGCCGCGGATCACTTTGGCCATTTCACGTCTGAAGGACGGGTCGTCCGACGGCATGTCAGACGCCCTTAGGGACCGGAGCGGCGAAGGACCAGGAGATGTCCGACGGAGTACCCTGCGCCGAAGCACCCACAGCAGAGCCACCCGTGGGCCTGAGGGACCAGGAGATGTCGCCCGACGCCACCGCGTCCGCCCCCTTCGGCGCGACACTCCACGAGATGTCCAGGGCTGAGGCCGCGCCGAGAGTCACCCCGGCGGAGAAGGCCACCGCAAGACCTGAACGAAGCATTCGCTGATACATAGTCGGCTTTGTCCTCACTTCCATGGCTTCCTCACCCCCGCCGTTAAGACGATGGCCTATTGAGCCATGTCAGCACCACAGGGGCGGTGCATCATGTTCTTGCACGTTCAGGACCCTGGGGGACGGACCTATGACCACAAACGAAGCCAATTCGACACATCCCCACGCGATAACCGAGATGTGTGAAGCCTCCAAGGAGGTTTACGCGAGCGCGTTGCGCTCGGGGCGGATACCCCGGGACGACGTCGCCGCAGCTCCGTGCCTCATGGATTTCGCCCTGCTGCACCCCGATCCGGATGACGCCTTCTGGCTCCGCCCGGTTCCGCCGGCCGCCGCGCTGGCCAAAAGGCTCCACACCATCGAGAACGACATCCAGGTGAACCGCCGCCTGAGCGTCCAGCTCAGCGATGCCTTTGAGCCGTTCATGGCCATCAGTGCGCAGAGCCCGGCACCCACCTACGCCATCACCGTGCTGGAGGGGACCAACCGGATCAACTCAGCCATCGATCTGGCTCTGGCCGACACCAAGTTCGAGGTACTGACGATCCAACCGGGAGGCGGGCGGAGCGAGAACGACCTGAAAGCCGCCGTCCCACGCGGCAAGGCGCTCAATGGCCGCGGAGGGTCCATCCGCACCCTCTATCAGCACACCGTACGCCACAGCCAAGGCACCCTGGCCTACGCGGAGATGATGGCCGACGGCCAGGTGGAGATACGCACACTGGAAGAGCTCGTGGACCGCATGCTGATCTTCGACCGCAAGGTCGCCTTCGTCCCGGCCCAGGACGACCGGCAGATCGCACTGGAGCTCCGCCACCCCGGCCTCGTCGAATATCTGGCCAATGTCTTCGAGCACTTCTGGCGCCGCGCGACCCCCCTCATCGAGCCCGTCGCCTACGACCCCACCCCCGAAGGCATCTCTGGCGTTCAGCGCTCCATCGCCAAGCTACTCGTCGAGGGGTACGTCGACGAGGCCATCGCCCGCCGCCTGGGCATGAACGTCCGCACCTGCCGCGCGCACATCGCCAAACTCGCAGCCGCCCTTGGCAGCGGAAGCAGGGCCCAACTCGGCTTCCTGATCGCCCGGTCGAATATCCTCGACAACTGAACGAAAGGCCGAACCATTCCTGATTCCCGGCTGATTCACGACTGATCCACGTCGTCGTAGACGCCTGCGCGCCCCCGCGCGCCTCCTCGCAGAACGGATCCCCCTTGATCCCGGCGCCCTCCTCCGCGCTCACGGTCCTGCAGGGACTGGACCGCATCAACGCGGCCCTCGACGCGGCCTCTGCCGCCTGCCGGCAGGAGGTGCGGACACTCCAGCCGGGCGGCATCCGCAGCGAGTCCCTACTTACCCAGGGGCTGGAGCGAGGACGCCCCATGCTGGAGCGGGGCGTGCGGATGCGCTCCCTCTACCAGCACACCGCCCGCTACGGGTACGGCCTGTTCGCCTACCTCGACCGCCTGGCCGACGCCAGGCTCGAAGTGCGCACGCTCGACGAACTGGTCAGCCGCCTCATGATCTTCGACAGCGAGGTGGCCTTCCTCGCCACAACAACCGACAACCACAATGCCCTTGAGGTACGCGAACCCCACCTCGTCGCCCACCTGTCCGGCATCTTCGATCAGCTGTGGGCCTGGGCCGTACCTCTCCACGACCCCCTGGACGACCTCCCCGCCTCCGACGACGACCACCCCACCGTCACCCAGGTCCGCCGCAGCATCGCCCGGCTCCTCGTTCAAGGCCAGACCGACGAAGCCATCGCCCACCGCCTGGGCCTCCACGTCCGCACCTGCCGCGCCCACGTCGCCAAGCTCTCCGACATATTCGGCAGCGCGACCCGCACCCAACTCGGCTACTTCATCGCCAAGTCGAACATCCTCGACGACTGTTCACACCCCCCGAAGGCCCCCGCGCCATGAGCACGACCCCCTCACCGACACCCTCTTCGGCGAGCTCACTGTGGCCCTGGCGCAGGAGCACGGCCAGGTGACCGTCTCCGTAGATGACCCCTTCCCGTCACGCCAATGCGCATGGCGCGTCGGGCATGCATCCACAGCCGCCCCGAACAGGGCCGACCGCACCCGGACAAGCAACGCGCCTCGTCGGGTCAGGCGCTTTCGTGTGGTGCTTCGTGGAGCGGGTAACGAGACCCGAACTCGTGCTCTGCGCATAGGAATCAAGGTGGACGCCGGGCGGAGAGACACCTCTGGCCTGCGGTGATATCCCCTTTGAGGCCGTACGTCTACGACCCTCGCGAAGCCCTTGGTGACCGGTATTCACCGCCCCCGCCGGGGCGTTGTGACACAGCCCATCGTTCACGGATGCGCTTTCGAAGCCCCAATATCGCCGTCGGCAACGGCACGCAGGTTGCCGCCGCATTAATCACCGTTGATGAGCTCTTGCCGAATCTCCCCCCGGCGCATGCCTGCGGGACGTGAATGGCCTGTTGCTGGGGGGACGTAGTGGTCATAGGGGTGGACCTCTCACGACCCTTGGCTCCAACAAGCCGCAACGGCAGCGGCAAGTTGGCCTCGATTCGCAGCTTTTGGTCATCCAGCACCTTTTTACCCAGCACTTCCGGTTGCGGAAGACCGGTGATCGACTGTGTGCAAGCCGTGACCACCCCAGACCTTCCCGTGAAGGTCCCTTCCAGGGTGCATAGGTTCGGCATGCACCTTTTGGGTGCATGTTCAGTGAATTCGGAAAGGCATGACTATGAACCGAATTGCCAGACGTGCAAGCGCAGTTGTCCTCGGCACTGCCCTGCTGGGTGGTTTCGTCGGGACCACCAACGCGGTAGCGGACATGGACCGCTACACATCCGGAGCCCACTCCTGGCGCACCGCTGGTGGCACCAAGGCTGCGGTCGCCGACACAAACCCCGACGGCACCTCGCCGTACACGGAGTACAACCGCAGCGCCGGAGGCAACACCCTCTACACGTTGCACAACAAGAGTGGCTCCAACACCACCGCGTACAGCGGCGCGGGCAGCAACATATGGGACATGAGGGCATGCACGTCCTGGACGGGCCCGGATGACTGCAGTGTCTGGTGGAGCGACGACCACTGAGGTAACCCCCGGGCTTGCCAAGTTCCGGATTTCAGCCACCGGCGTCCTCAGGTCGAGGTCGCCGGTGGCCTCACGTACAACGAGAAGGCTCTGCCTCAATGGCGGACGGGATTGAGGTCGGGATGGCGGTCGAGATGGCCCTGGAAATTCGTGAGCTCGCCTATACGGTGGGCGACCGGACCCTGATGAAGGGACTCAACCTGTCGGTGGAACGCGGGCAGTCGATCGCGGTCATGGGGCCTTCTGGCTCGGGGAAGAGCACCCTGCTGTCCTTGGTTCTGGGGCTCGTTCCGGCCGGGGCGGGACAGATCGTGGTCGCCGGCCGGGAACTCACCGGACTACGGAGTTCAGCGCTGGCCCGGGCCAGGCGGGAGCACCTCGGCATGATCTTCCAGTTCGGCGAGCTCCTGCCCGAACTGACCCCCGTGGAGAACGTCGCCGTCGCCGCGCTGCTCGCCGGGACAGAGCGCGAGGCCGCCTATCAAAACGCTCAGGAACTGCTGGACGGACTCGGCGTCCCCACGGGTGATTTGACCTCCACCGCCGACCTCTCCGGCGGCGAGCGCCAGCGCACGGCCATCGCCCGCGCACTGATCGGCTCGCCCGACCTGCTTCTCGCGGACGAGCCGACAGGTGCGCTGGACCACGCCACCAAACTCCAGGTGTGCGACCTCCTGTTCGCCCTGCCGCAGGCAAGGAACTGCGGCATGCTCCTCGTCACCCACGACGCCGAGGTCGCCGCCCGCGCGGACCGCGTACTACAGCTCCAGGATGGCCATCTGGTCGCGCCAACCTCTGAGTTGACGGGAGACTTGAGGTGAGTACCCGTGGCCTGCGCGGCCAGATGCTCCGGATCGGACGCAACGCCGGTAGGGCCTCGCACGGCGGGCGCACCCGGTTTCTGGCACTGCTCTTCGCGACCCTCTCGCTCTCGCTGGCCGCCACGGCTTTTGCCGGCGCCTGGACGACGTACGACGGGCGGGAGAGCCGAGGAGCGGCCCGCGAACCGGTGCGGGCGGGGGATGGGCAGCAGGGCAAGGTGCTCTTCGGCCAGTACTGGGACCAGTACCGCGGACGGCAGTTCAGCGTGAGCGTCATCATTCCGCTCACTCCGGACGCCCCGCTCCCGCCCGGCCTGCGGTCCTGGCCCAGACCCGGTACCGCGGTCCTCTCCCCTGCCCTCGCGGAGGGTCCACAGTCGGAGGACTACCTCCACCGGTGGGGAGAGCCCGGAGGAGTGATCGGGCCGGAAGGGCTCGCGAGCCCGGGTGAACGGTTCGTCTATCTCCGCCCGACCGAGAAGATGGCGCAGACCTCCACACTCACGCCCCTCGTCTCCTTCGGCGGCCCGGCCGGAGGTCCGTCCGGCGGCGGGGACCTGAAGATCGTCCAGGCTGCCTGGCAGATTCACACCCTCATCGCCGTGCTGCTCGCAGCCCCCGCGCTCGCCTTCGCATTCCTGGCTTCCCGTACTGCCGCAGCCTCCCGCGACCGCCGTGACGCACTGCTGCGCACCCTGGGGGCCGGGGCTGGAGCCCGGTTGTGGATGGATGCCGGAAGCGTCCTCGCACCCGTGGCGATCGGGGCGCTGACCGGCACCGCGCTGTCGGCCCTCCTGATGGTGGGAGACGTACGACTTCCCTGGATCGACTATCTGCTGTCCGCCCAGGACATGCGCGCGGCAGCGCCCGTCCTGCTCGGTACGTCCCTGGCCACCGCGCCCCTGATGTACCTGATCATCGCGTTGCAGAGGCCGTTGGCAGCGAGGCGCTCGCGTTCCACCCGCCCGGTGGCGGCCCGCGGCGGCTTCCAGCGCAAGCTGGCCGTCGGGCTCTTCCCCTTCCTGCTGCTGCTCGTTTTCACCGCGCACTCGCTGCTCGGCGAGCGCCGCCGCGGCACCCTGCTCTACCTGGCTTCCGTCACCCTCCTGTGGGTCCTGCTGCCGAGCGTCCTTGGCTGGCTCTTCCTGCGTCTCGTCCCCGCCCTGACCAGGGCCGCCCGCAAGAGCGCTGACCCGGCCAGGCTCATTGCGATACGGACTCTGGCCGCGCGGCCGGCCGGCCTGATCCGGCTGGTCGCCTCGCTGGTGATCGGAGTCGGACTCATCGGTCAGGCAAGCGTCATCGGCAGTGCCATGACCAGCATCTCCGGCAATCTGGACCAACTCGATGCCAAGGACGGCCAGACCATGGCTGCTGTCCAGGCGTCCTCCCGGGCCTATCTCGACGGACCGTTCCTGCGTGCCCTGCCCAGCGGCGCGCACGTGGTGTCCTACGGACATATGAAGGACGGTTCCGTCCGCGTCATTCAGGCCCCCTGCCCGGACCTACAGGCCATGGGGCTGCCCTGTCCTGCGGCGGGCAAGGAAGCCCACGTGGCGTACGGGGAACTCGACAAAAGGTTCCGCAGCCTCAACTTCGAGTTCTTCGGCCCCACTCCCGCGATCGTGCGCACCGGGCCGCTGGCAAAGCTCGAACCGGAAGGCACTCTGTGGGTGACCGTGTTCAACCCGCCGGACAAGTCTCTCGACATCGCGACGGTGAAGCGGGCCGCCCACCGGGACCTCAGCACCAAGGCCAACGTCCGTACCCTCGCCGAATCCGGCGGCAGCTCCTTCGCCCTTGCCTACCAGTCGCGTTGGGTTCCCTTTCTCAGTGCCCTGGGCACCCTCGTCCTCGTCGGCTCGCTCCTCGCGGCGGCCTTCTCCGAGTTCCTGGAGACCGGCCGGACGCTGGCCCCGTTGGCCGTCCTGACCGGGGACGGGCGGATCTTCCGGCGTGCGGCGGTCTGGTTCCTGGCCGTCCCGCTCGTCATGGCCGGACTGCTGGGGATCGTGGTGTATGCGGCGGTGTCGCTGCCCGCACTGGACACGGCCCACGGGATTACCCTCTCGCCCACTCTGGTGACGGCAGTAACCCTCGGCACCCTCGTGACCGCCCTTGCCGCCTGGTGGGGAGGGGGCCGCGCGGCTGCGTCCCTGGCGACGAGCTGGCGCCCCAAGGCCGACTGAACGCGCCCTTTCTGATGGGGCAAAGCGGGACCCACGTTCGTCAGCGCGATGACTCAGGACAGGTCTGGGGGAATTCGGCACCCACCTTGCCCGACCCGGCGGCCAGGACCCGCACCTTGCTCGCCGGGACCGGGAAGCTCTCCTGCGTACGGAGGTCCCAGAGGGTCAGCTTTCCGTCGACCGCCCCGAATGAGGCATACACCCGCGACGGGTCCAGGAGCTGTCCGTCGGCGGGCAGCTTACGGAGGGGCACGACGGGAGTGACGCACACCGGCTCCGGCGCGAGGCCGGAGTACGCGTCCGGGACACGGAGAGCGGTCAACTCCGCCCTTGCGGCCTGTCCTGCGTCAAAAGCCGGCTCAACCACCACGAACAACCAGGTCGCGAGTGCGACCAACGCTGTGAACAGGGCGAAGACCGGAGTCAGCTTCCGATCCATGGGCCACGGGCGATAGTGCCTGAAGTACCCCCAGACAGCGAGGAAGAAGAGAAGAACGACCGCACTGGAACCGAGTGCCTCAAGGAACACGAGCGCCTTCTGAGGGCTCGTGATGTCCATGTCTTCCGGCGGAACGCCGAAGTCCAACCCGTAGAAGGCCGGGATGAGCGAACCGGCCCCGAGGAGCGGCGGAAACAGAACCGGAGCCAGGGTGATGGCAACGACCAGGCCGAACTGTCTTTTGCTCCAGGAACTGAGCAGTAGACGGATCCCTTGCACGCCGACAAGTGAGCCAATGACAAAGCCGAGCCCCCACGCCACCTCTCCGGCGCCCAAAAAGACCGATCCCGCCAAGGTCAGACCGAAGAGAGCCACACAAACGAGCGCGAGCGCGAAGAACGCGTAGCGGCGGCGAGCGGGCTCCAGAAAGGTGAAGCGCCGATAGCAGAGGAACCACGAAGCTACGAACAGCATGAGGGGAAGCGGGAGGACGGGCCCGGCCACGGCGGCCCACGGGCCACAGGCCCCCGCGACCAGTGCGGCAGTGAGACCTTGCAGGAGGGCGCGCCGGGCCTCAGCCCGCCCCAGCCGCGCCGTCTCGTTGTTCTGGGCGTAGCTGAGGGGGTACGGCGGCCTCAGGGACTGGTCTTCAGCGATACTCGCCCGCGCCTCCGGGTAAGGACGCCGACGCACGGCTCCGGTGTCCTTGAAACCCGCGCGCCGCGACCAGTTGTAGCTCCTCCGCCGGAACTTGGCTCCCAATGATTCGCCCTCCGAGGGCGGCCATGGAGGGGCACACACGAGCCAGATCGGAGACTGCCGCGCGTCTTTCCAGAGGAGGTCCGTTTCCAACGGTTCGAGCGCCAAACCGACTTCGGCCCCAAGGTCGATCACCTTTTGGTCGGCCTCACGGCCCGAACGGCGTACCACACCCCCCTTTACGGAAAATTCGAGCGTGAAGCGAGCGCTGCCCTCCTGAGCCGGGTGGAAAGCATCGTCGGGCGGGCGGCTGGTGATCTTCCATTGGCGTGCTTCGAAGAGCTTCTCGGCGGCCTCGCGGTGACACTGCAAACCCGTGAGGGACACCACCATCTTCACGGTCCGGGCAGGGGTACGTGACTGCTCGTCTGCGGGGTTCATGGTTCCATGCTGCCGAAACAGCTGCTGTAGCTCCGTGACTCGCGTCCTGCTTCACCAGCTACGGCCCCCATGCAGGACCTTCACCGCCCCACTACCCCGCCAGCTCGAACCACACCCCCTTGGCGAACCGTCCGCCCCGGTCCGCCGTGATCCCCCACGCGTCCGCCGTGCCGGCGACCAGGACCAGGCCGCGTCCCCAGCAGTCGACCTCGCCGGCCTAGTCGCGGGGTGCCGGTACGGCCGGGTCCTCGTCGTACACGCTCACCCGTAGCCGCAGCGGGTCCACGTAGATGCGGATCATGGTCGCCCCCTTGGTGTGCAGATGGACGTTGGTCACCAGCTCGGAGGTGCAGAGCACGGCGGTCGCGATGGCGTCGGTACGTCCCAGGGCGAGGAGTACGGCGCGTACGAAGTCCCGGCACACCCTGGCCGCGACCACGTCCGCCTCCAGGAACAGGCTGTAGGCGTGGATGAGTTGGAGTTCCCGGTGCGCGGGATTGCGCTGATCCATGACCTGACGTCCCTCCGTACGGAGTGAGTGTTCCGCACCGCCGCGATGGCAATGTCCGGCAAGTACGAGCACCGGGTGCGCTTTCGGCTTATGGGCACGGGGAGTTGGCGCGACTTCCGACAGTGACCGTCGCAACACTCACGGTAGAGGCTCAGGGATACCTGGTGCAACCTATTCGCTAGGATGCGTGGACCTTGCTCCGCCGGAGCGGCACACTGACATCAACTCCGTACCGAAGGGCGCACGTTGGCACTGCGAAGCATCACCACCGAGCGGCAGCGGCGACTTGGCGCAGAACTGCGCAAGCTGCGCGAGCTGGCCGGGCTCAACGTTGCTGATGCCGGAGCGCACATCGGCATGGCCCGCGCGCACCTGAGTCACGTCGAAGGTGGACGCACTGCGATTCCGTCCAGCAAGCTGCGCCAGCTGTGCCAGGCCTATGGGTACACCAGTGCACCCATAGTGGATGTCCTTGTCGAGATGAGCGAGGACGACGGCAAAGGCTGGTGGCACGCGTACCGGCACACTCTCGGCTCGACGGCCCTGGACCTCGCTGAACTGGAGCACGCCGCCGTCGCGTTCCGTACGTACGAGTCACTGTTTGTCCCGGGACTGCTCCAGACCGCTGAGTACACGCGTGCGATCTTCCGGTCGAGCGAGCAGAATCGCACTGGGGAGGAGCAGGAGCGGGCTGCACAGTTCCGCGAGGAGCGGCAGAAGATCCTCTCCGGCGAATCACCCGCGTCGATCCACGCCGTCATCCACGAAGCGGCACTCCACGTGCGCTTCGGCGGAGCCGCCACCATGCGCAAACAGCTATTGCACCTGATCCGCCTGGCAGAACGTCCCCATGTGACCATCCAGATCCTGCCGTTCACGGCCGAGGGCCTGGCCTCGTTCAGCACGCCGTTCCTCGTGGTCGAGTCGCACCGCTCCACCCTGCGTACGGTCCTGACTGAGACCCCGGCCGGCTCGACGTTCCTGCACGACACGGTCTCGACCGAGCGGTACGAAGCACAGTTCAGTCGGCTCGCGGGAGCGGCTCTCCCGCTGGTGGACCCAAAAGCGGCTCCCGCAGACCATGACACGCGTGATTCGATCACTCTGATCCAGCACGTTCTCTACACCCTTCAGGGGGCCTGACAGTGCACGCACTCAAGTGGCAGAAGTCGACCTACAGCGAAGACCAAGCGAACTGCGTCAACGTGGCCGCCGCCCCCGACGGCACCCTCCGCCTCCGGGAGAGCGACGACCCCGCGGCCGTGCTCACCGCGACCACGGGTCAACTGGCCGCCCTGATCGGCCACCTCACCAAAGAGGCCCAGGGGTAGCTCGTCGGCCCTCGGTGTCTCACTCGCGACGAAGGGACACGTACGCCCTGAGCAATTCCCTTGCATGGGCAGGCCCCATTGAAGCTGCGCCATGCTCGTTTCCGCAGTTCAGCGGGGCTGGTGTGATCCATCGGTGAGGTCCTCGTGCTGGTAGGCGGCGTGATCGTCGGGGCGAGGTCGTCCGCCCGTCTCGTCACCGCTGTACTTCGCTGTTCGCCAGGACGAGCAGTGCTCGCAGGAGTGTGGTGGCCTGCCGGGTGTCGGTGCGGAGCTTGGTCAGAATCCGCCAGGACTTGAGGTTCGCGAAGCCGTGTTCGTTGGCGGCGCGTTCGCGGCTGACCAGGCGGTTCGTCTCCTTCTCGGCAGCGGTCAGCTGGTGGTTACGGGTGGCCTTGCGGCCGCTGATGATCACCGGGTCGTAAACCAGGAACATCCGCTTCGCGGGGCGTTCCCAAAAACCAGGCCAAACCCCTATGAACAACCCTCGTCAGGGTTGACGGAACAGATAGGGGCACCCCCCTGACCCGGGAGGCGCCATCTGCATTTCCGCGGCTCTCCCGAGACACGCTCCACCACCCTGCGAACAAATATCGCAATCCAGGTGCAGGTAACAGACGTGACCTTCAGGGAAACGATCTACGCCACGTATCTCCTCTCCGTCCCGTGGAGTGTCTCCATGCGCACGAAGTCTCTGGCCCTGACAACCCTCGTCGCTGTCCTCGCAACCGGCATCCCCCTCTCCTCCCCGGCCTGGGCCGACCAGCCGACGCCTGCCGCATCCCAGCAGGCCCCTGACGTCTTCTTCACTGGCGGCGATGCAGTGCACTACTCCAGCACTCCGCCGGCGACCATTTCCGCCCACGGCTGGTGGATCGACAAGAACAGCGGGGGCGCCAAAGCCAAGGTCACCGTAGAACTGCAGATCCAAAAGAGCGACGGGGGCTGGCGTACGGTGGCCACGGGCTCCAAGAACATCAAGCAGGGGGGCGGCAGCGCCCGTCGCGCCAATGCGCGCAAGACCTGCGTCGGCGCAAAGAAGACCAAATGGCGCAGCAGGGTCGACGTTGACATCATCGGCTCCTTCGATTCTCCGGACAAGCTGATCACTCCCGCCAAGACGTTCAACTGCGGCGTCGGCTGAAAGACAACAGAGCTGACAGGAACGGACGGGAAGGCGGTCATGGACGAAATCGCGGTGGAAGACGAGGAGAGCCCCACCATGACCGCCGAGGTATACGGCGTGATGCAGCTGCACGAGTGGATCGGTGAAGCCAATGTGCGCTTCGACCTCGACGAAGACCTCTTCAGCCTGGTGGTGAAACGCGCTGCGGCCTACGGATGGAGTTCCACCCTCCTGCAGGCAGGCCGGGAGTTGGGGGGGCAGCGTTGGGAGCACGCCGACGCCGGAGGCGACTGGGCACAGGACGGGCGAGTACGTCGGCTCGCCTGGCTGACGGGCTACCCAGCCGTCGACCTCCCTTCACAGCATCTGCCGGTTCTGCCCATGACACGCATTCTCGTCGAGGCTCTTCACCGCGTGGGACGACTGGAGTTCACAGGTCTGCGCATCCAGGCACCTCTGCGCCTGGCCCCCGATATCGGATTCGATCTCAGGACAGCCGCAGACTGGTTCTCCCTGGCCAGGCTGGACTCTCCCGTGTGCATGACCGCAGCGATCGCGGCGGAACCAGACCTGGACGCGGCGCGGTTGTGCGAGTTGGCCGTCCAACGTGGATACGGACGCCTTCGCATGAAACAGGCCCCCGATGTCGAGCCCGCGCTCAGCCCCATGGACTCACTTGGCCCTCACGCTGCGGGGGTGGGGCCTGGTGTCAGCCTCGAATGCACAGCGCCTGAATGGTCGCCGGAATCTGCCGCGTGGATTGCTGAAGTCCTCATCGACTCCCTCCGCGCCTGCGGGCTGCGTACTTCAGCGGAGATCACGATCTCCCACAAGACGGGCTGAGGCACGGGACCTCGATACAACGTGGCTCGGCTCCCGTATGCCCTCAAGACGTCGGGGGGACATGATGCCGATGCTGTTGGCGAATTGGCTCGGGGGCTCGGGGGCTCGGCGCAGCGATGCTTACGCTTCTTCCACGAAGACGTCCTCCGCTTGTGGGCCCTTCTGGCCCTGGACCAGCGAGTAGGAAACGATGTCGCCTTCGTGCAGCTCCTTGACGGAGCCTTGAATGGCGGTGAAGTGGACGAACGCGTCGGGGCCGCCGTCGTCCTGCGTGATGTGGCCGAAGCCTTCTTCGGAGCAAAACGACTTGACCTTGCCTGTAGCCATCTGCAGGAGTCCTTTGCGCTTCCCACGGCGCGGAGTCGCCGCGCCCACCGCGGCCTGATCATGACTTCGGCTCCTGAACCATGCCCTCTCGTCGCGGTCCCCGAACACTTACTTTTCGGCTGTCACCAGGCCCGATCCGGTCATCAAGCAATTCGCCAACAGCGTCACACAATGCCCGTCCGGCCCCTCGCCGTACCCGTACGACTTCCCGCTCCGACGTCCCGCCCAGGCACCGCCCGGGTCCCGGCCTCAGATGTCTCTGCGTACGAACAGCCGCTGCGCCAGCACCGCCAGGGCCGCGCCCCAGCCGATCAGGAGCAGCAGGCCGTACGGGGCGCTCAGCGCGTCCGGGAAGGTCAGGTGGTCGCCGAGGACGCTCAGTTGGGCGCCGTCCGGGAGGTAGCGGCCTAGTTGGGGAAGCTGGCCGAGCACCATCAGCTGGCCGACCGTTCCCCAGACCAGGAGGCCGACCACCGCGGCCAGTTGGTTGCGTACGACGAAGCCGATCGCCGCGCCGAGCGGGGCAGCCAGCGTGCACACCGCGAGGACTGCGAGGACCAGTCGAGCGCTCTGGCCGTCCAGGGCCAGCGTCGCGCCCCTGGCGCCGAGTGCCGCCGCGCCGACTCCCAGCGCGCCCAGTACCGCGACCGCTCCGAAGAGCAGTCCGGAGAAGGTGGCCACCAGGAGTTTCGCGCCTACTACCGCGCCGCGGCCCGGCGCGTACAGCACGCTGCGGCCGATCGAGCCCGAGCGGAATTCGGACGTCACCAGGAGTGCGCCGAAGAGAGTGGCGAACAGGGTCGCCGAACCGGCGAGTTTGATCACTCGGTGCGATGTTGCCACGACGTTCGCGTCGAGCTGGGTCTCCCCGTAGACCGCTCCGAGCTGCCCCAGTGCGCCGAGCGCCAGGGCCACCAGCAGGAGGACGGACAGGGCCGCTCCGGAACGCGCCTTGAGAATCTCGGCGCGGATCTGGTTACGCATGGCTGACGACCTCCTTGCGGGGAGCGAGGGGTGCGTCCTCGACCAGGCCGAAGTACGCGTCCTCCAGGCTGCCGCCGCCCCTGCGGACCAGTTCCTGGAGCGGTCCGGTGAACAGGACCGAGCGGCGCAGCACCACGACGTCGTCCACGCTCTGCTCGACCTCCGAGAGCATGTGGCTGGCGATGAGGACGGTGACGCCGCGGGCCGCGGACTGTTCCACCAGGCGGCGCATCCAGCGGATGCCGTCGGGGTCGAGACCGTTCAACGGCTCGTCCAGTACGAGGAGTTCGGGGTCGGGGAGGAGGGCGACGGCGAGCGCGAGGCGCTGGCGCATGCCGGTGGAGCAGTCCTTCACCCGCTTGCGTCCGGCACCCTCCAGACCCACCTGGGACAGCACCTCGTCGATACGGGAATCGGGCAGGCCCAGCGAGCGGGCCGAGATCTCCAGCTGCCGGCGCACCCTCATGCCCGGCGGGAACCCGATCGCGTCCATGACGACTCCGATCCGGCGGGCGTGCTCGGGGCCCGCGCCAGGTACGGCGCCCAGCACGCGGACGGTGCCCTCGTCGGGCCTGGCCAGCCCGAGCAGAATGCGCAGCAGGGTGCTCTTGCCCGCCCCGTTGGGGCCGAGGAGCCCGGTCACCCGGCCGGGCCGCAGGGTGAAGCCGACGTCGTGCAGCGCCTGGTGGCTGCCGAACTTCTTGCTGATGCCCGCGAATGCCACCGTGTCGAATGCCACCGTGTCGGTGGTGCCCCCGGAACCCACCGCTCCGGGTGGCTGTGCCGTACTGCCGCTCAAGGGTCCTCTCCCTGTCTGGTCGCCGCCCGCCGGGGTTCCGTTCGCCCCCGCCGGTGCTTCTCAGCCAAGCAGTCGCACTGCCGCCCCTGAAGACGCTCGGGCGGCAGGTTCCTGCCCTGACCTGGCAGGATCCTGTGACGCCTGGGCGTCCTGTGCGCCCCGATCCGCTTCCGCGCGGCAGGCCGCGAGGATCTCCTCCAGGTCGGCGACGGCCGCGTGCACCCCCTCGGTGAGCAGTACGCCCGACGGGTTGAGCATGACCTCGTCGACCCCCGCCCGGGAGTACTCCCCCAGCCGCTGGGCGATCTCGTCCGGACTCCCGGCGACGACGACGCCCGAGTCCAGCAGCGCGTCGGCGGTGCCTGCCGGGTCGTGCGGGTCGATGCGGACACCGGCCCTGCGCAGCATGTCCAGGTAGTGCGGCGCCCTCAGGTGCTCCTGGGCCGCGGCGATCGCGAGCCGCCGCGGATCCCGGCCGGGGCGCACCACCGCGACGTGCACGGCCGTCGCGATCCTCGGCGGCCTCAGCGGCAGGGGGCGCAGCCGCGCACCCTCCTCCAGGGCGGGCCGCAGCACCCCTGCGACGTACGTAGGCGGAGTCATCCAGGTGATCGCCACGTCGGCCGTCTCGCCCGCCGTGCGCGCCATGCCGGGCCGCAGCACCCCGGCCCCCAGCTCGACCCGGGGGTGGTCCAACGGCATGAGGGAACCGTGCAGTTGGTGGTACGGGCCGCCCTGCTCGACCCGTTCCCCGTCGAGCAGGGCGCGTACGGAGCGGAGGTAGTCGCGGACTGCGGTGCGCGGGCTCTCGTACGGGCCGCCGGTGAGCCCGGCCACGAAGTCCGGGTTGCCGATGCCGAACCCGGCGACGACCGGCCGGTCCGTGAGCAGGGCGAGCGACCTGGCCTGCACGGCCGCCTCGTACGGGTGACGCAGCGGCAGCAGCGTCACGCTGGTGCCGACGGGGACGGTGTGCCCCATGCCCGCGAGGTGGGCGGCGACCTGGTGGGTCTCCGCCTTGAAGGACTGGCACAGCCAGAGCCTGCGCGCACGGGTGCGCTGCACCAACGCGGCGAAGGGCGCGACGAGTTCGGGGTGGTCGGGCTGGAGGGGGTAGAGGACGGCGGGGCCGTCCTCGGCGTGCGGTGCGGGGGTGGTGGGGAAGGGGAAGGGGCTGGGGTCGGGGACGACGGGGAAGGGGTCGGGGCTCATCGGGGGCGCTCCGGCTGATGGGTGTCGAGGGTGGCGGCGCCGGGGGCGGCGGCCGCGCTGGCGAGGGTGGAGGCGCTGTCCCGGGTGACGGCGCTGTCGGCGCTGTCGGCGCTGTCCAGGGTGGCTGCGCTATCAAGAGTGGCGGCGCCGTCCCGGGCGGCGACGTTGTCAACGGTGGCGGCGTTGTCGAGGGTGGCGATCAGGAAGGCGTCCGGGGCGAGGAACTGCCGTGCCGCGTCCGCGACTTGATCCGCCGTCACTCCCCGGAGCGTGTCCCGGTAGCCGTCGAGCCAGTCGAGCGGGAGCCCCGCCGCCACGAAGCCCGCGAGCGCGCTCGCCTCCTCGCTGCGGGTGGCCAGTGCGAACCGGGTGAACCCGCAGGCGTACGCCCGTGCCCGCTCGACCTCCCTCGGGTCGGGCCCGTTCCCGGCCAGCTCCCGCAGACAGCCGACGACCTCCTCCACCGTCCGCTCCGCCGTGCCCGGCGCCCCGGCGGACTCGATCTCCAGCCAGCTGCCCGCCCGGTTCTCCCGTACGGACGCGGACACCGCGTACGCGAGCCCGTGCCGGTCCCGCACCCGGCGGGCCAGCAGCGCGGACGCGTACCCGCCGAGCATCAACTCGGCCAGGTGCAACGGGGCGTGGCCCGGGTCGGCTGCCGGAACTGCGGGCCCCGCCGCGAGTACGAGCGCCTGCCTCGCAGTGCCTTCCGCGGGCGCGAGCGCGAGCCTGCCGGGGCGCGGCGTACTGCGGGCGAACGGCGGCAGCACCAGCCCCGAAGGACCGCCGGTCCACCCGCCAAGCAGCTCGTCCACGAGCGCGGTCACCCGGTCAGGTTCCTCCGCCGACATGACCAGCAGCACGGCACCGTCCGGGACGACCGCCCTCGCGTGCAGCGCGTACAGCTCCTCGGTGCGCACCGGTTCCGCGCGTTCAAAGGCGGCGGCGGCCGGGGTGTGGTGGGGGTGGCCGGCGCCGAAGGCGTGTTCCAGGAAGGCCTGGCGCAGCCGCTGCCGGTCACCGCCCGTCTCCCGTACAGCCGCCAATCTCCTTGCTGCTGCGGCGAGTTCGGGCTCCGGGTAGACCGGGCGCAGCACCAGGTCGGCGAGGAGCGCGAGCGCGCCGGGCAGCCCTTCGGCGAGTACGCCCGTCGCCACGATCAGGGACTCGGCGGTGACGACGGTGTTCAGCTCCGCGCCCAGGTCGGCGGCCAGGTCGGCGACGTCCTGCCTGGCCCGGTCGCCGACGGCGGCAGTCAGGCAGTCGGCGAGGAGTTGCTGGACGGCGGCGCCCCGAGGGTCGATGCGCGCGTACGGCAGGACGAGACGCAGCTCGGCGAGGGGCGCGCCGGGCGTCCGTACGGCCACGACCCGCAGGCCGTTGCCGAGCACGGTGTCGGCGGTCTTCCTGGTCACCCTGGTCACCGGGGCTTTCCTCCGAGTTCGGTCAGCGAACGGGGTCCTGACAGCAGGGCGCGGGCGGCCCGCGCGAGGTCGTCCGGGGTGAGGGCGCGCAGCTCGCCCGGGAGGGCTTCGATACCGTCGGAGCCGGGGAAGAGCAGTGCGGTACGGGCGTGGCCGACGGCGCGGGCGGTGAGCGAGTCGGCGCTGCGGTGGCAGGCCACGAGCAGCGCGTTGAGCGCCCTGCGGTGCTCCTCCTGCGGCACGCCGCCGTCGGCGGCGCAGGCCAGCGCGTCCAGCCAGGCCCCGACCGCGTCGTCGGCGGACGCTCCGGGGGCCCGGCCGAGCAGCACCAGCGTCAGGTCGGGGGCGGCGGAGCCGAGCCACTGCCCGTACAGACCGCAGGTGACCTTGGCGGCCCTGAGGCGGGCGTCCTCGCGCAGCGCCCGCGTGGCCCGGCCCCGGCCGAGTACCTCGGCGAGGAGGACCTGCGCCAGATAGCCGGGGCGGTCGGCGCGCGGGTCGGGGAGCAGGTGCCCGACGGCGACGGCTTCGACGGTGGCCGGCACCGGTTCCGTACGTACGACGTGAGCGTTGTCCGTACGTACGGCGTGATCGCTGGACGGTCGCACGGGGCCGGACACGGGTGGGGGTGCGGAGGCCGGGAGATCCGCGAAGAGCGAGCCCACCAGGGACGACACCTCGGCCGGGTCCACGTCGCCGACCACCGAGAGCGCCATCGCGTCCGCCCGGTAGTGGCGGCGGAAGAAGTCGCGCGCCTCGGCGGCCGTCGCCCCGGCCAGCTCCGCCGGGGTGCCGTAGCTGTCCCTGCTGCCGGGGTGCAGGGCCGCGAGGGCAGTGTCCCAGAGGCGGCCGGTGGCGGACGCGCCCCGGATCTCCTCGGCGATCACTGCCGTCTCGGTACGGAGGACCGGGGGCGGCGGGTCGAAGGTGAGCAGCCGCCGGGCCTCCCACTCCAGGACCTCGGGGAGCATCTCGGCGGGGGCGGTGGTGTGGAAGACGGTGTGGTCGCGGTGGGTCTCCGCGTTGCAGACGCCGCCCGCGCCGGCGATCCGGGCGGCGTGGCTGTCCGGATGTACGCCCTCCTGCGCCGCCGTCTCCCGCGCGCGCGTCTCCTCCGCGCGCGGGAACATCAGGTGCTCGACCAGGTGAGCCATGCCGTGCAGGCCCGCCGGATCGTCGTCGCTGCCCGCCGCGACGGTCAGGGCGACCGAGACGAGCCCCCGGCCCCTGTCGTGCAGGGGCTCGGTCAACAACCGTAGCCCGTTGGTGAGTTGGCGGGCCGGGAGGCTCGGGGTCATGCCAGCGGCCGGAAGACGGAGACGCACATCTTGCGGCTGTCGCCACCGTCGAAGGGCTGCTCGCGCCAGCCCGAGTACCGGCCGACCAGCTCCAGCCGGGCGATGGCGCCGAGCAGGTCCAGCTCGCTCGGCCACAGGTAGCGCATCACGGTGGTCGCGGACTGCGGGACGCCGCCGTCGAGGAAGAGGGTGTTCTGCAGCATCATGTTCTGCGAGGCGGGCAGCACCCCCACCGACTCGATCATGGTGCCGCGGTCGCCGAGCGGGTAGGTGGTCATCTCGTTGCGCTTCTGCACGTGGTAGTCGCTGGGGTCGAACGTCTCGACGACCACATGACCGTCGGCCGCCACGTTCCGGGCCACCGCGTGCATCATCGCGATCTGCTCGTCGATCGTCGTCGCGCAGCACAGCACGTTGAACGGGGCGAGGACGACGTCGAAGGTGCGGCCCAGGTCGAGGGTGGTGAGGTTGCCGTGGACCGGGGTGACGCGGCCCTGCGGGTCCTTCTCGGCGAGGCGGGCGAGCATCCGCTCGGAGGTCTCGACGCCGTGCACGTCGAAGCCCTGGTCGGCGAGCGGGATCGCCACCCGGCCGGTGCCCACGCCGAGTTCGAGGACGCTGGCGCCGGGGTCGGTGAGGGTCAGGAGGTACGTGCCGATGTCCTCCAGGTCGGGGGTGCTGGGGTAGATGTCGTCGTAGACCTCGGCGAGGGCGTCGCTGTAGGCCTCGGTGATGGCGGCCCCGAAACCGCCCGCGAACGCTTCGGCGGCTTCGGCCGATTCGGCTGCTTCGGCCGCTTCGGTCTCGGTCACCTCGGCCCCGGTTACGTCGGCGGGCGGCGTTTCCAGCAGGGTCTCGGTCATGTCAGTTGCCCTCCGTGGCGAAAGCGGGTGCGGATGCAGATTCGGGTGCCGCTGCGGGTGCGGATTCAGGTGCGGGGATGTTGTTCTCGGGGTGCAGCGGGTCGATGCCCGCCGCCCTGAACTCCCGTACGACACGGGCCTCCAGCGCAGCGGAGCCGCTCTCGCCCGACAGCGCGTGGTCGACCAGTGCCGTGGCCAGGGCGAAGCTGCGGTGCTGGCCGAAGCTCATCGAGCTCTGGCCGGGGCGCGGGTCCTGCGGGTCCCACGCCGCCGCGACTCCCGGCGCGAGCCGCTCGGTGAAGAGCGAGGTGTCCGCGCCCGCGGCGCCCGCCCCGACGGCCCCCGGCAGGCCCCGTATCGCATCGACCACCGCCCGCTCGGCCGATTCGTGGTCGCCGTGCAGATAGACCACCAGGCCGTCCCTGCGCGGGAAGTCGTCCGGGTCGGACAGCGCCTTGGCGTGGTACAGCGCCTCCGCCCGCTCCAGTGCGTCGAGCGCCGCCGCCCAGAGCGCCACCGCGTGGTCGGTGTCCGTGGCGTGGAGGAAGATCCTGCGCACCGGTCCTTGCCCGGCGGGCAGCGCCCGCGAGCCCATCACGTAGAAGAAGCCGGGCGACAAGGCGGGCCTGGCCGATTCCAGCGACACCTCCACCAGGTCTCCGGGGTGCACCTCCCCCTCGGTGAGCAGCCGGTCGGCGGGGATCCTGGTGGTGATGTCCGGCAGTCGTACGACGAGCTGGTCGCCGTCCGGCCGGGAGAGCACCTCGATCAGCCGGGCCCGGAAGGGGGTCCTGGCATGCGGGACGCCCGCGGCGAGCCTGGCCTCCAGTACGGGATCGCGCAGCTCGCGCCGGGGAGCGGTGTCGGCCGCCTCGTGGCGCTGCGCGCCGTTCCCGGCGTGGAACTCCTCGTACAGCGCGTTGGTGAGGCGACCGCGCAGGTCGCGGGCGCTCTCGGCGGTCAGCTCGCGCCCGCCGACGGTGGCCCGGGTGCCGTCGGGGTGGACCGAGACCCGGTCCAGGGCGGCGGACAGGCGCGGGGCGAGCAGCGGCACGGTGGCGGTCCCACCCGTGGTGAGGGTCATCGGGGGCTCCCGGTAGGGGTGTCGAGGCGGAGCATGGAGACGGCGCCCGCGGGATTGAGCAGCAGGGTCCTGCCGATCCCGGCCGCGGCGCGGGCGACCGGGCTGAGGGTGGCGTGCGCCTGCGCGGTGGCGATCAGCCGGTCGTACAGGTGCCAGCCCGCGAAGCCGACGGCACGCGCCGCGAGCTCCGGGTCGGGGGTGCGCAACTGTGTGTACCCCTGCCAGAAGGCGGCGATCCTCGGCAGGTGGCGGCGCAGTCCGTCGGCGCCGCGCGCGACGATCTCCTCGTGTCCGAGGTCGAAGCCGGGCGCGGGGGCGTCCTTGTCGCCGGTCGGGGCGAAGACGGAGTACGTGGCCTGGAAGAGCCACTCGCCGACGAAGGCGCCGACGTCGCGGGCCGGGTCGGCGAGCCGGAACTCCTCCCAGTCGCACAGATAAAGGACGCCCTCGTGCAGGATGAACTGGTCGAACCGCAGGTCGCAGTGGGCCGGAGTGCGCGGCGCCGCCTGCTCGCGGCCGCGCAGCGCCCGCAGTGCGGCGACCGCCTCGGCGTCGTCCTGGACGAGCTTCCAGGCGGCGATCTGCGCCATGCTGCGGTCCTGGAGGTCGCTCCAGGGGAACGCCTCCAGCCAGGAGAGCGGCGGCAGCGGAGCATCACCGTCGTCGAGTTCGACGTCGTCGGGGACCAGCGCGTGCAGGGTGGCGACGGCCTGCCCGGCCTGCCGGCACAGCTCCACGTCGAAGTCACCGTCCAGGGCCACCTCGGCGCCGGAACGGGCGCCGGGCAGCAGCCGGTACGCGCTGACGGCGGTCGGCCGGTCGCTGCCCAGGTGCTCGGGGAAGCGGAGCGGGGAACCGGCGGGCAGCTGCTCGACGAGCTTCTCGAAGGCGAGGGTGCGGTCCAGTTCGGGGCTGCTGCCGTCCGTGCCGCGGGCGACGGTCTTCACGAAGACGCGGGCGCCGCTGGTCGTCGTACCGGCCCAGTTGTCGTTGCGGCCGCCGAAACCCGTGAGCCCTTCGGGGGCGAGCGGGCCGAGACCGAGACCTTCGAGGAGCGCGTTCACCTCGGGCCTGGAGTCCAGCCCGGACGGCCGGTAGCGCACCAGCGCGGGCTTGGCACCGGCCGGCGGGACGGACGGGACTGGGGTGGGTGTGACTGGGGCGGATACGGCTGGGTCAGATACGGCTGGGGCGGAAACAATGGTGGTCATGACACTCCCTGAGCCAACGGGCTGACCGCCCGGCGGCCCTCCTCGTCGATCAACTCGGCCGTGAAGGCGATGTAGTCGAGCAGTTCGTCGTGCCACCCCTGGAAGGTGGCGAAGTCCTGCATGTGCGTGACGATCCGCAGGACGGCGGCCCTCCCCAGCCGCACCGGGTCGAGTCCGGGGCCGTACGCGGCCGGCACCACCCCCAGCAGTTCCGTGCAGTCGTACGGGGGCGCCGCCCAGGTCAGCTCGGCGAGGTCGCCCAGCAGCCACCCGAGGTCGAGCTCCGGGCGCCCGACGGCCAGGTCCTCCCCGGTCAGCAGCGCCACCCGGCCCCGGCTCAGGGGCGGTATCAGGGCGCCGACGGAGGCCCAGCCGTGCAGGAGGGAGAATCCGGCGCGGGCGGCAGCGCCACCGGATCCGTGGGAGCCGTCCGAGCCGTCCGAGCCGTCCGAGCCGTCCGAGCCGTCCGAGCCGTCCGAGCCGTCCGAGCCGTCCGAGCCGTCCGAGCCGTCCGGACCGTCCGAGCCGTCCGAGCCGGAAGGCACCGTCAGGTCGGCGGCCCAGTCGAGCAGCCGGTCCGTCCGGGCGGCGCCCCACGAGGAGAGCGCCCGGCTCCTCGACTCGCTCTGTCCGGCCACCCAGGCGCGCAGCCGGACGATGCCGGGCGGAGCGCCGAACCCTGCCCCCTCGGGCACCGGCACCCGGTGCAGCTCACGCAGCGCGCGAGCCGCCGAGACGAGCGAATGGCCCGCCAACTGACGTGCCTGCGGCCGGAAGTCACGCAGCCAGGCGGCGACGGAGGCCGAGCCGTCCGTACGGTGCACCAAGCCATCGCCGACCCGTCGGGGCGTGACCAGCAGGGCCGCGCCCGTCTCCGGGCCGAGGTGCGGCACCAGGTGCGCGGCGGGTGCGGTGAGTGGTCCCGTGCGGCCGGTGCCGGGCCGCTGCCACCAGTAGAAGCCCCGCCCGTCGGGGGCGTGCAGCACACGGGTGGCCTGGAGGCCCGTACGGTGCTCCACCACCTCTTCGAGCCCTTCGAGCCCTTCAAGTTCTTCGAACTCCTGGAGCTCCTGGAGCTCCGCGAGCGTGCCCCGGTCCGCGGACAACGCGGCCGTCATGAGGGCACCTCCTCTCGCACGGTTTCCTCGCGCGCGGCTTCCCCTCGCGGTGCCCCGTGGCGGGCGGCGCACAGGTCGTACAGCTCGTACAGCGGGGCCGACCCGCCGTCCTCCAGCTCGCCGGTACTCGCGCTGACCGCCTCGATGGTCGGGGCCACCACGACCCCGGGCCGCGCGCGCAGCACCTCCAAGTGGCCATGTACCACACGGGACTTGTGCGCGCGGGGAGGCAGCGAAGGAGCGACGCCGACCAGTGCGGAAGTCGACTGGAGGGCAAGGGTCAGCGGGGTGTCAGCCAGGCCGAGCGCGTACCGGCTGACGAAGTTCAGGGTGGCCGGATGGACCAGTACGAGATCGGGCCAGTCGGCGAGTTCGACGTGCGGCACGCTGACGCCGGACGCGGTGACGGACGGCTGCCGGTCCCAGTCGTCGACGAAGACCTCGCGGCCGGACAGTACGGCCAGGGCCTCCGCGGAGACGAACCGCTCGGCGGAACGGGTCAGCGCGACCCGGACTTCCGTACGCGGAAGGGAATTCTTCAGCCAATTGATCCAGAACGGCAGGAATGCCACTCCGAGCGCCCCCGTTCCCACGACGAGAACACGCCGGAATCCGGCATCGGGAACGTCCATGACGCCTCCTCAGAAACGAACGGGGCAGGGGACGGTGAACGCGTGGGGCGGGGCGGTGCGGTACCGGCCCGCCGGGGCCGGCCGACGGCATGGCGCCGTGTCGTCGGCCGGCCCCGAGGCTCACGGCTTGATCAGCACTTCTTCTCGACGGTCTTCGCGGCGAGCGAGCCCAGAGCGGCGGCGCACTGCTGCGAGGAACGCGCGGTGATGATCGTGGCGCGGATCGCCCACGGGATGGTCGGGGAGAACGCGGGACCGGCCTCCTGGCCGTGCGACAGGCCCAGCTCCTCGGCCGAGGTGTAGGCGGTGTAACCGTCGAACAGGTCCTGCTCGTTGAGCTTCTGCATGAGGTGTTCTCTCTTCTTGTGTGCAGGGGTACTGCGGAGGGGACTACGGAGGGGACTGCGAGAGGCGCTGATCAGCACTTCTTCTCGACGGTCTTCGCCGCGAGCGAGCCCAGAGCGGCGGCGCACTGCTGCGAGGAACGCGCGGTGATGATCGTGGCGCGGATCGCCCACGGGATGGTCGGGGAGAACGCGGGACCGGCCTCCTGGCCGTGCGACAGGCCCAGCTCCTCGGCCGAGGTGTAAGCGGTGTAACCGTCGAACAGGTCCTGCTCGTTGAGCTTCTGCACGATGTGTTCCTTAGGTGAATGTCCCCGGCGAATCTCTTCCGGTTCCGCCGATTGCGGCCGGCGTTCGCTGGGAACGAGTGAATAGTGGCCCGGCCGCCGACAGCCGCACCATTGGCACTTACGGCATTGCACCTTCCGGCAATGCACCTTCCGGCAATGCACCTTCCGGAATTACAAGTTCCGGAAATCCGACATCCGGAATTACCCGTTCCGGAAATCTGGCTTCCGGAATTGCAGGTTCCGGAAATCCGGCCCGCTCCCCCACACGCGCCCCCATTGCCGCAAGTGCCAATTTCGCGCCCGCGCGCGGCGCACTAGAAATGCGGGTGTGAACACATCTGACGCAGAACAGCCCCCGGCCGAGCGGCCCGCGCTGCGCGCGCTGCTCTCGTACGCGCGACCGCACCGCGGCATCCTTTCGGTGGTGCTCCTGCTGACCCTGTTGGGCAGCGCCGCCGGCCTCGCCCAGCCCCTGGTCATTCAGTCCGTTCTCACCAAGCTGATGACCGACAGCAGCCTGGCGGAGGAGATCACGCTGCTGGTCGGTCTGCTCGTCCTGTCCATCGGTCTGATGTGGGGCCAGTCCTGGCTGAGCGAGCGCACCGCCGAGCGTGTGGTGCTGCACGTACGGAAGGGCCTGATAGCCCGTCTGATCCGGCTGCGCACCGCCGAGCTGGACCGCACCGAACCGGGCGGGCTCACCACCCGGGTCACCTCGGACAGCACCCTGGTGCAGCACGCCGCGACCGGCGGCCTCATCCAGCTCGTCGACGGCTCGATCCATCTCCTCGCCACGATCGTGCTGATGGGCATCGTCAGCCTGCCGCTGCTCGGCATCACCTCGGCCGTGCTGCTGGTCGTCGGCGTCGCGATGGGCGTGATCATGCCGCGGATCCGCCGGGTCACCACCCAGGCGCAGGAGTCCGTCGGCGACATCGGCGCCTCCCTGGACCGCTCGCTGGGCGCCGCCCGCACCGTCAAGGCCAACGGCGGCGAGGCCAAGGAGACCGCGCGGGCCACCGCCGCCGCCGAACGGGCGTACCGCACCGGCCTGTTGGGCTCCCGCTACCAGGCGATGATCGCCGTGCTGTCCGGACTGATCGTCCAGGCGTCGTTCCTGGCGGTGATCGGCTTCGGCGGTGCGCTGGTGGCCACCGGCGCCCTCGACCTGGCGGCCCTGATCGGATTCCTGCTCTACCTGTTCAACCTCGGCGGGCCCGTACTGTCCCTGGTCGGCGGCACCACCGCCCTCCAGCAGGGACTCGGCGCCCTCACCCGCATCGAGGAGGTGCGGCACATGGAGACCGAGGACGATGTCGACGTCGTACCGGCCGCGCTCCCCGCGGGACCGCCGCCGCGGATCACCGTGAAGGACCTGGAGTTCGCCTACCAGGGCCGTACGCCCACCCTCACGGGAACGAGCTTCACCGCCGAAGCGGGCAAGATCACCGCCATCGTCGGCTCGTCCGGCGCCGGCAAGACCACCGTGTTCTCGCTGCTCCAGCGCTTCTACGAGCCCGACGCCGGCACCATCCACCTCGACTCCACGGACATCCACACCCTCACCAGGGCCGACCTTCGCCGGCGTATCGCCTATGTCGAGCAGGACTCCCCGATGCTCGCGGGCACCCTGCGGGAGAACCTCCTCTACTCGGCCCCGGACGCCACCGACGAGGAGATCGGCGAGGTGCTGCGCAAGACCCTCCTCGACGACTTCGTCACGGGTCTGGCCGACGGGCTGGACACCGAGGTCGGCTCACGCGGCCTGGCCCTGTCCGGCGGCGAACGCCAACGCCTCGCCATTGCAAGGGCGTTGCTCCGCAAGCCGCAGGTGCTGCTGCTCGACGAGGTCACCGCGCACCTCGACGGACTCAGCGAGGTCGCTCTGCGCCGTACCGTCGAACAGGCCGCGGAGAGCTGCACCGTACTGCTGATCGCACACCGGCTGTCCACCGTGGCGGGCGCCGACCAGCTGATCCTCTTCGCAGGCGGCCAGGTGCGCGACCACGGCCGTCACCAGGAACTCCTGGAGCGCAACGACCTCTACCGCGAGCTGGCCGCGACCCAACTGGCCACCGCATGATCCGCGTTGACCGTCGATACTGAACCTTCCGACCACGCCGAAGGACCGCACCATGAACGACACCGCCAAGCCCCGCGCAGACCACGAGGCCGACGCCCCCGCAGCCGGCCCCGAGGGCGACGAAGAGCCCCGCACCCCGCCCGGCCCCACCGTGGACACCCTCTTCGGTGAGATCGCCGTACGACTGGACGGCCAGGACCGGCTGACCGTGGAGGGCGAGCAGATCCCGGCCGTCGTCCTGGAACGCGACCCCGAATCCGAGACCGACCCGCTCATCGCCATCGGCACCCGCGACCCGGCCGCCCTGACCCTGTGGATCGACGGCGCCGAGGCCAAGGTCACCCCCGCCAAGGGCAAGCTGCGCAGGCAGACCTACCGGATCGACGTGGAGTACGACGGGGCCCACTACCGGCTGGAGCCCGACTCCGTACCGAGCAGCAGGCTGACCCGCGACGGCACCCACCTCGGCGACTTCTCCTCCGACGGCGACGAGACGGTCATCGCGGAGTGGCAGGAGGACGCCGAAGTACGCCCCGCCGACGCCTCGGTGGGCTACGCGCTCGCCTCCGCCTTCGGCACCGGCGGACAGCCGATGTGGATGATGCTGGTCGACGCCGTCACCTCAGCACTCCCGTAGGGCCCCACCGGGGCCACGTACGTACGAAGAGGTCCCCACCGGTACGAACCGGTGGGGACCTCTTCATGCACTCAACGACTCAAGCGGCCGAACTACCCATCTGCGTCTGGCACTTGATGTCGTCCGTGTAGAGATGGGAGACGATCGCCGCCTCGAATCGCGACTTCAGTTCCAGCTTCCTGACGATGCTGGAGGTGTGCGCACGAACGGTGCGCTCCGCGATCCCGAGACGACGGGCGAGCCAGCGGTTCTGCTCCCCCGAAGCCAGCAGCAGGAGCACCTCCACCTCCCGGCCCGTAAGAGTGGAGAAATCCAACGCGTGTCTGTCGGTCACAGTCCTCAAAGCAGTCTCCCCCAACGACGGTTTCTGTTCCATTCCGATGCGTTCACTCTCACCGATGCGTTCCCTCTCACCGACCCCCGCTTTACACGTGCATTACTGTTTCCCTTCAGTTCGACCGAACGGTCCATGGGGGGCAACCGTGAACGGCGCCAGTCTTTTCGCACTCGGACTCAACGCGACGGAAGAGCAGCTCTACCGGCACTTCCTGCGCAATCCGCACACGCTCTGCGACGACGTCCATCTCCTGTTGCACGTACCCCTCGACACGGTGCGCGAGGCCTGCGGCCGGCTGGCCGAACTCGGCCTGCTGCGCCGCACGGAGGCCACCGGCACCGTCTCCGCCGCCGACCCCGAGGAGGCGGTCGAGCGGCTCACCCATCTGCGACTGCGCGACCTGCACGAGCAGTTGCAGCTGGTCACCCGGACCCGTGCGCTGGTCGCCGAGCTCCGCGCGGAGCAGGACGCCAGGTCCCGGCCGCCGCAGAGCGTGGAGCGGATGGAGGTCCTCTCCCAGATCCGCACCCGCATCGACGACCTGGCCTTCTTCGCCCGGGAGGAGATCCTCTCGGTGGAGCCGTACGCCGCACTCACCCCGGAGAACATCGAGCACTCCCGCCCGCTGGACACCCGCTGCCTGATCCGCGGCGTCCGGATCCGCAGCGTCATCCTCAAGGAGTCGCTGACCCACCCGCCGACCGCCGCGTACCTGCGCGAACTCGCCGAGCAGGGCGCCGAGATCAGGGTCGCGGACACTCTCTCCGAGCGAATACTGGTGTACGACCGCCAGACCGCACTGGTCCCGGTGGACCCGGCGGACACCTCGCGCGGCGCACTGGTCACCCAGCAGGCCGGTCTGGTCTCCAACGCGCTGGCCCTCTTCGAGAAGATCTGGTCCGACGCCGTCGAACTCCCCCTGGACAGCGAACCCGACGCCGTCACACCGCACTTGCTCTCCCCTCTCGAACAGCAGGTGCTGGAGCAGATGTGCCGCGTCGGCAAGGACGAGACGGGGGCCAGGAACCTCGGCGTTTCCGTACGCACCTACCGCCGGCACATCGCCGAACTGCTCCGCGTCCTGAACGCCACCTGCCGCGCCCACGCCGCCCTGCTGGCCCGCGAACGCGGCTGGATCTGAACGGGGATTCCAGGGACCCGGGGATTCCAGGGACCTAGGGGCCCTCCGGGGCCGGGGCGGAGCTCTCGCCCCACCCCGCCAGGGCACTGTCCCCCAGCGCCCGCGCCAGCCAGGCGCGGGCCGCACCGACCTCCACCGTGCCGCCCGCCCCGTCCCCCGTCCGGATCCGCATCCGAATCCACCCCTCCCCGACCCGCTCGGTGCAGGTCCAGCCGGGCGGAAGTCCGGCCACCAGCCGGATGACCGCCGTCTCGGCGGCCCCTGCCGCGCTGCCGGTACGCACCACCAGCGCTTCGTACGACGTGTCGCCTCTCACCGGCCCGTCACTCACCGGCCCTGTCACTGCCAACCGTTGACAACGCACTTCGGGCCCGCCTTGACGGCCGCCGCCATCGCCGGCGGCAGGTGCTGCGCGAGGTGATCGACGGCGTGCTTCACCGGCTCCGGCAGCGGCCGGCAGGCCACCGGCGGATTGCCGGCCGGGGCGGGGCGCGTGGTGGGAACCGCCGCCTCGGCGGGCGCCGCGAGGGCGACGAGGGCCAGCGCGGGGAGCAGAGCCGTGCCGACCTTGGCAACACACTTGTTGATCTTCATCACTGCCTCCGAAGTGCTCGTACCTGACATGACGAACAGACCTGGCAGACCTGAACTGCCGTGTCTTTCCGCCTGATTGCCTCTGGGAGAAAGACTGCCAGCGGGGCGCAAGGCACTCCAGAGCCATCTGTGTCAGCTTGTTGCACCCGGAGACGAACTTGGTGCCAGGAAGTGGACACACAGAAGGGCCGGGCGGACATCACGTCCACCCGGCCCTCCAACTGCCGTACTTCTCAAGCGACTTGCTATCAAACGACTTGCTACCCCTGCGGCTCCCCTGGCCGCCGGGGCCGCCAGACCACCAGCGCGCTCGCCTGCTGTACGTCCTGGTAGGGGACCAGGTCGCGGCGGTACGAGGCGTGCACCTGGGCCTCGCGCTGCTGCAGGGCGGCGGCCGCGCCGTCCACCGCCGCCGAGAGTTCGGCGACGCGGGCCTGGAGGGCGGCGACCTGGTGCTCCAGCTCGATGATGCGCTTGATGCCGGCCAGGTTGATGCCCTCGTCCTGCGACAACTGCTGGACGGTGCGCAGCAGTTCGATGTCGCGGGCCGAGTAGCGCCGGCCGCGCCCGGCCGTGCGGTCCGGGGAGACCAGGCCGAGGCGGTCGTACTGGCGGAGGGTCTGCGGGTGCAGACCGGAGAGCTGAGCGGCGACCGAGATGACATACACCGGAGACTCGTCGGTCAACTCGTAAGGATTGGTGCGTCGTCGGCCGTCCATCGCTCTCCTACGCTCCCTTCGCGTCCTGGAAGAGTGCGGCCCGCGGGTCTTCGCCCGCCGTGGCCTCACGGTAGTTCTCCAGGGCTTCCCTGGCCTTGTCGTTCAGTTCCTGCGGTACGTCGACCTCGACGGTGACGAGGAGGTCGCCGCGGGTGCCGTCCTTGCGGACCGCGCCCTTGCCGCGGGCCCGCATGGTGCGCCCGTTGGGCGTGCCCGCGGGCAGCTTGAGGGTGACGGCGGGACCACCGAGGGTGGGTACCTTCACCTCGCCGCCGAGTGCCGCCTCCGTGAAGGAGACCGGCACGGTGACGGTGAGGTTGTCGCCCTTGCGGCCGAAGACGGGGTGCGAATCGACGTGGACGACCACGTACAAGTCGCCCGCCGGGCCGCCCCGTTCACCGGGAGAGCCCTTGCCGCGCAGCCTGATCCGCTGCCCGTTCGTGACCCCGGCGGGGATCCGGACCTGCATGGTGCGGGAGGACTTGGCGCGGCCGGAGCCCTTGCAGACCTCGCAGGGGGTCTCGGCGATGAGGCCGCGGCCCTTGCAGTCCACGCAGGGGTCGGTGAGGGAGAATCCGCCACCGCCGCCGCGCGAGACCTGCCCGGTGCCGACGCAGGTCGGGCACACGCGGGGCGTGCCGTTCTTGTCGCCGGTGCCGGAGCACGCCTTGCAGGGGGCCTGGGAGGACATCCGGAGGGGGACGGTCGCGCCGTCCACCGCCTCGGTGAAGCTGAGCGTCACCTCGGACTCGATGTCCTGGCCGCGGCGGGGATGGGTGCGTGTGCCCGTACCGCCGCGGTTGAACAGACCGCCGAAGACGTCCCCTATGCCGCCGCCGAAACCACCGGTCTGGGGACCGCCGCCGCCACCGGCGGCGCCGCCGAAGAGGTCGCCCAGGTCGAAGTTGAACGAACCGCCGCCCGCACCGGGACCGGGGCGGAAGCCGCCGTTCCCGAAGAGCGCGCGGGCCTCGTCGTACTCCTTGCGCTTCTTGGCGTCACCGAGGATGTCGTTCGCCTCGGAGATCTCCTTGAAGCGCTCCTCGGCCTCGGCGTTGCCCTTGTTGGCGTCCGGGTGGAACTCGCGGGCGAGCTTCCGGTACGCCTTCTTGATCTCGGCCTCGGTCGCGTCCTTGGGGACGCCGAGAACCTTGTAGTAGTCCTTCTCGACGAAGTCCTTCGTGCTCATTCCTCGACGTCCCTCCTCTCGGACTCCCGGCGCACGTCAGCCCTTGTCGGGGCCACCGCTCTCCTCAGCGTCCTTGATGTCCTCGGTCTCTTCGCTCTTGTCGGCCGCACCCGGCTGGGGCTCGGCCACCGCGACCCGCGCGGGGCGGATCGTACGCTCGCCGATCCGGTAGCCCGGCTGCAGGATCGCCACACAGGTCGTCTCGGTGACGTCCGGTGCGTACGAGTGCATCAGGGCCTCGTGGATCGTCGGGTCGAAGGGCTCGCCCTCCTTGCCGAACTGCATGAGGCCCATCTTCGCGGCCACGGTCTCCAGCGATTCGGCCACCGACTTGAAGCCGCCGACCAGCTCGCCGTGCTCCCGTGCCCGGCCGATGTCGTCGAGCGTGGGCAGGAGCTCGGTCACGAGGTTCGCCGCGGCGATCTCCTTGACCGTGACCCGGTCCCGCTCGACCCGGCGCCGGTAGTTCTGGTACTCGGCCTGCAGCCGCTGGAGGTCGGCCGTGCGCTCGGAGAGCGCCATCTTGGCCTGGTCCAGCTGTGCGATCAGTGCGACGTCCTTCGCGGCACTCGCGTCGTCGGCCGGGGCCGCCGAGCCCTCGTCCAAGGAGTCCTTGGAGGAAGAGGTCTCGGCGGCCTTCGGCTCGGCGTCGTCCGTGCCGGAAGAGACGTCGGGCTTCTCGTCGAAGCCCGGAGTCTCCTCCGTCATCAGGCAGCGCCGCCCTTCTTGTCCTTCTCGTCGTCGACGATCTCGGCGTCGACGACGTCGTCCTCGGGACCGCCCGGCTGCGCGCCGGCCGCACCCTCGGCGCCTGCGGCACCCTGAGCGCCCTGGGCGTCGGCGTACATGGCCTGGCCCAGCTTCTGCGAGACGGCGGCGACCTTCTCCGTCGCCGTACGGATCTCGGCCGTGTCCTCGCCCTTGAGCTTTTCCTTCAGCTCGGTGACGGAGGTCTCGACCTCGGTCTTCACGTCGGCCGGAACCTTGTCCTCGTTGTCCTTGAGGAACTTCTCCGTCTGGTAGACGAGCTGCTCGGCCTGGTTGCGGGTCTCGGCGGCCTCGCGGCGCTTGTGGTCCTCGTCCGCGTACTGTTCGGCCTCTTCGCGCATCCGGTTGACCTCGTCCTTCGGCAGCGAGGAGCCACCGGTGACGGTCATCTTCTGCTCCTTGCCGGTGCCGAGGTCCTTGGCAGCGACGTGCATGATGCCGTTGGCGTCGATGTCGAAGGCGACCTCGATCTGCGGCACGCCGCGCGGGGCCGGCGGCAGACCGGTCAGCTCGAACATTCCGAGCTTCTTGTTGTACGCCGCGATCTCGCGCTCGCCCTGGTAGACCTGGATCTGCACGGACGGCTGGTTGTCCTCGGCCGTCGTGAAGATCTCGGAGCGCTTCGTCGGAATCGTGGTGTTCCGCTCGATGAGCTTGGTCATGATGCCGCCCTTGGTCTCAATGCCCAGGGACAGCGGGGTGACGTCGAGGAGCAGAACGTCCTTGACCTCGCCCTTCAGCACGCCCGCCTGGAGCGAGGCGCCGATGGCGACGACCTCGTCCGGGTTGACGCCCTTGTTGGCGTCGCGGCCGCCGGTGAGCTCCTTGACGAGCTCGGCCACGGCCGGCATACGGGTCGAGCCGCCGACGAGAACGACGTGGTCGATCTCGGAGAGCGCGATGCCCGCGTCCTTGATGACGTTGTTGAAGGGGTTCTTGCACCGCTCCAGCAGGTCGGACGTGAGCTGCTGGAACTGGGCGCGCGTGAGCTTCTCGTCCAGGTGCAGCGGGCCCTCGGCGGACGCCGTGATGTACGGAAGGTTGATCGACGTCTCGGTGGAGGACGACAGCTCGATCTTCGCCTTCTCCGCGGCCTCGCGGAGACGCTGGAGAGCCATCTTGTCCTTGCCCAGGTCCACGCCGTGGTTGCCCTGGAACTGCTTCACCAGGTAGTCGACGACGCGCTGGTCCCAGTCGTCACCACCGAGGTGGTTGTCACCGTTGGTGGCCTTCACCTCGACGACGCCGTCACCGATCTCCAGGAGCGACACGTCGAAGGTGCCGCCACCGAGGTCGAAGACGAGAATGGTCTGGTCGTCCTTGTCGAGACCGTAGGCCAGGGCGGCGGCCGTCGGCTCGTTGACGATGCGCAGGACGTTGAGACCCGCGATCTCACCGGCCTCCTTCGTCGCCTGACGCTCGGAGTCGTTGAAGTACGCCGGGACGGTGATGACCGCGTCGGCCACCTTCTCGCCCAGGTAGGACTCGGCGTCGCGCTTGAGCTTCTGCAGGATGAAGGCGCTCATCTGCTGCGGGTTGAAGCTCTTGCCGTCGAGGTCGATGCTCCAGTCAGTGCCCATGTGGCGCTTGACCGAACGGATCGTCCTGTCGACGTTCGTCACCGCCTGGCGCTTCGCGACCTCGCCGACGAGCACCTCGCCGTTCTTGGCGAAGGCGACGACGGACGGCGTGGTCCTGGCGCCTTCGGCGTTGGTGATGACGGTGGGCTCGCCGCCTTCCAGAACGCTGACGACGGAGTTAGTCGTGCCCAGGTCGATGCCGACCGCACGTGCCATTTCAATTCCTCCTGCAGTTCTTACTTGAGTGGATCTGACTCAAGGATGCATCACCCACTCGCAGGAGTCAACAGACCTGAGTCGCTGGGACTCAACTTGTCAGCCCTTATCTCGCTCATACACCGCATGGCAGGGCGCTGACCTGCAGCGTTCACCTACAGAGGGGCTTGAGTACGACCGTACGCACGGCCGTACTCAAGCCCCTCAAGCCCCTCCCACAGCCCCCACGGTCACTCGTACTCGTCGTGAACCGGCTCGAACTCCGGCTCCTTCGGCTCCTCCGCCGGCTCCTTCTGCGCCGCCTTCAGCGCCGCGAGCACCGGCCTGTCCTTCTTCACCGCGTCGAACACCCGCCGCGCCTCCGGCTGTTCGAGGTCGAGCCGGTACCAGTGGTCGGGCGCCTCGTGGTGCGGCAGCGTGGTGAAGGTGAGCGCACCGGGCGGCAGCGCGCTCAGGCTGTCCGCGATCTCGTACAGCTCGCCGAGCGAGTCCAGCCCGGAGTCCGCGGTCAGCGCGGACGTCGCCGCGTTCAGCACCGGGTAGAGGCGGGCCGGATTGGCGAGGGTGCCATTGCTGCGGATCTTGGCCGCGAGCCGGTTGACGAAGTCCTGCTGGCGGCCGATCCGGTTCAGGTCACTGCCGTCCCCGACGTACTGCCGGGCCCGGACGTAGCGCAGCGCGTCCTTGCCCTTCAGCAGGTGCCGGCCGGTACTGAGGTCGAGCCCCACGTTCGGATCGTGCTCGGGCTTCTTGAGGTCGACCTCGACGCCGCCCACCGCGTTGACGATCTTCGTGAAGCCCTTGAAGTCGACGATCAGATGGTGGTCGATCCGGATGCCGGTCAGCTTCTCCAGCGTACGAATGGTGCAGGCGGCGCCGCCGAACTGGAAGGCCCAGTTGAACTGGGCGTTCTGCTCAAGGCTGTAGCTGCCGTCCTCCCGCCGGCAGCTCGGCATGTCCACCCGCAGGTCGCGCGGCACGCTGAGCACCTCGGCGCGCTTCCGGTTGGCGGCCAGGTGCAGCAGCATCACCGTGTCGGAGCGCCCGCTGCCGGCCTCCTTCCGGTAGTCGGAACCGAGCAGCAGGATGTTCTGCGCCCTGCCGTCGCCCCTGGCGGGGCGGTCGGCGCCGTGTTCGGCGAGTGCGGCCGCGGTCGCCTCGTCGGTACGGATGTTGCTGTCGAACTTCCGGTACGCGAGCCAGCCCGCGACCCCCGTCAGACCGACGAGGAGAGCAAGCCCGCCGCACACCAGCCTGAGCGTGCGCCGGGCCCTGAAACGCGCGGCGAACCCGGCTGCCCCTCTCACCACGGCACGCATCCCACAACCACCTCTCCAACCTTCGCTGACCTGCGGAAAGCACACGCGTGGCGGCACCGCCACCGGCTGTTCATCGTGCGAGAGTCCTAGCCATAAAGCCGACTATTCCCATGAAGTCGGACAAAGATCCCACGAAAGGATGCGGCAATGCGGTCGTTGTCCGCGAAACGCGCACTCGATCTGGCCGGGAGCCTGTCCCTCCTGCTCCTGCTCGCACCCGTACTGGCCGTGGCGTACGCCGCCGTGGCCCTCACCTCGCCCGGAGCCGCGGGCCGCGCATTCCTCCGACAGCCCCGGGCGGGTCTGCGGGGCGAGCCGTTCCTGATGCTGGGGTTCCGCGCCGACCCCGACAGCCCGGTCGGCCGGCTGCTGCACCGCCTGTCCCTCGACGGACTCCCCCAGCTGATCAACGTCGTACGCGGCGAGATGTCCCTGGTGGGACCGCGCCCACTGCCGGTCGAGGACGGCCCCCGCACCGGCCTGGCCCGCGGCCGGCTGACGGTCCTGCCGGGCATGACGGGCCTGTGGCAGGTCAGCGGCCGGTCCGAACTCCCCTGGGACGAGATGGTGCTGCTGGACCTGGAGTACGTCGACACGCACTGCCTCGCCGTCGACCTCGGCATCCTGGCCCGTACGGTCCCGGCGGCACTGACACTCCGCGCCCACCCGGCGAAGGCTGCCTGCCGGTGAGGGCCGCCTGCCGGTGACAGTGAGGGCTGCCCGCCGGTGAGGGTTGCCTGAGCGACGCAGATCACCGCCCGCCTGGATACTGTGCGACGGCATAAGTGGGTAATCTCAGCTCGACTGGATAAGTTACCGCTTAGTAATCAATCTCCTGTTACCCACCCTCGCAGGCCCGAGGAGCCCCCAAATGCAACTCGCCGCGATCATCGTGTCGCTGGTCCTCATGGCAGTCGGCGTCGCGCTGTTCGGCCGTGCGATCTTCCAGATCTATCGCTTCGTACGGCTCGGCCAGCCCGTGCCCGCCGGTACCCGTACCGACAACCCGTGGCAGCGGGCGGTCACCGTGGCCAAGGAGTTCCTCGGCCACACCCGGATGAACAAGTGGGGCGTCGTCGGCGTCGCGCACTGGTTCGTGGCGGTGGGCTTCCTCACGCTGCTCCTGACGATCGTGAACGCCATCGGCCAGCTCTTCAAGGCCGACTGGATCCTGCCGATCATCGGTGACTGGGCCCCGTACAACATGTACGTGGAGTTCATGGGCACGATGACCGTCCTCGGCATCCTGGCCTTGATCGTCATCCGGCAGCTGAACCGGCCGGGCGGGGCGGGCCGCAAGTCCCGCTTCGCGGGGTCCAACACCGGCCAGGCGTACTTCGTCGAGGCCGTCATCCTGATCGTCGGCATCTGCATCTTCACGCTGCACGCCCTGGAGGGCGCCCAGCACCACGTGGATGCGTACGAGGCCTCGTTCTTCATCTCGTACCCGGTGCTCGCCTGGTTCCGCGGCATGGACCTCTCCACGCTGCAGACCCTCACGTACTTCTTCGCGGGCCTGAAGATCGCCACGTCCTTCACCTGGATGATCACGGTCGCGCTCAAGACCGACATGGGCGTCGCCTGGCACCGCTTCCTGGCCTTCCCGAACATCTTCTTCAAGCGCAAGGCCAGCGGCGACGTCGCGCTGGGCGCGCTGCTGCCGATGACGACCGGCGGCAAGGAGATCGACTGGGAGGACCCGGCCGAGGACGCCACCTTCGGTGTCTCCCAGGTCGAGCAGTTCAGCTGGAAGGGCATCCTCGACTTCTCCACCTGCACCGAGTGCGGCCGCTGCCAGTCGCAGTGCCCCGCCTGGAACACCGGCAAGCCGCTCTCGCCGAAGCTCCTGATCATGTCCCTGCGCGACCACGCGCACGCCAAGGCGCCGTACCTGCTGGCAGGTGGCGGCAAGGACGCCGAGGGCAATGAGAAGGCTTCCGCCGAGCAGCTGAAGGACGTCCCCGCGGCAGCCCTCGCGGAGGCCGAGCGCCCCCTCATCGGCACGCTCGAAGAGAACGGCGTCATCGACCCCGACGTCCTCTGGTCCTGCACCTCCTGCGGTGCCTGCGTCGAGCAGTGCCCGGTGGACATCGAGCACATCGACCACATCGTCGACATGCGCCGCTACCAGGTGATGATCGAGTCCGCGTTCCCGTCCGAGGCGGGCACGATGCTCAAGAACCTGGAGAAGAAGGGCAACCCCTGGGGGCTCGCCAAGAAGGCGCGCGTCGAGTGGACGAAGGAGGTCGACTTCGAGGTGCCGATCGTCGGCAAGACGATCGAGGACCTCACCGAGGTCGAGTACCTCTACTGGGTCGGCTGCGCCGGCGCCCTCGAAGACCGCGCCAAGAAGACCACCAAGGCCTTCGCGGAGCTCCTCCACATGGCGGGCGTCAAGTTCGCGATCATGGGCGGCGACGAGAAGTGCACCGGTGACTCGGCCCGCCGCCTCGGCAACGAGCCGCTCTTCCAGCAGCTGGGCGCCGAGAACGTCGCGATGCTGAACATGGCGTACGGCGAGTCCCTCGACGAGGACGGGGGCGTGGACGCTTCGACCAAGAAGCCCAAGTCGTCGAAGAAGATCGTCGCGACCTGCCCGCACTGCTTCAACACGATCGCGAACGAGTACCCGCAGCTGGGCGGCGAGTTCGAGGTCATCCACCACACGCAGCTGCTCCAGCACCTCATCGACGAGGGCAAGCTGATCCCGGTGACCCCGGTCGAGGGCCTCATCACGTACCACGACCCCTGCTACCTGGGCCGGCACAACAAGGTCTACACGCCCCCGCGCGAGATCATGTCCGCCGTCCCGGGACTGCGCCAGCAGGAGATGCACCGCCACAAGGAACGCGGCTTCTGCTGCGGCGCCGGCGGCGCGAGGATGTGGATGGAGGAGCGGATCGGCAAGCGCATCAACAACGAGCGCGTCGACGAAGCCCTCTCCCTCAACCCGGACATCGTCTCGACCGCCTGCCCGTTCTGCCTCGTCATGCTGACGGACTCGGTCAACGGCAAGAAGAACGACGGCAAGGCCAAGGAGTCCCTCACCGTCGTCGACGTGGCACAGCTGCTGCTCGAATCGGTGAAGACCCCGGTCGAACCGTCGGACTCCGACGAATCGGCGGACGCACCGGAGCCGGAGCCGGTGAAGTAGTACGCCGGTGAAGTAGCACGCCGTGAAGTAGTACGTACGAACGCGTGCACGCGCGCGTGAGCGGCGCAAGCGGCCGGTTCTGCCTCGGGGGCGGAACCGGCCGCTTCTGTCTCTTCCCGGGCCGGGGACGCGCCGGAACGGCCGCCCGCACAAGCCCTCGCACAAGCCCTCGCACAACGCCCCCGCGCAGCCCCCCGGGATCCCCTCAGGGTCCCCCTAGGGGATGTCACAGCTCGGCCGCAAAGGCCCTCCGCTTCCCATCGCCCGGTACTGGACCCCTCCGGAGCAGGTACGTTCGTTCGCGTGGCTGGATTCAGGATCGGACGCGGCCGGGACAACCGCACGCAGCAACAACCGCAGCGGCAGCAACCGCAGCAGCAGCCGTACGGGGGGCAGCAGGCACCGCCTCACCCCCAGTACGGCCAGCAGCAGTGGCCGCAGGCCCAGGGCAACGCCGGTTACGGCGACGCCCCCAGAGGCCACGGCGGATACGGCAACGGCGGATACGGAGGCGGGGGCTCCGACGAGCCGGAGTACTTCGGCGACCCGCACCCCCAGGGCGGCTACGACCCGTACGCCCAGGGCGCACACCCGCAGGGCTCGCACTCCCAGGGCTCGCCCGCCCACGACCCGTACGCCAACAACCCCGGTCACACCCAGGCCTTCAGCGTCAACGAGGACCCGTACGGCGACGGCAACACCTACCAGGCGGGCAACACCCCCGCCCCGCCGTCCGGCCCCCGTCTGCACTGGAAGCAGCTGCTCTCCGGCATCGTCACCCGCCCCGGCGCGACGTTCTGGCAGATGCGCGACCACCAGGTCTGGGGCCCGGCGCTGATCGTCACGTTCCTCTACGGCCTGCTCGCGGTCTTCGGCTTCGACAAGGCCCGCGAAGAGACGATCAGCTCGACGTTCGCCAGCGCCATCCCGTACGTCCTCACGACCGCCGTAGCGATGATCATCTGCGGCCTGATCCTCGGCTCGGTGACGCACACGCTCGCCCGCCAGCTGGGCGGCGACGGCTCCTGGCAGCCCACCGTCGGCCTCTCGATGCTGATCATGTCGCTGACGGACGCCCCCCGCCTGCTCTTCGCCCTCTTCCTGGGCGGCGACAACAGCCTCGTCCAGATCATCGGCTGGGTGACCTGGCTGGCCGCCGGAGCCCTGTTCACCTCCATGATCAGCAAGTCGCACGACCTGCCGTGGCCGAAGGCCCTGGGCGCCTCCGCGATCCAGCTGGTCGCGCTGCTCTCCCTGATCAAACTGGGCACGATCTGAGGGCCGTACGTACCGACACGACGAAGGGCCCGGAGCGAGGAATCTCTCGCTCCGGGCCCTCCCTCATGCCCTCACACGCTCACGGCCCTACTACTCGCCACCTGCCACCTGCTACGCGTCGAGAATCTGCCCGGCCCGCCGGACGACGGGCTTCTCCACGGACCACGGGAAGTTGATCCACTCGTCGGTCCGCTTCCACACGTACTCGCACTTCACGAGCGAATGCGACTTCTCGTAGACCACCGCGCTGCGCACCTCCGCCACGTGCTCCAGGCAGAAGTCGTGCACCAACTTCAGCGTCTTACCGGTATCGGCGACATCATCAGCAATAAGAACCTTCTTGTTGCTGAAGTCAATGACACTCGGAACCGGTGCGAGCATGACCGGCATTTCCAGGGTCGTTCCCACCCCGGTGTAAAACTCGACATTCACCAGGTGAATGTTCTTGACATCGAGCGCATAGGCCAGCCCACCCGCGACGAACACTCCACCCCGCGCGATGCTCAGGATGATGTCGGGCTCGTAACCGTCGTCGGCGATCGTCTGCGCCAGCTCGCGCACCGCGTGCCCGAACCCGTCGTACGTCAGGTTCTCTCGTACATCACTCATACCGGCTATCACACCTGTGTCCGATGGAAATTGAGGAAGGACCGCGAGGCCGTCGGCCCACGCTGCCCCTGGTAACGGGACCCGTACCGCTCGGACCCGTAAGGAAATTCAGCCGACGAGCTCAGCTGGAACAGACACAGCTGCCCGATCTTCATCCCCGGCCACAACTTGATGGGCAAGGTCGCCAGATTCGACAATTCCAACGTCACATGCCCGGAAAACCCAGGATCAATAAACCCCGCGGTCGAATGCGTCACCAGCCCGAGCCGCCCCAGCGAACTCTTCCCCTCAAGCCTCGAAGCGAGGTTGTCGGGCAGCGTGATCGTCTCGTAGGTCGAGGCAAGCACGAACTCGCCCGGATGCAGGATGAAAGCCTCTTCCCCGTCCGGCTCCACGAGCCGCGTCAGGTCGGCCTGCTCCACGGCGGGGTCGATGTGGGGGTACCGGTGGTTCTCGAACACCCGGAAGTAGCGGTCCAGCCGCACATCGATACTCGACGGCTGCACCATGGATTCGTCGTACGGATCAATACGTACTCGTCCGGCGTCGATCTCGGCCCGGATGTCCTTGTCTGAGAGAAGCACCCACCGAGGATACGCAGAGCGCGCGGGCCCGCCCCAATCGGACAGCCCCACGCGCCCGCCCCACTACGTACCGCTACTACTCCCCTACCTCTTCTCCTGCCCCACCGGCACGGCATGCCGCAACCGCGCACACCGCGGACAGCGAATGAGCCGCCCCGGCCCGATCCGCTCCGCTCCGAGCTGCTGCAACGGGAACGAAGAGGTGCTGAACACGTGCCCTTCGGCACAGCGGACGACGGTGCGATCCATCAAGTCCCTTCCCCAAACCACGCGTGGACGAAGCTGCCACATTAGGGGATATACAGGACGCCCCACCAAGCGGCACTCCGCACCTCCGCCCACCGCTCCCACCACCGGGATCCCGACATGGGGTACAGTGTCGGACGATGCGGCAGCCGCTCAACGGCCGTCTCTGCGGGTGTAGTTTAATGGTAGAACATGAGCTTCCCAAGCTCAGAGCGCGAGTTCGATTCTCGTCACCCGCTCCACGAAGTACACATGAAAGCCCCAGGCCAGTGGCCCGGGGCTTTGTTGTTGTCTAGACCGCATCAAGTACCGCGTGCCCGATGCATGTTCGCCGAGCGACCCTCCGACCTCCTGGCACCACGCCGGGGTTCAGATGCCGTACTGGTCCATGTACTTGTCCAGAATGGCGAGGGCCTGCCCCTTCATCCGATGCTCGGCCCGGTCGCGGGCGATCTCGGCGATCTCCTCGGGAGTGTGCCCGAGCCAGCGCATCGTGTTGATCGCGATGCTGATGATGTCGGCAACTTCACGGGCAGCAGCCTTGCTGTCGCCGACCGCGAGGTGTTCTTCCAGTTCGTCGAACTGGATGTCCGCAGCTCTGCGGAAATGGGCCAGCGGCTTATGGGTTACCTCGTCGTGCGCTTCGTCCCAGGCTTCCCACATGCCCTGAAAGGGCCCTAGTTCGTCCGCCATGACGCCTCCCTCTGTGCCGTTGGCGTGATGACTGATCGCCATGGTTCTTCATGGTGTCGATCCAGTATGCAAAGGTGCCGCCGAGGCCGGGGCGCTGGACACCTGCTCGAACGCAAGCCCCGTTCCGAGGAAGAGAAGCCCAGCGAAGACGAGGGTGACCATCCGTCGCCGCGAGAGGCGCGGGACCTCCACCTCATTGATCTTTAACCCGCCTCCCACGATGGCTACGACCACACAGAGGGCTCCCACGATTTGCAGTGTCATGCTGTCCTCCCTAGCACGCCTCAACGCTTCTCTATGTAATTTTCCATACTACTCTGTGGACGTCTACGGCCATCACAGCGTCAATCTCCGCAGTCCCTCTAGGTCATGAAGCGTGATCTGGCGCCGCCCCGTGCTAACGAGCCCCTGCTGGCGCAGCTGACGCAGTGCAATCGCCACCGCGTCCCGCGAAGCTCCGATCCTGTTGGCGAGGTCGTACTGGCTGATCGGCACATCGAGTACGCAGTCACCTTCCTTCGGGGTGCCGAACTCAGCTGCCAGCTCAAGCAGCCAGCGAGCGAGCCGGTTCTTCACTCCCAGCCGGGCCAAGAGGGACTGCTGGTCCGATTCGCGCCGACGCCAGACCGCAGCCTTGTACATGACCGGCCACAGCTGTTCCTCCGCAATGAAGGAGAGGAGAGCTTCTGCGGCGATATCAACGCCGCTCACCTCGGTGATCGTGGTGACGGTCGCAGACCTCACTTCCCCCATCAGTACGCCTTCGTCACCCATCACTTCTCCGGGCCCTCGAAGCGCGAGGATTACTTCAGCACCGTCGGCCGCGAGCTGAGTCACTTTGACGTGGCCGTGCTCGATGACCAGAACGGACCGAGAGGGCTGCCCCTCCCAGAAGATGACCTGCCCTTCGGGAAAGCGCACCTCCGTCCCTCGCTCTCGGAGGGCCCGACGCTGAGCTTGCCCCAGGACTTCGACGATCGAATGCGCTTCGCTTGCCATGCCTGTAACCGTACTAATCAGCCTCCTTCCGTGGAATGCACTACACACAGCGGCACCGGTTCCTCGAAGGAGCTGGCTTGACCAGCCAGGAAACGGCCGCCCACCGCAGCCTCCATAGGAGGCTCCAGCCGGCCCCGCCCCCAAGGTGCAGGCCGCCGAGGGCACGCCCACCAGAGCGCATACTCCGGTATGCTCTCCTCATGTCTTCAACGACTCGCATCACTGTCACGCTGCCCAACGATCAAGTGGCCGAGCTCCGCAAGCTCACGGACAACGTCTCCGGGTACGTGGCGGAAGCGGTGGCCCGCCAGATCCGGCACCAGTTGCTCGGGGATGACTTGCGACGCCACGAAGAAGAGCACGGCGGTTTCACCGAGGAGGAGCTCGCCGAGGCCCACTCGAAGATCTTTGGTGACGTCGGCACCGGCGAGCGATCGAGTGCCGCATGACAGAGCGCGTCGAGACCGTCGTCCTGGATTCCGAGGGGCTGTCGGCTTGGGTTGCGCAGGACCGGAAGGTTCTCGCGATGCTGCGGGTGTTCCACGACATAGGCGCCGACCTGGTCGTAGGGGCGAACACGATCGTGGAAGTCAGTCACGCGCGCACGAACATGCCACGCCTCAACTGGACACTGTCGCGGGTCAAGGTGGAACCGGTCACCGAACAGGCGGCCAAGGCGGCCGCCGAGCTACTGAAGGAGACCGGGCTGCACGGCCACAAGTACGCCATCGACGCCACCGTGGCGGAGGTGGCCCTGCGGCAGCCGGGACCGGTCACGCTTCTCACCTCCGACGCCGACGACATGACGAAGCTGTGCGGCGGTCGCGTCCGCATCGTCTCCCTCTGAACCATCAGAAACCTCGACTGGGGTGCCTCCGCCGACACCGCCGGTGCGAATATGGCCGGCTCGTGGCTTCACAGTCGTGTCGAGGGGCAGGACGATCTCCGGCAACCACCGCAGCAGTGGCAGGGGTTTCGTTCCAGGGGTTCGGCATGGCGAAGTGCGGTGCGCGTACCAAGACCGGCGGTCGTTGTCAGCGGAAGGTAGTGACGGGCACTTCCCGCTGCCCCGTACATCAGGGCGCCTGGTCGGCCTACGGAGTGGCCCAGCGCAAGGAGAAGGAAGCGCAGGCGAGGAAACGCGGGATACGGAAGAAGCGCTAGCGTCGGCGCCAGCGTCTTGAGGAGTCGCACCTGGGGGGCGTGCACACAGGGCCGTGCCACAACGTGCCAGTAGGGGCGGTAAACAGCGGTCACCAGGGGCTTCACCGGAGCTGTACGCGAGCACCCCCAGGTGGTCATCGCCCCAGGCCAGAAGCCATTAACCGGTCGAAGTCCAGGGTGATTCCCAAGCTCAGAGCGCGAGTTCGATTCTCGTCACCCGCTCCACACGAAAGCCCCAGGTCAGAGACCCGGGGCTTCTTTGTTGTCCAGACCCGTTCAGGGACCGTGCACTACCTGTGCTCCACCCTGGTGGTCCCAGGCAGCCGCCTCCGGGTTCCAGCAGCCTTCCGCCTGGCCCGAGAGGACCGGGTCGATGAGTGCTTTCACCAGCGCGAGCGCTTCGGGAAGTGTGCGGAATGCCTCCAGACCGGAGACGTCCTTGACCGCCTTGGCGTATCCGGCGCTCCACAGCGTGGGGTCGGGGACCTCGAAGGCTGCTGTCCGGTCCAGGGCCCGTCGGTGGTGCTCCGAGTCGAGTGCCTGGCGGAGCTTGCTGGCGTAGAGGGTCTGGGTGCGGGCTACGAGGACCAGGTCGCACAGGTCTCGGAAGCGTGTGCTCGGCCGCTCCTGGTGGCGTTCGACGATGGCGCACACCTTGTCCGCGACGCTGTCGGCCAGTGGATAGATGCGGTAGTCGGGCCGTACGAGGCCGGGGATGTCGAGGGGCACGATCGGTGCGGCGGTCTCCGCCGGGCCGGTGACCCGCACCCCGGTGACCAGGTCGATGTGGAACGACTCGAAGACACGTCGGCCGAGGAGCGCCTGCGCGGGGACCCGTACCCCTTCGATGCCCTGGACGAGACTGCGGGGCGGGGCGAGGGTGAAGGTGAAGAGGTCGCCGAGATCTCTTGCGGCCGTCCGCCGGAGTTCGGCGAGCGCGGTGGTCACGTCGGCGGCCTGCACCACCAGGTCGACATCGGCCGAGTGCCGGGCCTGGCCCAGTCGGGCGAGCATGGAGATGCCGCCCTTCAGGATCCAGCGGTGCGCGTCGTCGGCAGCGAAGCAGCGGGCGAGCAGCCGGTCGTAGGCGAACTGTCTGCGGAGCTGGCTGTGGTTGAACGGACTGCCGACGGATGCTGCCTTGAAACGGGCGGTCAGAGCCGTTTCGAAGGCGCGGGGCGTAGCGTAGGGGAAGGGGGCATCGGATGGTGTCAAGTCGCTCTCCCCTGGGGGGCGGTGAGGTGTTTGAGAAGGGCCGCACCGCTCTCTCCCGGCAGGCCATAGGCGGCTGCGTACGGTTCCATCGCCGCAGCCAGCCGCTTCCGGTCGGCGAGGCGGCGGGCGAGCAGGTCCGCGAGGACCTGCCCGATGTGGCCGCCGTCATGACGGTCGGCGAGGAGGTCCCGTACCAGGCGCACGGGAGTGGTGACCGGCAGCTCGTCCTGCCAGTCGACCTCGCTGTCCGTGAGCACGGCGGTGTGGAGGACGACATCGGTTCGCCGGCTGCGCCTGCGGCGGGGGACGGTGAACTCGTACGGCTCCGGCTCAAAGTCACCTACGCCGTACAGCACCGCCGCACTGCGGTGCGACAGCACCCCTTGACCCACCCGCCGGTCCTCTGCGATCTCACCGGGAGCCAGTTGCAGCCAGGCGATCCGTATCCCGAGATGCGCAACCACGGGAGCACCCGCGATCCGGTACACCCCGTGCCCGGCTGCCTCCAGCGCACCGTCGGCGACCAGCCTGTGCAGGTCCCACCGCCGCACCCCCTGGTGCTCCGCCTGTCGGGCCGTCAACAGGCCCCATTGGTAGAGGGAGATCTCCGAAAGCCGCCCGAGTGCCTCACTGCGCATGGCACGACAGTTGCATATCTGCAACATTCGCGCCATGGGAAATGGCCGGTCCCACCCGATCGAGTTCGCTGGCCAAGGCCGAGGCCGACTTGGGGCATGAGTGGTTTGGTCTCACGCTTCCAGTACGGCTCGGCAGCGCGGACGTCTGCGCGCGGACGGTCCCCCCCCCGGCCAGCAGCCCCCGGCCAGCCCTTCGGAGCGGTTTCCAAGGGTTAAACACGGTCACTTCCGGTCAGGCCGCGAGGCGTTCCGATCGGCGTAGGCGCAGCTCAGGACAGCACAGCCCGTCCAGCACCCCGTGATTCCCAAGCTCAGGGCGCGAGTTCGATTCTCGTCACCCGCGAAAAAGCCCCAGGTCAGGAACCTGGGGATTCGTTGTTGTCTGGACCGGATCAGGCATCGCATGCCCACTCCGTGCCTGACGCTCGGTCAATGGGGCCGTGCACGGAACGCCCCGCCGTAGAGCTCGTCGAGACCGAGGAGCAGCACGCCGTCCTCGCCCTGTGCTCCGCGTGACACCTCACGTCGCAACGAGTCGCTGAAGCCGGCTGCGCTGAAGCAGGCCAGCTGACATCGACTGGTGTCCATGCCTCGTGCGGTGAGTACTTCCCGTGCCCGAGCCAGCCTCTCCAGCTGGCTCAGCCCCATGACGGTGCCCCATTTCGCCTCTCCGAGCAGGTGGACCGCCTGCTTGCTGCCCCCGGACCCGGGTTCCACCACGGCTACGTCGATCTGCGTCTGCCGCCGCGCCACGGGGTCCGTCACCACGCCACCGCCCACCTCCCCCAGGGAGGAGCCGAGCAGGGCCCGGCCCGGACCGAGGATGTACTCACGGCACACCGTCTCGAAGTGCGGTCCGGCCACCTGCGCCGCGAAGCGTTCCGCGGACTGCGCCCACACCTCTCGCGCCTGTCCGCTTTCCAGTCGTGCCCAGGCGGGCCGCATGACCGCCTCGTAGAAATTGATCAGCGGCTCGGTGATTCTGTACTGGGACTTCCCGGCACGGAAGATGTCCGCTTCCCGTGCCAGGAGGTGACTGTCCTCCAGGACGTGGAGGGGGTGTGAGATGTCCACCGACTTGCGGCCGATGTACCCCGCGATGCCTCCCCGGGTGGAATTCCCCTGGGCCACCGCGGCAAGGACCGAGTGGTACAAGGCCGTGTCCCGGATGTCCGCTTCCTCGGCAAGCAGGTACCGGGCTTCCCGGAAGAGAGGACTGAAGGGCGAGAGGACCGTACGGCAGATCCAGTCGTCAAACTCCTCCAGGCTGGAGGGGACGTCGTCCGCGAGGAACTGCCGGCGGTACGCAGGTGTGCCACCGACCACGGCATGGAGACGGGCCGCGAGCGTGGGGGCGTCGGCGACCCCCCAGAATTCAGCGGCTGCCCGGTACCCGAAGGGCCGTACGACAAGCTCCAGCTGAGCCCGCCCTCGCAAGGGTGCAGTGCTCGCCAGCAGTCCGCCCATGACGGACATCGCTGACCCGCACAGGAGAAGCCGCATCCGGCTCTGCTCAACCTGGAACCGGTCGATCTCCCGCTGGATTATCGACGGAAGCTCCGGAGCGGTCTTCGCCAAGTACGGAAATTCATCAATGACCACAAGCAGTGGCGCCTGAGAACTTCGCGGCGAGGCCAGCCCGAACAGGTAGGAGATCGCGTCGTCCCAGGTGGCAAAGGAGAAGGGAACCGGCGACCCCACATGATCGGCAAGAGCCGCAGCGAACTGGCGCAGGGATTCCGTCTCCGTCGCCGCCGTGGCTCCGAAGTAGAAGCCCCCCTGCTGCTCCACCAAGGCGCGCAGCAAGAAGGTCTTACCCATCCGTCGCCTGCCGCTGACAATCCCGAGCATCGCGTGCGGCAGCGGTCGGCTGACGAAGGCCGCGAGAGCATCCCACTCGCCGCTCCGGTCGAAGACACGGGGCGGCTTGGCCGGGCGTGTGGAACCAGACACGAAGGCACTCCTTAGGGATGAACTCCTAAGGAGTGTACTCCTATCGATTGTGCGCTCGCATGGAAAGGGACACGCACACAGTCAGGCCGAGAAGTCCCGACCCCGAGGAAGGTCGCACCCCCGGCAGCCAGTGAAGCCACCGCCCCTCCTCCAGCTCCCGGTAAACCGCGATCACAACGACCTCTCTGGCGGAGAGGGCCGGATCCCCTGCGCTGGCCCGTCGGAAAACTCACAGGGACCGCATTGATCGCCGAGTCTGGGCTACGGCGCGACGTCGTCTACGGCGATCACAGAGCGCGAACGGGTTCACGCCCTGGTACGCGCCGTCACCGAGCTGTCCCTGGAGCTGGAGCAGGCCCGCGAGGAAGAAGCCCTTCGACAACCGCGACCTCGCCCGCCTTGTCACCCATCGCTGTGATTCCCAAGCTCAGAGCGCGAGTTCTATTCTCGTCACCCGCTCCATGAAAGAGCCCCTGGCCAGTGGCCCGGGGCTTTTCTGTTGGCCGGATCGGTCGGGGCCGGTCAGGGCCGGTCGGGGCCGGTCAGGGGGTTCAGCGGTTGAGGAAGTGGAAGGTCGGGTGGGGGTGCATGAGGAAGTCGTGGTGCGAGATGTTCCAGGCGTAGGCGCCTGCGAGGGCGAAGGTTACGCGGTCGCCTGCGCGGAGGTTCGGGGCCGGGACGTGGCGGGACAGGAGGTCCTTGGGGGTGCAGAGCTGGCCGGTGAGGGTGAGGTGGGGGTGCTGGGCCGTCGGGCGGGGCCAGGGGTGGGGCCAGGGGTCGACCGGGAGGACGGCGCAGGGCTGGTCGTGGCCCTTGGTCGCGGGGGTGCGCAGGTGGTGCGTGCCGCCGCGGACGACGGCGAACTCCTCGCCGTGGCTGAGCTTCACGTCCAGTACCTCGGTGGCGTACCAGCCGCAGTACGCCGTCAGGGCGCGGCCCGGCTCGATGCGCAGGGTGAGGTCGGGGTGGGCGGCTGCGAGACGGGCGAGCCCGACGCCGTAGGCCGGCCAGTCGAAGCGGTGGTCGGTGTGGGCGTAGTCGACAGTCATGCCGCCGCCGACGTTCACCTCGGTGAGGCGGACGCGGTGGCGGGCGGCCAGGTCGGCTGCCCAGGTGACGATGGTTTCGGCGACCGCCAGCTGTTCGGGGGCGTGCAGGCCGCTGGCCAGGTGGGCGTGGACGCCGCGTAGTTCCAGCTGCGGGTATGTGCCGTCGGTGAGCAGGCGTACGGCGATGTCGGCGTCTGCCGGGTCGAGGCCGAACGGGGTGGGGCGACCGCCCATCGCCAGGGAGCTGTCCGCCAGCGAGTCGCCGGGCACGGCGAGGTTGACGCGGAGCAGGACAGCCACGTGGCTGTCCGCGCGCCGGGCCAGGTCCGCCAGCATGTGCAGCTCGTGGACGCTTTCCACGTGGAAACGCTCCACGCCCAGTTCGAGTGCCGAGGCGATCTCCGCCGGCGTCTTGCCGGGGCCCCCGAAGGCCAGAGGGTGCTCGGGCACCGCCTTGCGGACGTGGGTGAGTTCGCCGCCCGAGGAGACCTCGTACCCGTCGACGTACGGGGCGAGTGCGGCGAGGATCTCCGGCTCGGGGTTGGCCTTGGCGGCGTAGTACAGCTCGATGTTGGCGGGGAGGGCTGCCCTGATGGTGGATACGTGGGTACGGAGGGCCACCAAGTCGTAGAGGTAGGCGGGGAGTTCGTGGGGAGCGAGGGAGAGGGCGCGGTCGCGTACCGCGGGGGTGGGGGCGGCGGTGGGGGTGGGGGTGGGGGTGGGGGTGGTCATCGGGTGCTCCAGGTGGGGTGGGCCGTCTCCGTGTCGTGGGCCGTCCCTGTGTCGTGGGCCGGCTCCGTGCCGTGGGCCGTCCCTGTGTCGTGGGCCGGCTCGGACAGCACGTCCTCGGACAGCACGTCCTCGGACAGGGGCGAGGGCAGGCGGACGTAACCCGCCTCGCGGTCGGCCTTGCGTTCCCAGCGGGTCAGTAGGTTGGCCTTCGCGGGCAGCGGCACCCCTGCGAGCAGTGCGGCGAGCCTCGGCGGGCAGCCGTACCGGTCGGCGTACGCCTGGAGGGTGGCCCGGACCCGGGCCCACAGGGCGCGCTCCGTCTGCGGGTGCAGGTCCGCGACGGCGGCGAGCAGTTCGGCGACGTGGTTGACCAGCAGGCAGTAGACGACCCGGTCCCAGCCGCGCTGAGCGTCGTACGTCATCGGGCCCGCGACCTCGGCGGGCAGTGCGGCCAGCGTGTCGGTGTGGTGCTCGGGGAGGAGCTTGGTGCCCTCCAGGTCGCGGAGGAGGACCTGCGCGGGCATGCCCTCTTCGTCGACGCAGACGATGACGTTCTGGAGGTGCGGTTCGAGCACCAGGCCGTGGTCGAAGTAGGCGGCCAGGACGGGCGGTACGAGCAGTTCGAGGTACGCCGACCACCAGGCGAGCACGGTCTCGGGCCCCGCCCCGGCGAGCAGCCGGGAGATGTGGCCGGGGCCGGTCGGGTACTCGTCGGCGACGGCCGCCGCGAGCAGCGGGGTGGTGCCGGGCAGCAGCTTCTGGGCCAGGCCCTCGCGGACGATCACGCCGAAGCCTTCGAGCAGGGCGCGGTCGGGCGAGCCGTCGGGCCCCGGCAGGAGAAGGCTCCGGTAGGCGGGTTCGCGGAGCATCGCGCTGCCGGGGAAGCGGTCGGCCAGGTCGTTCAGGACCGGTTGCAGGAGGCGGGTCAGGGCTACGGCGCCGGACAGTTCGTAACTGGCGTTCTTGCGCAGGCAGTTGGTGATGCGGACGTTCAGGCTGAACTTCAGGAACGTGTCGCCGTCGTACAGGGTGCGTACGGACGCCGTGGCGGCGAACGGCCTCCCGGCCAGACCCAGGTCGAGGATGTCGCCCCGCTCGACGGCCCCGCGCAGCCCGGGGTGGTCGCTCAGCATCTCGTACTGCCACGGGTGGGCGGGCAGTAGCCGGTAGCCGTCCGGGACGTCGGGGCTCAGCCCGTCGAGCACGTCGGCGGCACCGGGCTCGGCGGTCTCCTGCCCGATCAGGTGCTCGCGCACGGCGAGGTGGCGGAGGGCGAAGGGGGCCCCGGTCTCGGGCGCGTGGGACAGCCAGGAGGCGGTGTCGCCTGTGCGGGCCTTCGGGGTGGGGTGGAAGCGGTGGCCGAAGTGGAGGGACTGTTCGGAGGAGAGGTAGGTGGCCAGCCAGGCTTCCGTGGTGGCCAGAGCGGGGTCTGTGGTGGCCAGACCGGCGTCCGTGGTGGCCAGACCGGCGTCCATGGCTGCGAGCCCCGCGTCCGTGACCGTGGTGTCGGCCTGGTCGCGCCTGGTGGCGCGGATGCCGAGGGACGCCGTGATCGCCCGGTGGCTGGAGGCGATCTGGCCCAGGAACTCCTCGTTGCGTACACCCGTACGCAACGACAGCTCGTCCTGCGTGTACACCGCGAGCCGCCGCCAGTCGATCTCCGCCCAGCCCCCGTCGTGCTGCTCCCGCACCGGCCCTGTGAAGCGGTGGGCGCCCAGCAGCGACGTGCGGCGCAGCGCCACGCGCAGCAGCACGCCGCGGCGGGGCAGGCGCAGCAGCAGATGCCCGTCGGTGACCGCGGTCTGGTGTTCGGGGCCTGACACCTCTCTCAGGAGGCAGTTGAGGAGGGTGTGGGCCACGGCGTCGTCGGCGGTGGGCAGCCCCCGGGGGGTGGCGGTAACGGTGGCGGTGCCGAGTGAATCGGTCAGGGACATCAACGACTCCAGCGGATGCGCAGAGAGCGGAGGTTCAGGGACGAAAGGGCGACCGCGCACACGGTGACCACGGCGACGGCTGTGCCGGTCAGCACGGGTGCGTCGGGACCGAAGAGGTTGTTGCCCGCCGCGGCGGCCACACCGGCGGCGACCGCTCCGGCCTTGGAGAAGAACTCGATCGAGCCGAACAGCCCGCCGGGGGAACGCCCCTTCGCGCACTCCGCCGCCAGCACCGACAGGCAGACGAGCCCGAGCGTCAGGCCCGCGCCCAGCAGCAGCCGTACCGCTGTCAGGGCGAACAGCGAGTCGGCCGGCCCGTGCCCGGCCAGGCCGAGCGCGATGCAGGTGAACCCCAGGGCGATGCCGAGCCGGGGGCGGCGGTGGAAGGCCGAGTGCACCGCCATGGCGGTCAGCAGATAGCACAGGTGGGGCAGCGCGAAGAGAACTCCGGCCAGGGCGGGAGAGGTGCCGGGTATTCGCTGCTCGATGAGCGTCATCAGGTACGGGAAGGAGATGACGGTGGAGAAGACGAACGCGAACTCCAGGGCGTACAGGGCCGCCAAGGGGGTCCGCAGGGCAGCAGCAGCCGAGGCAGCCTCGCCCTCGGCAACCGCCGGGACCGTGAGCTGTCCCGTCAGGGGGTCCGCGTCCCCAGCAGCCGCCGGACCCGTGGGCCGTCCCGCCGAGGCAGCCGCGTTCTCAGCGACCGCCGGGTCCGTCGGTTGTCCGGTGCCTTCCCGGCGGGACGGCCCCCGCGACTCCGGCAGCGCCGCGATCAGCAGCGCCGCCGTGAGCGGCAGTACGGCGAGCAGTGCGTACTGCCGGTGTGGTGACACCCAGGGCGACAGTGAGCCGACCACTATCGGTGCGAGCACCAGTGCGGCCCGTGCGGCACCCTGCATCAGGGTGAGCGCCTTGGACAGGGCCGGGCCTTCCAGCGCCGCGCCGAGGTAGCCGTTCGACGCGGCGAACGTGCCGCCGAGGATGCCCTGGAGCACCAGCGCGGCGGTGAAGGTGGCCAGCGAGTCGGCCCACCCCGCGATCAGGAAGGACAGAGTGAGGCCCAACTGGGCGCGCAGCAACAGCCGTTTGCGGCCGAAGCGGTCGGCGAGCCGCCCCCAGACCGGGGCGCCGACCGCCGCGAAGAGGGTGGGGACGATGTAGAGCACCCCGGCCCACTGGGCGGTTCTGTCGCCGAGGCTCGGGAGGATCTCGGTGAAGTAGGGCGGCAGGCCGAGGGCGGCGAAGGACGCCACGAAGTAGCACCCGGCCACGGCGTGCACCTGGCGTCGTCCGAGGGACGGCTGTGCGGCGGCGCCCTGCGCGGCAGGCCGGACCTCGGGAAGTACGGGAGCGCTCATCGGGCGACCTCGGGAAGTGCGGGAGCGCTCATGGGGTGACCTCGGGGGGTACGGGGGCGCTCATCGGGCGACCTCGGGGGGTACGGGGGCGCTCATCGGGCGGCCGCCGTCCGCAGCAGGTAGTTCGGTCCGGTGGTGTAGTGCTTGTTGATGTCGGCGGCGCCCGAACGCTCCTTGGTGAGCAGCGATCCGGCGGTGATCATCGCCTTGACCGGCAGCTGCGGGGCGTCCAGTACCCGGGCGCGCAGTACCGCGCCGGGTTCGCCCGGTCCCACGCCGAGCCGTTCGACGGCTTCGGTGAGCCTGTCCCGTACGAGAGTGAGCAGGGTCTCCAGCGGGGCGCGGCCGCTGCGGGCCAGCCCGAAGGCGTACGCGCCGGCGCACAGATGGACGGTGATGGTGGTGAACAGGTCGGTGACCGCCTGGTCGTCCGGTCCGAAGATCCGGGCGTCGTCGAAGTCGGCCGGGGCCGGCGCGTCGGACCCCAGGGTCTCGCGCATCCGGGCGGTGTGGATGCGCGGGCCGTCGTTGTCCTTGAGCAGCAGCCGCAGCCGGGTGCGGCCTTCCGCGTCGCGGTCCAGGACGACGGAGACGTTCTGCTGGTGGGACTCCAGCGCGATGCCGTAGCCGAAGAGTGTGGTCTGCCAGTCGAAGAGGAGAGTGAGGCAGGCATCGAGCAGGGCGAGCCGGTCGCCGCCGTAGAAGCGGTCGGCGAGGTGGTCGATCACCGTCGCACCGCCGGGTGCCTCGCTCAGCAGGGCGGCCATGGGGGTGATGACAGCGTCGTCGAGTCCTGCGGGGTAGCGGCGGGCGAGTACGGCGAGGAGTTCGTGCCCGGCGTGGGCGTACACCGTTTCGTCGGCGTGCAGGACCGTGTCGCGAAAGCGCGGTTCGCGGGCGATCACGGCTTCCAGCAGGCGCTGTCCTGCGGCGCCGTCGACGAGGGTGCCCGGCTTGATGGTCCGGCGGTTGCGCAGCCCCAACGTGGCGGTGGCGAGCGGCAGTTTGAGGTGGAGGGAGGGGTCGGCGGCCAGCGCGACCGTGCGCATCGACAGGGTCGGTACGGCGTCCAGGTGCGGGTGCTCGGCGAGCACCGCACGACCCTCCAGGCCAGTGGCGCGCAGCGCTTCGAGCAGGGGAGCTCCGACCGTCAACGGATGTACGGGGAGGGCGACATGGTGGTGAAAAGGCTCCGGCAGGCCGAGGAGTGCGGGCGTGGGCCACTGGTCGGGCAGCCGGTCGTGGCCACCGGGCACGGTGACCGCCTCGCGCGGTACGGCGAGCCAGTGCAGCGCGAAACTGGGGTGGAACTCCGGTGCGTACGCGAGCAGTTGGTCGTCCGTCAGCCCGGAGCGCCCTCGCGCGGTGGGGTAGACCGGGTGGTCGTGGCGGGCGGCGAGGGTGTCGTGGGCGAGTGCGCCGGTGAGGCCGGTCCAGTCGGCCGGGTCGCCGCCGTAGCGGTCGGCGAGGCGGCCGGTGACCTCGTCGCGGGTACGGTCGTGCAGCCGCATGGTCGCGAGGGTCTGGCGGCACTCCTCGGCGAAGGCGTCGAAGCCCGCCCGGTCGGCGGGGTGCGCGAGCGCGGCCAGGGCGGCGAGCACGTCGTCGTGGGTCGTCAGCTCACGGCCGTCCGACTCCCGTACGAGCAGGGGCAGTCGGGCGGTGTACGTACTCTGGAATCCGTCCTCGGCGACCGGAAGCAGCAGGGCGCCGCCGCCGTCCTCGGGGGCCAGCCGCAGCCAGCGGCCGTCCTCCCGTTCCGTCTGCGTGGAGCGGGTGCGCAGGCCCACGACGTCCTCGCGCAGCAGTGCGCCGAGCACGCGCAGCAGCAGGGCCGCCTCCGTGTCCACGGCCGTGGTGGGCGCCGTCACGGGGTGATCACCCAGCGCTGTGCGGCGAGGAAACCGTCCGCGACGCGGTCCACGGTCTCCTGGTCGGTGCCGGTGGCCCGGAGCACGCCGACGTAGTCGCGGTTGGTGTGGTAGAGGTCGTGCCGCTCCCCGACCTGGCGCAGCGGCCGGTACGTCAACCGCACACCGTCCACGACGAGATCGGCGGCCTCGGGGGCGGACGTCAGCGTGCCCGCCCTGTCGACGTACGGGTATTCCAGCCGGGCGGCTCCGTCGGTACGGACGCCCAGGTCGGCGGGGAGCGGCTCGCCGAGGTGGGTGCGCAGGATGTGCTCGAACAGCGGGATGTCCAGCAGCTGGGCGAGCAGCAGGTCGCACTGGTCGCCGATGGCGCGGTAGTTGACCTCGATAATGCGGGCCCGGCCCTCGTGCACCACGAATTCGGTGTGGCAGGCGCCGAAGCCGACGCCGAGCGCGTCGAGTTGGGCGAGGACCTGCGCCACGACCGGCTCGGGGTGCGCGGGGACGAAGGCGAGGCGCTCCTCGATGAAGTACGGCGGGGCCGACACCTCGGTGTGGAAGCCGCCGAGCACGTGGCGGACGCGGCCGTCGCCCAGCGTTTCGAGGGTGTACAGCTCGCCCGCCAGGTACTCCTCGACGACCAGCGGGTCCTGCGGGCGGCGGCTCTGGATCTCCTTGCAGCGCAGCACCAGGTCCTCGGGGGTACCGACGAGCACCACGTCCTCGCTGGCCACGCCCTCGCGGGGTTTGACGACGCACGGGTACGGCACGTCGAGGTCCAGGAGTGCGGCCGGGTCATGACCGGCGGCCAGCTCCGTCGACCACACCGTGTCGGCGCCCGTCGCGGCGAGGTGGCGGCGCAGGTGCGCCTTGTCCTTGGCGCGCAGCGCGGTCTGCCAGGGCTTGGCGGGCAGTCCGAAGTACTCGGCGGCGAGGGCCGCCTGGGTCTGGAGGTGGTCGCTGTTGGTGAACACCGCGTCGGGCGCGTGATGGGTCGATATCCGCGTGATGACCGCACGGAAGTCGCGTACGTCGCACTCCAGGACCTCGATGTCCGGGTACGTGGCGCGGTGGGCCTCCGGCCCGTCGGTGAGGACGGTGACGTCGAGGCCGAGCCGGGCGGCGGCGGGGAGGAAGCCCTCGGTGACCGAGTCGGTGGGGTTCAGGGCGAGCAGGTACAACCGCATGGGCGGTGGCCCTTCCGGGTCGTAGGGGGGACGAGCGGCGTACGTGGCGCGGGAACGGCGGTGGGGCGCCGGTTCGCTTGTGGCCACATCGACGGCGAAAGCTTAGGTTAGGCAAGCCTAAGTATTCAACTCCCGCCCACCGCGCGGGAGGCCCGCACCCGCCTCGTGGGAGGTCCTCGGCCACCTCGCGGGAGTCCGCGCCCGCCTCACGGGAAGTCCCCGGCCCGCCTCACGGGAAATCCGCGCCCACCTCGCGACAGGTCCGCGCCCACCTCGCGGGAAGCTCGCGCCCACCCCACGGGAAGCCCGCACCCGCCTCGCGGGAAATCCGCGCCCGCCTCGCGGCAGGTCCGCGCCCACCTCACGGGAAACCTCCGCCCACCTCGCGGGAAGTCCCCGGCCCGCCTTGCGGGAGGCCCGCGCCCGCCTCGCAAGAAACCCCCGCCCGCCTCACGGGAACTCCCCGGCCCACCTTGCGGGGAGTCCGCTGGGTCATCGGTGGCCGGTCGTGATTAAGGTAAGCCTTACCTATCCGACACCAAGGAGCGCCGATGCCCCTGGCCACGGAGTCCACGACAGCCTCCCCCGCCACGTCCACGGAGTTCGCGCTCTCCGGCGCCTATCTGCGCCTCACGGCCGCGTGCCAAGCGCTGGACGTACGCGTCGTGCGCACCGAGCCCGAAGGGTGTCTCGACGGGGCCCGACTCGCCTGTGACGAGGAGGCGTTGGCCGCCTTCGTCGACGCCGAGGCCGCTCGCATCGTGGCACGTCACGGCCACGCCCCCCGCAGGGACGTCGCCGCCTCCCGCGCCCTGCACGACTACCTCTGGTCCGTCAGCCTGCTGATGAGCGGCCCCTGGTACCTGGAGCGGCGGGTACCGCGCGTCGCACCGCAGGACGTCCGCCCGGTCCTGGCCACGGCCTCGTTCGAGCTCGTTCCGGGTGCGGACTTCGCCTGCCTGCCGGGCGACCCGGCGGCCGGGTCGCCCGGCGCCCGGGTGGTGGCCGACGAGGAAGCGCTGCGGGCGGAGTTGCGCGCGGCGGTCGCCGACCACGTGGGCCCGTTGCTGACGGCCATCGGCCCGTACACGCGCCGCGGCCCGAGGACCTTGTGGGGCATGGCGGGCGACGACCTGGTCTCCGGGATCTGGTACCTCGGCCGGATGCTCGGCCAGGAGGAGCGGGCCCTGCGGGCCGCGACCGAGCTGCTGCCGACCGCCGTCCCGCCTTTCCCCGGCGGTGCCGACTTCCGCCGGCTGACGACCCCCGACGGCAGGCGGCACCCGACCCGTACCCGTCTCGGCTGCTGCATGTACTACACCCTCGACTCCGCCCAGGCGTGCGCGACGTGCCCCAGGACCTGTGACGCGGAGCGCCTGCGGAGGCTGACGGACGAGGGTTGACGGACGGGGGCTGACGGACGAGGGCTGACCGTCCCTGGCAGGTGCCCCGGGGACGCCGGCGGGCCGCCACCGGGGCGTACGGCTTCTCCGTACACACCTCATGACGGCCCGTCAGCGAGAGCTGGGCGGTGCCTACTTCGCCGGGTCGACCTTGAACGTCTTCGCCATCTCGTCGAGGACGAGGCCGGCGCCCTGGAGGGAGACGGAGGTCATCCAGACCGCGTCGTCGACCTCGTGGACCTGGCCCTTCTGCACGGCGCCGAGCCGCTTCCACAGCGGGTTGGCGAGGAACTTCTTCTTGCGCTCCTCACCGCCGGAGAAGGTCGTCATGAAGATGTGGTCGGCGTCCGCCTGCGCGATCTGCTCCTCGCTGATCTCGATGTTGAACTCCTTCGGGTCCTGCTGGTTGGCGGGCCGCGCGAGTCCCATGTCCTTCAGGATGATGCCGCTGAAGGTGGCGGGCAGGTAGATGCGCGTGGGGCCGTCGACGAAGCGGACCACCGAGAAGGTGGCGGGGGACTTGCCGTCCTTGCCCTTGACCTTGGCGTTGATCGCGTCACCGATCTTCTTGGCGCGCGTCTCGTACGCGGCCAGCTGGGTCTTCGCCTTCTCCTCCGCGCCCAGGACCTGGCCGAGGAAGGTGACGTTCTCCTTCCAGATCGGGCCCGTCGTCTTGACGAAGACGGTCGGCGCGATCTGGCTCAGCTGGGGGTAGAGGTCCTCGTGACGGACGGTCGCCGAGACGATGAGGTCCGGCTTGAGTGCGGCGATGGCCTCCAGGTTCGGGGAGGCGATCGGACCGACGTCCTTGGTGTTCTTCACCGCGTCACCGAGGTACGGGGGGAAACCCTTCTGGTCGCGGTACGAGCCGATGCCGCCGACCAGCGGGGCGTCCAGCGCGACGACGGCCTCGACCAGGCTGTTGTCCAGCGCGACCACGCGCTGGGGCTTGGCCTTGATCTCGGTCTTGCCCTTGTCGTGCTTGATCGTGCGCGGGAAGGAGGCGTCGGAGGCGGCGGCCGGCTTGTCGGCTGCCGCCTTGTCGGTGCTGTCCTCCTTGCCGCCGCCACAGGCAGCCAGCGAGAGGGCCATGGCCGCCGTGAGGACTGCGGCGGCGATCCGGCCCGGCCGGCGGCGCTGAGGGAAAGTGTGCATGGGTTCTCCAGGGACGGCGGCAGCACTTAGGCAAGGCTTACCTGAGTAGGGCGCTGTGAGAATAGCGCCTCTTCGTGGCCGAATCCATACGGGGGGTGGCCGACGGGCCGAATTAGGCATGCCTTACTTTGAGCCGCGTGACTGTGAAGCCCGCCACCGGCGGGGCCGTCTCCCCGGCCCGCCCCGCCCCACCACCCTTGCCGCCACGGCCGGTTGCCGCGCGCCTCACGGTCGCCGCGGCACTGCTCGCCGTGGTCGTCGCCATGGTCTGCGCCTCGCTGGCGATCGGCACCAAGTCGGTGCCGCTCTCCGACGTACTGGCCGCGATCGGCGGCAGTTCGGACGGCGACGCGGTGGTCGTCCGGGAACTGCGCATGCCGCGCACCTTCCTGGGCCTGCTGGTCGGGCTGGCGCTGGGTGCGGCCGGGGCCGTCGCCCAGGACATCACCCGCAATCCGCTCGGCGACCCCGGCCTCATCGGCATCAGCGCGGGCGGCGCCTTCGCGGTCGCGGCGGGCATCGGCATGCTGGGGCTGACCAGTTCGTACCAGTACATCTGGTTCGCCTTCCTCGGCGGGGCGCTGGCCGGGCTCCTCGCGTACACCGTCGGTGGCACCGGATACGGGGGTGCCACTCCGGCCAAACTCGCGCTGGCCGGGGCGGCGGTGAGCGTGCTGCTCGACGCGGGCACCAACACGCTGGTGCTGCTCGACGTCCGCACCCTGGACCAGTACCGCTTCTGGGCGGTCGGCTCGCTGGCGGGCCGCGACGCCGGACTCGGCATGGAGCTCCTTCCGTTCGTCGGCGTCGGCCTGCTGCTCGCCCTCGGACTCAGCGGGCGGCTCAACGCGCTGGCCCTCGGCGACGACCTCGCCACCACCCTCGGTACCAAGGTCAGGACCACCCGCGCCCTGGGTGCGGTCGCGGTCATCCTGCTGACCGGCGCCGCGGTCGCCGCCGCCGGGCCGGTCACCTTCGTCGGCCTGGTCGTCCCCCATGTCGTACGGGCCTTCACGGGCCCCGACGCCCGCTGGCTGGTGCCCTGTTCGGCCCTGGGCGGGGCGGCTCTGATGCTCGCCGCCGACGTCGTGGGCCGGATGGTGGCCCGCCCCGGTGAACTGGAGGCCGGTGTGATCACCGCCCTGCTGGGCGCCCCGTTCCTCGCCCTGCTGGTCAAGCGCGGCAAGCTCAAGGAGCACACCCGATGAGCGACGTGCGCAACGGCGTGCGCGGCAGCATGCGTGGCGGCATGCGTGGCGGCGTGCGCGGCGGCGTGCGCGTGGAATTCGGCCCCTTCGGCGCGTCCGTACGGCCCCGCGTCGCCCTCGTCGTGCTCACGCTCGCCGTCCTCGGCTTCGGCGGACTGATCGCCTCCGTGTCGCTGGGGACGTATGCGATCCCGGTCCAGGACGTCCTCGGTGCGGTACTGGGCACCGGGGACGGCGCGGCCGACCTGATCGTCCATCAACTGCGCCTGCCACGGGCGCTGACGGCGCTGCTGGTGGGAGCCGCGTTCGGCCTGGCGGGAGCCGTGTTCCAGGCAGTCACCCGCAATCCGCTGGCCAGCCCCGACCTCATCGGGATCGCGGCGGGCTCCGGCGCCGGCGCGGTCGGCGCCATCCTCGTCGGCGGGGTGACCGCGGCCGGTGCCGGCACCTTCGGTGCGGTGCCGCTGGGCGCGCTCGTGGGCGCGCTGCTGACGTCGGCCGTCATCTACCTGCTGGCGTACCGGGACGGCACCATCACCGGCTACCGCTTCGTGCTCGTCGGCATCGCCGCGAACGGCGCGCTCATCGCCCTCACCCGCTGGATGCTCGCCCGCGCCGACATCGACCAGGCCTCCCGCGCCATGGTCTGGCTCACCGGCAGCCTCAACGGCCGAGGTTACGAACACGTCCAGTGGGCCGGACTCGCGCTCGCCGTCCTGGCCCCCCTGGTCCTCGCCCTGGCCCGCCCGTACCAGTTGCTCCAGTACGACGACGACACCGCGCGCAGCCTCGGCATCCCGCTGCGGCACTCCCGGATCACCCTGCTGGTCCTCGCCACCGCCCTCACCGCGCTGGCCACGTCGGCGGCCGGGCCGATCGCCTTCATCGCGCTCGGCGCCCCGCAGATCGCCCGCCGGCTGACCGGCACCGCCGGCATTCCGCTGGTCACCAGTGCGTTCACTGGCGCGGTGCTGCTGGTCCTCGCCGATGTGGCCGCACGCGTCGTGCTGGCCCCGACCGAACTGCCCGTGGGCGTGCTCACCGGCGCCGTGGGCGCCCCGTACCTGCTGCTGCTCCTCGCCCGTACCAACCGGGCCGGAAAGGGAGGCTGACATGACCGCCCCACTGGACGTGCCCGCATCCGCCCCACTGGACGTGCCCGCATCCGCGTCACCGGACGTGCACGTATCCGTGGCACCGGACGCCCACGTATCCGCGTCACCGGACGTGCCCGCGTCCGCGGCTCTGCGCGGCACCGGTCTGCGCCTGGCGTACGGCGAGAGGACCGTCGCCGAGAACCTCGACCTGGAGATCCCGGCGGGCAAGGTCACCGCCCTGGTCGGCCCCAACGCCTGCGGGAAGTCCACCGCCCTGCGCGCCCTGGCCCGGCTCCTCAAACCGGCGGGCGGCACCGTCCACCTGGACGGCGAGGACATCGCATCCCTGTCCGCACGGGACTTCGCCCTGCGGCTCGCGCTGCTGCCGCAGACGCCCAGCGCGCCGGACGGCATCACCGTACGGGACCTGGTGGCCCGCGGCCGGACCCCGCACCAGCGCTGGTGGCGGCAGTGGACGTCGTCCGACGAGAAGGCGGTGGACTCCGCCCTGGCGGCGACCGGCTGCGGGGACCTCGCCCACCGCACGCTCGACGAACTGTCGGGCGGCCAGCGCCAGCGGGTCTGGATCGCGATGGCCCTCGCCCAGGACACCCCGGTCCTGCTCCTGGACGAGCCGACGACCTACCTGGACCTCGCCCACCAGGTCGACGTACTGGAGCTCGTCGCGGAACTGAACCGCTCCGAGGGCCGCACCGTGGTGATGGTCCTGCACGAACTCAACCTCGCCTGCCGCTACGCCGACCACCTGATCGCCATGCGCGACGGCACCGTCATGGCAGCGGGACCGCCCTCGGAAATCGTCACCCCTGACCTGGTGCACGAGGTGTTCGCCCTGCGCACGGCGGTCATCGCCTGCCCGGTCGCGGGCACGCCCCTGGTCATCCCGGAGGGCGGCCGCAGGACGTGACCGGGCGGACCTGGGGGCCAGGCCTGCGCCTTTGCCTGCACCCTGGGCCGGCCGCCAGGGCTTGATGTTCTGGTTCAGTGCTAAGGCTTGATGTTCTGGTTCAGGTGGAACAGGTTCTCCGGGTCGTACGTCCGCTTGACCTCGACGAGGCGGTCGTAGTTGGTCTTGTAGTTGGCCTTGATCCGGCTCTGGTCGTCGTCGGCCATGAAGTTGATGTAGCCGCCCTCCTCCGAGTGCGGGGCGGTCGCCTCGTAGTAGTCGCGTACCCAGGCGGTGTTGGCCTCGTTGTCGGCGGGGTCGGGCCACATCCCGGCGATGACGGTGGCGAACGAGGCGTCCCGGTAGGCGAAGGCCGTTGCCTCCGGTGCGACTCGGTGGCAGGCACCGTCGATGGGGTAGATGTGGACCGTCGAGTTCACGGCCGGCAGCCGCGGCCCGTGCTGCACGTGCGCGGCGATCGCGGCGTCGCTGAGGTCCGTCACGAAGTTGGCCTTCCAGTAGTGCTGGAGACCGGGCGGTACGAGAGCGTCGAAGGCGCTGTTGAGCACGGGGTACGGCATGGGGCCCACCATCTCGGCGACCACCGGCGCGAAGTCGTGGAAGGCCTGGAGGGCGCGCTCCCCCTCCTCCAGCGGGCCCGCCCAGCACGACACGATCAGGGCGAAGGGCTCTCCGTGCCGGTCCTGCGGGATGAACGGAAGCGGCGGGGCCAGCTGGAAGGCCGGGAAGGCGCCGAGTTCCTCCGGTGCGTCGCCGATGTACTCGCTGAAGGAGCGCAGCACGGTAGCGGCGTCCTCCAGTTCGAAGAGCATCGGCCCGCCGTAGATGTCCTTGACCGGGCTGAGCCGGAACTCGAAGGAGGTCACCGCGCCGAAGTTGCCGCCACCGCCGCGAAGGGCCCAGAAGAGGTCGGCGTTCTCGTCCTCGCTCGCGACGACCAGCCGGCCGTCCGCGGTCACCACGTCGGCCGAGATCAGGTTGTCGCAGCTCAGCCCGAGTCCGCGGGAGAGGTAGCCGATGCCGCCGCCCAGGGTGAGCCCGCCGACACCCGTGGTCGAGATGATTCCGCCGGTCGTCGCCAGTCCGAAGGCGTACGTCGCGGAGTTGAAGTCGCCCCAGGTGGCGCCGCCCTCGGCGCGAGCCGTCCGGCGCGCGGGGTCGACGCGTACGCCACGCATCCCGGACATGTCCGCCACGACGCCGCCGTCGCAGGTGCCGAAGCCGGGCACGCTGTGCCCGCCGCCGCGCACCGCCAGATCGAGCCCGTTCTCCCGTGCGAAGTCGACGGTGGCCATGACATCGCCCGCGTTGACGCAGCGCACGACGGCGGCCGGTCTCCTGTCGATCATGGCGTTGTAGACCTTGCGCGCCTCGTCGTAGGCATCGTCGTCAGGGGTGACGACCACCCCGCGGACCCGTTCACGCAGCTGGTCGATCGAGAGCTTGCCCATAGCAATCGCTCCTCGTGCCTGTACCCCGACCCGCGCCCTTTCTCTGAGTACGGTCCTTCTTCACGCTACGCCGATGGCGCGAGGCCTCAACCCGAGATCCGTGGCCCCCACGGCTGCGAGGCCGCCGGGGGGCCGCCGGGGAAGCTGCGCTCACCAAGGGGCCGCGGCGGGAACAGTCCGCCCGGTCGGCGCGGTTGCACCGACCGAGGGGCCGGCTCCGTACCGGCGGGGGACACGGGGACACGGGGGCCACAAGGCCGTCCGTCCGCCCCCACCAGGAGCCGGGCTGCCCGGGGTCGCGGTACGCACGCCGTGCACTCGTTCCGAGACGTATTTTCTGCAGGAGGACTGTTTCATGACCGACCGGCCCTTGACGCTCATGGCAGTACACGCCCACCCCGACGACGAGGCCACCGGAACCGGAGGGGTCCTCGCGCGGTACGCGGCGGAAGGCATCCGCACGGTACTCGTGACCTGTACCGACGGCGGTTGCGGGGACGGACCGGGAGGCATCAAACCGGGCGATCCCGGTCACGACCCGGCGGCCGTCGCCCTGCTGCGCCGTCAGGAACTCCAAGCGAGCTGTGACGTCCTGAAGATCAGCGACCTGGAGATGCTGGACTACGCCGACTCCGGGATGACGGGCTGGCCGAGCAACGACGCCCCCGGATCCTTCTGGCAGACCCCCGTGGAGAAGGGCGCCGCCCGGCTCGCGGAACTGATGCAGCACTACCGCCCCGATGTGGTCGTCACCTACGACGAGAACGGCTTCTACGGCCACCCCGACCACATCCAGGCCCACCGCATCACGATGGCGGCGCTGGAGATGACCGAGCTGACACCGAAGGTGTACTGGACGACGATGCCCCGCTCGGCGATGCAGCGGTTCGGGGAGACCATGCGCGAGTTCCAGGAGGACATGCCGGAGCCGGACCCCGCCGAGACCGCCGCGCTGGCCGAGATCGGCCTCCCCGACGACGAGATCAGCACGTGGGTGGACACCACCGCATTCAGCGGCCAGAAGTTCGACGCACTGGCCGCGCACGCCAGTCAGGGCGAGAACATCTTCTTCCTCAGGATGGGCAAGGAGAGGTTCGGCGAGTTGATGGGCATGGAGACCTTCGTACGGGTCAAGGACACCACCGGCACCCCCGTACCCGAGAACGACCTCTTCGCCGGACTGCGCTGATCCGCCGGTCGGTGTGACCGGCCTCTCAAGGGGCTCGCGCACCGCGATGTCCTGCGGGCATACAGAGAACGCATGAGAGATGCAGCGGATCGCCTTGTGGGCAGGTGGTCCGCTGTATGTAATTCCTGCGATTACAGGTTGCGTGCGCCCAAGGCGCACTCCAGTCGCAGGGTGAGGAAATGTACGTGAGCCGTCCGGCAGAACAGGCCACCGCTGAACCGGACTTGGGGCGCGCCGCATGAGCGCCGCACAGGGCGGCTGCGCACAGAGCTTCTCCGCACAGAGGGACTCCGTACAGAGCCGCGCCCCACACACAACAGCCGCTCCGGCGCCGAAGGGCGGCCGCGGCAAGTTCATCCCCCTCCTCGCCCTGGGCTCGTTCGCGCTGGGTGTGGACGCCTACGTGATGGCGGGGCTGCTGCCCCTCGTCTCGGCCGGTCTGCGCGTCTCGGCGTCGTCGGCCGGCCAGATGGTCACCGTCTTCACCCTCTGTTACGCACTGGGCGGGCCCGTCTTCGCCACCCTCCTGGCCAAGCGGTCGTCGAAGGTGGTGCTCGGCGTCGCACTGCTGGTCTTCACGGTCGGCAACGCACTGACCGCCCTCGCCCCCTCGCTCGCGGTCCTCCTGCTCTCCCGCGCGGTCGCAGGCATCGGTGCGGGCGTGTACTTCCCCATAGCCGCCGCCACGGCAGCCGGTCTCGCCGCGCCGGAACGCCGAGGCCGTGCTCTCGCCGCCGTCATGGGCGGAATGAGCGTCGGCACCGTCATCGGCGTCCCGGCCGGCCTGCTCCTCGCCGAGCACATCGGGTGGCGCGGCACGATGTGGCTGATCACCGGCCTCGGCCTGGTCGCTCTGATCGGCATCATGCGGCTGCCGAAGCTCGACGTGAGCCCGCCGCCCCCGCTGCGCCAACGGGTGCGCGCACTCGCCGGCGGCCGGGTCGCCGGCATCGTCACCGTCTCGCTGCTCGGCGGCGTCGCCAGCCTCGGTCTGTACACCTACCTCGCCGAGTTCCTCGCCGACGCCGCCCACACCGATCAGACGGTCTGGGCCATGTGGGCCTGGGGTGCCGGAGGCATCTTCGGCAGCCTCGTCATCGGCCCCGTCGTGGACCGGACCAAGCGGCCCTTCACCGCGGTCACCTGCATCCTGGTCCTCATCGTGGCCGCCCAGTTCGCCCTGCCCGCCGCCGCTCACGCCTCCGCGCTCTGGGCGGTCGTCCCGCTCGTGGTCTGGGGCGCGGCCGGCTGGGCCGTACAAGTGCCTCAGCAGCACCAGCTCATCGCGGCCCAGCCGCAGCAGGCGACGATCGCCGTCTCGCTCAACAGTTCCGCGGTCTATCTCGGCAGCGCCATCGGGTCCGCACTCGGCGGCGTCGTACTGGGCTTCGGCACCGCCCCGGGCTCGCTCCCGTACTACACGGGCGCGCTCACCGTGCTCGCCCTCGTCCTGCACCTGACCGTGGTGCGAGGCGCCGTACGGGGCGGGGCGAAGGCCACAAAGGCGGCCACGGACAGGGCTCAAGAGAAAGCGGCTCCAACTCCCTGAGCTGGGGAAACACTCACAGCTGGCTAGCATTGCCCGCATGGATATCGGGCTGCGCCACCTGCGGTACTTCCTCACCCTGGCCGAGGAACAGCACTTCACCTGGGCCGCCGACCGCCTCGGTATTTCCCAGCCCACCCTCAGCCGCCACATCCAGCGGCTGGAGGGGGTGCTGGGCCGGGACCTGGTGGACCGCAGCACCCGTCACCCCCGCCTCACCGCGGAGGGACACCGCCTGCGGGCGGACCTCCAGGACCTGCTGCCCCAGTTGGAAACGGCGCTCCGGCCCACCGAGCCGCAGCAGTCGCTGCGGCTCGGTTATGCCTGGGGCTTCCCTCTCCGGCGTGGCCGCCGGGCGCAGGCCACGCTGGAGGAGCGGCACCTCGTCCTCGTACAGATCATGCGCCGGGACGAGCGCACAGCCGGACTGCGCGAGGGCTCCGTCGACGCGGCCCTGCTCTGGGGGACCGTCCGCGATCCTCGGCTGGTCACCACCGAAATCCTGCGGGAGCCGCGGGTCGCAGCGGTCTCCCGCCACTCCACCCTGGCCGTGCGCGAGCAGGTCGGCTGGCGCGACCTCGGGCGCCGCTGTCTCGTCGTCAACACCGTCAGCGGCTCGCTCACCCCGCAGGACTGGCCGGCCGACGCCGCCCCCGAAATCGCCGCGGAAACCTCCAACATCGAGGAGTACCTGCATGCCGTCGCCGCCCGGCGCGGTGTCGGCGTGCTCCCGGTCTCGGTGGCCGCACAGCACCCGGATCCGGACATCCTCTATCTGCCGCTGACGGGCGCCCCGCCCGCCGTCCTCACCTACGCCTACCCCCGCACCAATCCCCACCCGTACGCGGCGACCTTCGGCCATGCCCTGCGGGAGGACCGGGCCGCCGAGCGGTCCGCCTTCGTACAGGACCCGAGGGCCACGGCGGGGACTTAGGCCCCCGTGGTGGAGCCCGGACGGACGATCATCAGGACGACGACCGTGGCCCAGAGCAGGTTGAAGATACCGGTGGTCATGGCGAGCCTCGTGGCGGTGGCGCGACGGGTCGTCACGTCCGTGCCCGACCCCGCGTCCGGCTCTTCGAGAAGCTCCTCCTGACCCGGAAGCACCAGTGCCAGCAGCACTCCCGCGGCCACCCCCGTCAGCACGATCGACGCCATCAGCCACGCGTCGCCCAGCACCCCCATCACCGCCCCGGTCGCGATGCCGAGCACCGGCACCGCGATGCCGACGGACGTATAGGCCCGGCAGATCTTGTGCAGGAAGGCGGCAATGCGGAGGTCGTGGTCGTGCGGCGGCCCGCTCTCCAGGGCAGGGGGTTTGGCGTAGCGCGGGAACATCGACGCCGCGACCGTGATCGGACCGATCGCCACGATCGCGACCAGCACATGGAGGGTCAGAAGCACTTTGGTCATGGAAGGGGCGGCCCTTCAGGAGTTTGCTGGCAATAGGTTGGCAGGCAATAGGTAAGCACAGAAGGCAGGGGCTTGTGTAGGCTGCCTACGCATGAGGCAGGATGCGGTACGTGGACACCTGGACGGCCTGCTGCTCGCGGTCGTCGAACCAGGCCCGTTGCACGGGTACGCGATCATCACCGCCGTGCAGGAGCGCAGCGGCGGCGCGCTCGAACTGCGGACCGGGACCATCTATCCGGCGCTGAACCGGCTGGAGCGGCTCGGGCTGCTGCGCAGCAACTGGGAGGGCGACGGGCAGCGCAAGCGGCGTTGTTACGAACTGACCGACGCCGGACAGCGGTTCCTCGCCGACGAGCGCACGGCCTGGCAGGACTTCACGGCAGCGATCGGGTCGGTACTCAACCCCGCCTCGCTCAACCCCGCCTCGCTCAACCCCGCCTCGCTCCACCCCGCCTCCCCCACACAGCAGGGGCCGGCCACATGAGCGTGCCGGCCGGCCGGCGCGGGGACCCCGTCGAGGAGTACGTCGCCGGGCTCGACGCCGCGCTCCGCGGTCCCGTACGTGCCAAGGCCCGCCTGCTCGCGGAGATGCGGGACGGGCTCGGGGACACGGTGACGGCGCTCGTCCACGACGGGGTTCCCTACGATCGTGCCGTGGACCGGGCGGTGCAGGAGTTCGGGGAGGTCCACGAGCTCGCCGAGAGCTGTCAGCGTGAACTGACCGTCGCCCAGGCCCGGCACACCGCCCGCGTCGTGGCCCTCACCGCCCCCTTCCTGGTCGCCTGCTGGTACTTGGTGAGCAGGGCCGAGCATGCGCAGGACGGAGTTCTGCCGCGCGCCGCACAATTCGTCGCTGTTCAGCTCGCCTCGGTCGCGGGGGGTGCGGTGCTGCTCGCAGGGGTGGCGCTGGCGGCCACCGGCGCGTTCGCCCGGTGGTTGCCCGACCTTCGGCGGCTGCCGGTTGCCGTGGCCTGGACGGGGACCACCGCGAGCGCGGCGATGGCCGTTGCCACGCTGACGCTCGCCACCGCGTCGGTACTCGCCGAGGAGTGGGTACTGACCGCCGTGGCCTGCGCTCTCGCCGCCGCGTCGCACGCCGTTGTCGCGGGTTCGGCCAGGGCCTGCCGGGCGTGCGCGCTGAAGCAGCAGCCCGCGCGGAGAAACCGCAGGCCGTAGCCCTGGGCGCTCCGTAGCATGCCGCGCATGGGAACTTCGATGCGTGAACCGACCGCAGATGAGACGGAGCTCGTGGCGTACGCGCGCGAGATCGTCGACACCCACGGGGACGGCGACGCCGGTATCCACACCATGGGCGCCGCCGTACGCGATGCCGACGGACGGATGCACGGCGGAATCAACATCTTCCACTTCACCGGCGGCCCCTGCGCCGAGCTGGTCGCGCTGGGGAACGCGCGGGCTTCGGGCGCCCGGGAGCTGACGACGATCGTCGCCGTGGGGGACGGCGGGCGCGGCCCGGTGGGGCCGTGTGGGCGGGACCGGCAGGTGCTGCTCGACTTCCATCCCGGGATCCGCGTGATCCTGCCGACCGTGAAAGGCCTGCGGAGCGTACGGATCGAGGAGTTGATGCCGCACGCGACCCGGTGGACGCCGGAGGACGGCGCGGGCCTCGTACGGGAAGAAGAGGGATGAGTGACGTGGTGGGGAATGCGTGGCCCGGGGCGCTGGTCGGGGTGGAATGGCTGACGGGGCAAGCAGGGGACGAGGGGCTGGTGGTGCTGGACGCGTCCGTGGGGGCGCACCGGCGCAAGGGGCCCTGGATTCCGGGGGCCCGGATCTTCGACATCGACGGGGAGATGTCGGACCACGGGGACGGCCTCCCGCCGCACACCATGCCTGCGACGGACCAATTGGCCGCACGCGTAAGGGCGTTGGGGATCGGTGGCGACGACCGGGTCGTCGTGTACGACGCGGTCGGGATCTACTCCAGTGCCCGCGCCTGGTGGATGCTGCGCGCCCTGGGCTTCGAGCAGGTTGCCGTACTGGACGGGGGCCTGCCGGGGTGGCTGGCGGCGGGACTGCCGGTCGAGGACGAGCCGACGGGCCAAGCCCCGTACAGGGAGGGCGAGTTCGTCGTACGGGAGAGGCGCGGGGCGTTCATCGGGCGGGCTGAGGTGCTGGCGGCACTGGAGGACGGGCGGAGTGCGGTGCTCGACGCACGCAGCCGGGGGCGTTTCGCCGGTACGGAGCCGGAGCCCCGGGCCGGGCTGCGTGGAGGGCACATGCCCGGGGCGGTGAACCTGCCGTTCGGGGAGTTGCAGGACGGGCAGGGGCGGCTGCGGCCTGCGGCGGAACTGCGGGAGGTGTTCGGCGAACTCGCGGGTGAGGAGCGGCCGTTGGTGGTCAGTTGCGGGTCCGGGGTGACCGCGTGCGTACTGGCGTTGGGGGCCGAGCTGGCCGGGCGTACGGACGTTTCCGTGTACGACGGGTCGTGGAGCGAGTGGGGCCTGAAGGGGGCGGGGACGCCGGTGGTGGCCGGGGAGGTGTGAGGGGGAGTCGGAGTCACGCGGGGAGGGCGGGGCTGCTGATGCCCGGTGTGCGTCCGGTGCCCCTGGGACGTCCGGTGCCCCCGGGGCGTCCCGTGCCCCCGGGACGTCCCGTGCCCCTGGGGCGTCCCGTGCCCCTGGGGCGTCCGGCGTGTCAAGCGCGCATCAAGTACTGGCCAGGACTTGCTGGCATTCGTCAGTGATACGTCAACTCCCTTCGACCCGGCGGATCCCCCCGCATAGCCTCCCCCGCATGGGAGCCGAGGGAGGACCGGCGTACGGCCCGGGGGGGCGGCCGTGCGTACGACACCGAGTGGGCCGATGACGTACGGCATGCGGTGCGGTGTGCCGGGATGTTGCTGGTGATGCTGTTGGCGATCGATGTGAGCGCGGAGTCGGCGAGTTGGCCGCGCGTGGCGCTGTGGGCGGCTCTGGCCGGGCTGCTGCTGGTGATCCTTGTGCCGGTACGGGTCAGTGCCGGAGCGGGGTGGCTCGCCACGCGCGGGGTGCTCGGCGTGCACGTCGTACGGACGGACCGGCTGGTGTCGGTGCGGTGGGCGGACGGGGTCGCGCAGCGGATGGTGCTGCGGGACGCCGACGGGGGGCGGGTCGAGCTCGACCCCAAGGTGCTGGTCGCCAATCCGGCGCTGTGGCGGCTGCTCGACGCCGACGCGCGCGCCTGCGTCGCGCACGGCACGCTGCTGTGCGGGACGACGGCGCTGCGGCAGCTCGGGGACCGGATCGACCGGGAGACGGCGCGCACCGTGTTCCGGGTCTCGGGGTTGGAGTAGCCGGCGCGCGCTTGGCTGCTCCAACCCCCTTTTGAACGGCCCTACTTGGTGCAGTACGTGTCCTTCGCGGGCCGCTTGCCGGTGGTCAGGAACGTGGTCACCAGGTCGTCGCCGCACGCGTTGCCGTTCTTCAGGTAGGCGCCGTGGCCGCCCGGGTCCTCGACCGTGATCATCCGGGCCCGGTCGCCGAGCGCCGCGCGCATCTTGAGGGCGCCGAAGTACGGGGTGGCGGGGTCGCGGCGGTTCTGGACCAGCAGGACGTTCGAGGGGCCTTCGGAGGTGATCCGGGTGGGCCTCTCGGCCGGGGCCCACTTCCAGAACGAACAGGGCGTGATGTTGGCGGGCAGGCCTGCCGTGAGGGGGAAGCGGGCCCGGTTCTCGGCGACGTTCCTGCGGTACGCGTCGACCGTGCCGGGGCCGGCAGGCCAGCGCACGTCGTTGCAGATCACGGCCATCGTGATGGCCGCGTCCTCGTCCGGCAGCGGCCCGGCCACCTCGGGCGCCAACACCGGCTTGTCCTCGGGGTCCGCCTTGAGTGCCTGCTGGATCGTCGTGGCGAGCGGCTCGAACTTGTTGTTGTTGAGGGTGTTGTGGAGGGACTGGCGCAGCCGGTTGCCGGTGAGGGGGACGCCGGGCGTGGTCGACTCCATCGGGGAGTGGTCCAGGCGGGCGGCCAGCTTGAGGAACAGGTCCCTTACCTGGTACGGGTGTTGGGCGAGCCGCAGCTTGTCCTGCTTGTCCCGTGCCGGGTCGGCGGCCCACTTCGCGAAGTCGGGGAAGCGGTCTTCGACAGCCTGTGACGTATTCGCCATCCAGCCCTGTGCGACCCGGGCCGGGTCGGGGTCACCGATGCTGTCCAGCACCCAGCGGTCGGTGCGGTGCGGGAACTTCTGCGCGTACACCGCGCCGACGTACGCCCCGTACGAGACGCTCCAGGTGGAGATCTTCCGCTCGCCGAGCGCAATCCGGAGCAGGTCCATGTCCCGTGCCTGATTGGCGGAGGTGAAGCTGCGGAGGGCGGCGCCGCCGTTGCGGGCGCAGAGGTCGGCGGTGCGGCGGGAACGTTCGATGTTCTCGTCGATCCGGCCGTCCGGGCCCGGCCAGGACCGCAGGGTCACCATATGGCGGTCGGCGGGCGGAAGTTGGCAGCTCGCCCTGGTGCTGCCGCCGACCCCGCGCGGGTCGAGGGCGACGAGATCGTACGCACCCTTCAGGCGGGGCAGCAGCGACTTGCTCTTCGGCGCGAGCTGCTGAACGCCGGAGCCGCCGGGGCCGCCCGGGAGGACCATGAGCACCCCCCGGCGCGCGTCGGGCCGGTCGCTTCGGATGCGGGAGACCGCGAGGGAGAGCTGGGGGCCGGTGGGGTCCCGGTAGTCGAGGGGGACGGGGAGGGTGGCGCACTCCTGGGCGGCGGGGCCGTCGGGTTGGGCGCAGGGGGTCCAGGTGAGGGGAGCCGGGGTGGTGGTCGCGGCTGCCGTGCTGCCGGCGGACATGGAGAGGGTGGTGGCGACGGCGGCGGTGGAGAGGGCGATGAGCAGGCTTCTGGATCGGTAACTGGGCATGTCCTGAAGCTAGTTGGGCGCGGCGGGGGGCTCTATCGGGCAGGCTGGTGAGTGTGGGGTGGGGGTAGCTGCAGGGGGCGGGCGTCGTCGTGCGGGTGCATTGTGGCTGGACGGTGGGCATCGTGCGGGTGCGTCGTGGCTGATCGCGCAGTTCCCCGCGCCCCTAAAAGCCTGCCCCTCAGCCCGCTAGCCCCCTAGCCTCCTTGGGCAGCGGGGCCGCCCCCGGGGGCGGGACGGGTGGGCAAGGGGGCGGCCCCTACGCGGAGCACGCCCCCTCACGACCGCACGCGGGGTGCGCCCCCGCCCCAACCTCTACCGCTTGCCGCGACCCGTGCCCCTCTCCGGGTCCCAGTTCTCCCTGCTGCCCGCGTGCTTGCCGCGCAGCCCCTCGTCGTACTCGATCTCCTCCTTGCGGACCTGGCCGGAGACCTCCTGCTGTTCGGTCACCTTGTACACCTCCAGGCGGACCCTCTCCACCGGGACGGTCTCCTTGCGCATCACCGCGCGCTCCTCGTGGAGGACGACCTCCACCCGGCCCTCGCCGATGTTGGCCGCCGTGCGGCCCGACCGGCGTTCGTCGTCGGTGATCGGTACGCGGGTGACCCGTACCTCCTCGTGGCTGACTTCGACCGCCTTCGTGACGTCCTCCGTCACCACGCGCTTGCGCAGCTGGGCACGGCCGCTCTCGCGCTCCTCCATTGCCACGCTCAACCGCTCCTCGGAGAGGAGGATCTCTTCGGTCTGGCCCTTGACGCCGGTCGTGCCCGGGGAAGTACGGCCGGTTATGTCGGTGTCCGCGCCACGCGTCGGCGCGCCCGCACCCGCCAGGGTCCTGGAGGTGCCCATTCCGGCTCCGGCCGGGGGCGTGGTCGTGGCCTTCGTGCGGTTCGCCGCGGCAGCCGCACCGCCCGCCATGCCCGTGCCGACAGCGGCCGTCGTACCGGCAACTCCGGCCGTACGGTGGCCCGTTGCCGTCATCCGGTCCGTTTCGCGGGTCGTTCCCGTGATGCCGTTGGCGCGCGTCCTGTCACCAGGGCCCGTCAGGCCGTAGTGCTGGTAGAGGGTGCCCTCCTCCGCACGGTCCAGGTGGCCGTCGACGTCGATGCGCGGCGCGTCCTTGATGAGGTCCTTGCTGTGCGGGACCCGCAGGCCGCCGTCGGTGCGGGTGGCGCCCGCCAGCGGGACGAACGTCTCCTTCGTGCCGAACAGTCCGGTCCGCACCGTGACCCACTCCGGTTCCCCGGTGCTGTCGTCTCGGTAGACCTTCTGCACGGCCCCGACCTTGTTGCCCTCGGCGTCGACCACGTTCGCGCCGGACAGGTCCTCGGGGGTGTAGCCGTTGGGAGCGGTCATGGGATTCTCGTCTCCTTTCGCGCAGCGCCGATGCGGCACCAATGCAGCACCGATCCAGTGCGATGCCCTGCGCATACGTCCAGTGCGCGCGCACACCGCGCCGCTCGCGACCGCAGTGATCGCCCCACGGAAGTCCCCGTACCCGCCGGGAACCCGCCCTTTCCGCCGTAGCAGGCCCTTCGGGGCCCCTCGGGCGGGTTCCTCCGGATGTACTCCGTTCGAGTGAACCGGCCGGATCGTGCGCTCTTGCCCTCCACCGTCACCACCTGTCACCGCGCGGTCCCGGCTCCGGCCTTGCCGCTGACAGTGGCGTCCTGACCGGCCACACTGGTACGCACATGGAGAACCGTGTGGGGGGCGACATGGCACTCGGCTACACCCGGCGCACCGGCACGCTGCCCGTCGAAGTGACGAGCTTCGTCGGCCGCGTCTCGGAGCTCGACCAGGTCCGCGGGCTGCTGCGCCGGTCCCGGCTCGTCACCCTGTTGGGGCCGGGCGGCGTCGGCAAGAGCCGTCTCGCGCTGCGTACCGCGCTCTCCCTGAAGGGGGAGTACGACGACGGGGTGGTGCTCGTCGAGCTGTCCGCGCTGCACGATCCGGAGCTGCTGCCGGGCGCCGTGGCGAGCACGCTGGGGCTGCCGGAGCAGTCGGGGCGGGTGATGCTCGACGTGGTCGTCGAGCACCTGGAGGACCGGCGGGTACTACTCGTCCTGGACACCTGTGAACACCTGCTCGACGCGTGCGCCCTGCTCTCCGATCTGCTGCTGCGCGAGGCGCCGGGCGTCACCGTCCTGGCGACCAGCCGCCAGCCGCTCGACGTACCGGGTGAACACACCCTGCCCGTACCGCCGTTGGGCAACGAGGACGCGGTCGCGCTGTTCGCCCAGCGGGCCGACGCCGTCGTCCCCGGCTTCGTGGTCGACGCGCGCAACCGGGGAGACGTGCTCGCCCTCTGCAAGCGTCTCGACGGCATCCCGCTGGCCATCGAGCTCGCCACCGTACGGCTGCGGGCGCTCCCCCTGGAGCAGCTCGCCGCCCGCCTGGAGCACCGCTTCCAGGTGCTGACCGGCGGCCGGCGCAGCGCGGCGCTCCCCCGCCACCAGACGCTCCGCACCGCCATCGACTGGAGCCACGACCTGTGCTCGCCGCAGGAGCGGCTGCTGTGGGCGCGGCTCTCGGTGTTCGCGGGCCCCTTCGACCTGACGGCCGTCGAGGAGGTGTGCGCGGACGACGAGGACGGACTGCGGAAGAAGGAAGCCGGCGGGCTCGCCCGGGACGAGATCCTGGAGCACCTGGTGGGGCTCGTCGACAAGTCCGTGGTGCTGCGCGACGGCGACGAGGGCGCGCGCTACCGGCTGCTCGACACGATCCGCGAGTACGGCGGCGACAGGTGTACGCCGACGGAGCGCGAGCAGTGCCGCAGGCGCCACCGGGACCATTACCTGGGCCGGGCCTCGTACTTCTTCGAGATGCTACTGACGGCCGAACAGGTGCCGCTGTACTGGCAGTTGCACCGCGACCTGGCCGATCTGCGCAGCGCCCTGGAGTACTCGCTGTCCCGGCCGGACGGGGTGCGTCCGGCCCTGGTCATGGCGGCCCGGCTGTGGCCCTTCTGGTCGACGGCCGGGCTGCTCAAGGAGGGCACGTACTGGCTGGAGAAGGGGCTCGCCCTGGACAGCGGGGTGTCCAGGGAGCGTTCGCAGGCACTGCTCTGGGGCAGTCTGCTCGCCGTCATGCAGGGCGACATGGGCCCGGCGCACGCGGGCTTCGAGGAGACCGTCAAGGTCGCCGGGGAGTGCGGCTCCGAGCTCGACCGCGTACTGGCCCTCGGCTATCTCGGCGGCATCGCCTGGCTGATGGGCGACGAGGAGAACGCCCGCCGCACCCTCGCCGATGTGCTGGCCGCCCACCACCGGATGGACGACCCGTTCGGCCTGGTCGTGCACCACTACCAGAGCAGTTACGTCCAGTCGCTGGTACGCCGCTCCGACGACGCGACCGCACACGCCGAGGAGGCACTGCGGCGGATCGCGCTGGCGCCGGGCGGCGGGGCAGGCGAATGCATGATCACCGGCCAGCTCCTCGGCATCAAGGGCCTGGCCGCCTGGACGCGCGGCGACAGCGGGGAGAGCGTGCGGCTCGCCCGTGAATCACTGCGTGCGGGACGGGAGTTGCGGGACGCGTACGCCACGACGAACTCGCTGGAACTGCTGGCCTGGGGCTCGTCCGAGACCGGCGGCAGCAGGCTGGCGGCCTGGCTGCTCGGCACCTGCGGCGAGCTGTGGCGCAAGATCGGCTCACCGATGTTCGGGGTGGCGATCTACACGGACGACCACTCCCGGGTCGAGGCGGCCCTGCGGGCGGAGCTGGGCGAGTCGGAGTACCGGCTGCTCTTTGAGCAGGGGGCACAGATCCCGATCGACCAGGCCGTGGAACTGGCGCTGGCCGGCGCCCCCCGCCCGGTCTCGGCGGCCGACCGGGTGCCGTCCTTCGACCACCTCACCCGCCGCGAACGGGAGGTCGCCACGCTGATCTCGGCGGGCCTGACCAACCGGGAGATCTCCGAGCACCTGGTCATCTCCAAGCGGACGGCCGACGCCCACGTCGAGCACATCCTGGCCAAGCTGGGCTTCTCGTCACGGACCCAGATCGCGGCGCTGGCCCCGAAGGACGGTGCGGGCGGGGGCACGCCGGACCGGCGGTAGCGGGCACTCCGGGCAGCGGGACCCGTACGAGGCCGAGGAGCCGTCCGCCACCCGGTTTCAGTCCTTCGAGGACGACGACGGCCGGCGGCAGCGGGCGGCGGCGCTCAGCAGCGCGAGGGCGAGGACCAGGCCGAGGACGACCCGGGCGGCAAGGGGCAGGTCGGGGCCTGCGGCGGCGAGAGCGGCGGCATGGCTGTCGGCGAGGCTCTCGCCGTGCACGAGATTCATGGTCTCCCTCTGCCCCGGGCCTGCGCGGACGAACGCGTTGTCCCTCCGAGTCCCTCCGACGGGCAGCCGACCCACGCCGCATTGACACCAGGCCCAATCTCCAGGACTGAAAACGCAACGCTGGGGAAGGCGCGTCAGCAGAGCACCGGACATCACGGGGGACGTCAGGTGTACGACAGAGACGGGTGGTGCGGACGGTGCATACGGTGCGTACGGTGCGGGAAGCAGCCGCGGCCATGACGGTGACCATTCCTTTCAGCGCCAGTGCGACGTACGACGGCGCACCCGGCACGATCGGTGAGGCACGGGATTTTGCCGCCGATTTCCTGGAGCGGGCACAGGCCCTGTACGGAATCCCGGTGACGCCGCGAATGTCCGGCACGCTGAAGCTCGTGGTCAGCGAGCTCGTCACCAACGCGGCGAAGTACGCGCCGGGCCCCTGCCTCCTCGACCTGTCGGTAGACCGGGACGGCCCAGACCGGGGCAGCCTCCAGGTCACCGTCTGGGACACCGACGACAGCCTCCCGCAGCCCGGCGCCCCCGACCCGGAACGGATCGGCGGCCACGGCCTGGAGCTGGTGCTCGCACTCTGCAGCAAGTACGACATCCAGCGCCTGGCGGGCGGCAAGCGGCTGCGGGTCCACCTGCCGCTGGACTGAGGCCCCCCGTCCCGACAGGCATGACCGGGACGGGTCGGGTAGTCGTAGAAGAACCACTCCCTCAACCGGAGGTGTTTCTTCCGTGCCGAACCCGCAGATCAAGGACGAGAAGACCTACCAGGCGCTGCGCCGCGAAGGCGCGGGCAAGGAAAAGGCCGCCCGCATCGCGAACAGCGCGGCCGCCACGTCCCGCAGCACTGTCGGGAAGCGTGGCGGAAAGTCCGGAAAGTACGAGGACCGCTCTAAGGAGGACCTCTACACGGAAGCCAAGAAGATCGGCATCGAGGGCCGCTCCCGCATGACAAAGGCAGAACTCATCAAGGCCCTACGAAGCCGCTGACCCGCCGCCCCACCGAGACCCAAGGCCGACCCACCGGACCGCCCACACGCGTACGACGGGGCGATACGGGACGGGGCCGCGCGCTGCGGCCCGGGGGCCGCGAGCCGCCGAGCCGGACGCCGCAGGCCGGGGCCGGGCGCCGCAAGCCGGGCACCGCGAGCTGCGGGCCGGACACCGCGAGCTGCGGGCCGGACACCGCAGGCCGCGGGCCGGACGACGCCGGGCCGGGCACCGCGGGCCGGACGCCGTACGCCGCAAGCCGCCGGACCGGACACCGCAGGCCGGGGGCCGGACGCCGCGGGCCGCAAGCTGCGGGCCGGGCGCTGCGAGCCGCCGAGCCGGGCACCGCAAGCCGCAGGCCGGGCGCCGGGCGCCGCCGGGCCGGGCGGGCCGAGGACCGGGCACCGCGAGCCGCCGGGCCGGACGCCGCAGGCCCTGCGCCGGACGCCACAGGCCAGGCGCCGCAAGCCGGACGCCGCAAGCCGCCGGGCCGGACACCGCAAGCCGGGGGGGCCGGGCACCGCAAGCCAGACGCCGCAAGCCGGGCGCCGCGCGCCGCCGGGCCGGACGCCGCAGGCCAGGCGCCGCAAGCCGGGCACCGGACGCCGCGAGTCGGGCGCCCGCGAGCCGGGCGCCGGGCGCCGCGAGCCGGGGTGGCTGTCGTCCGCGTCCTCGCCGAGCTACCGCGCCCTCGCCCAGCTACCGCCCGCTCACCCGCAGCCGTACCTCCTGTTCCTGGTCGCCCGATGCCGATCCCTCGTCGGAGATCCCGAAGGCCGCGCCGAGTACCTCCCGCACGCGGGTCACCTCGTGCGGCACGCCCTGGACGGTGACCGTCGCGGGGCCCGACAGCGGTGTCGGCGCGGGCAGCTTGCCGTTCCCGTCCGAGCCGTCCGCCTCGAAGACCGACGTCCACACCGTCGGCCCCGCCCCGGGCACCTCCCGCGGTACGTCGTCCGGCCCCCGGTCCGTATCACCGAACCCGGCGGCCAGGACCTCGAAGACGGCTCGGGCGTCCTGCGCCGGGCAGTCGGTGACAGTAACGGTTACCTGCATGATTCCTCGTTCCTGGTGGTCGGTCGGGTCCACCTCGTGGAGCCGGTTCACGCCCTGCGGATCGCTTCTCCGGGCAGCCGATGCCGAAACACGCGAACCGTCATACCTGCACCTACCTGCACGGTTCGTATCACCGTATACCTGCGCAAACCACCCCACCTCTGCGCGGAGTAGGGTAATGGAAAGTTAAAGTTGATCAGAATTGCCCGTTGAACCGCGCCCTTTTTGCCCGCGTATTCGAGCTTCCATGGAGGCCCTCATGGGAACCCGCCGCTCCACCCTCCCCGGCATAGGCACCCAGTACGACTTCACCACCGAAGGCGGGCGGCACCTCTCCGTCGTCGTGCACAACGACGGACGCCGGTTCATCGGCTTCTACGACCGGGACGACCCGGACGCGTGCCAGCAGGCGATTCCGCTCTCCCAGGACGAGGCCACCGCGCTCGCGCACCTCCTCGACGCCGCCCCGATCGACGCGGTACGCACCGACGGCATCGACCTCGTCACCGAGCACATCCCGGTGACGTCCAGGTCCCCGTACGGCGGCAAGCTGCTCGGCGACACCAAGGCCCGCTCCCGTACCGGCGCCTCGATCGTGGCCGTACTGCGCAGGACCAGCGCGCACCCGTCCCCCGAGCCCGGCTTCCGGCTCGCCATCGGGGACACCCTGGTGGCGGTCGGCACCCGCGAGGGCGTGGACGCACTCGCCGACATCATCGCGGGGACCGCCTCCGGCGCCACCGCCGACGAGGACTGAGGGCGTAGAGAACCGTGCACGACACCACCGCCCTCCTCATCGAACTCGGCGCCGTCATCCTCGCGCTGGGGATCATCGGGCGCCTGGCGGGCCGTATAGGCCTGTCCCCCATCCCCCTCTACCTTCTCGCCGGACTCGCCTTCGGCCACGGCGGGCTGATACCCCTCGACGCGAGCGAGGACTTCACCGCCGTCGGCGCCGAGATCGGCGTCATCCTGCTGCTGCTCCTGCTCGGCCTGGAGTACAGCGCGAGTGAGCTGGTCAGCAGCCTGAAGACGCAATACCCATCGGGAATCGTCGACTTCCTCCTCAACGCGGTGCCCGGCGCGGTCGCCGCCCTCGTCCTGGGCTGGGGCGCGGTCGGCGCGGTCGCCCTCGCGGGCGTCACCTGGATCTCGTCGTCCGGCGTCATCGCCAAGGTCATGACAGACCTGGGGCGCCTCGGCAACCGCGAAACCCCTGTCATCCTCGGCGTCCTCGTCATGGAGGACCTCGCGATGGCGGTCTACCTGCCGCTGTTGACCGCCATGCTGGCGGGCGTCGGACTGGCGGGCGGCAGCGTCACCCTCCTCATCTCGCTCGGCACGGTCGGCCTCGTCCTGTACGCGGCGCTGCGGCACGGCCGCCTGATCAGCCGGGCGGTCTCGTCCGACAACCCGGAGATGCTGCTCCTGGTGGTGCTCGGCCTCACCGTCCTGGTCGCGGGCCTCGCCCAGCAGCTCCAGGTGTCGGCGGCGGTCGGCGCGTTCCTGGTCGGTATCGCACTGTCGGGCGAGGTCGCGGAGGGCGCGCACAAGCTGCTCGCCCCGCTCCGGGACCTCTTCGCCGCCGTCTTCTTCGTCTTCTTCGGCCTGTCGACGGACCCGGCGGACATCCCGCCCGTACTCCTCCCTGCGCTCCTCCTCGCGGTCGTCACCACGCTCACCAAGATCGGCACGGGCTGGTACGCGGCCCGGCGCGCGGGCATCGGCAGGCGCGGACGGCTGCGGGCGGGCGGCACGCTGGTCGCGCGCGGCGAGTTCTCGATCGTGATCGCGGGCCTGGCGGTGGCCACCGAACCCAGGATCGGACCGATCGCGACCGCGTACGTACTGATCCTGGTCATCATCGGCCCACTGGCCGCCCGCTGGACGGAACCCCTGGTCACGCGGGCGCAGGGCCGCCGCAAGCCGCCGGTCGCGGGGCCGCCGACGCTGGAGGACATGATCGCGGCGGAATCGGCGGAATCGGCGAAGTCGGCGGGACAGGCGCAGCAGACGTCGCGGTCCTGACGTACGCGGCCGTCGCCTCCCGGCCCCGCATCCCTCGATCAGACGCATTCGCGTAACCGCTCGTACAACCGAAAATTCCTTAGAACTCCAAGGTCACAGAGCTGCTCGCCACCCGGTGGGCAGCTCTGTCCACTTGCGCTCCGTAGTCGAAATATTGCGATAAGTGATCAGCCTTCGGACGGTGGAGGTGAGCACTCCGCTCCCTTCGCACCTCCGAAAGGACCCTCTTCATGCGCATGTCCCGGAAAGCCGGCCTCCTCGTCTCGACCGCAGTGTGCGGCGCCCTCGCCCTGGGCACCGCGGGCCCGGCATTCTCGGCCGTCAACAACCTGTCGGTGGCCACGGAGGCCGCCGCACCCGAACCCGTACCCGCCGCACCCGTGCCCGGCGCGGAGGCGCTCCTCGCACAGGCGAAGACGCTGGGCGACGCCGGCGGCGTCCTCAAGCCGGTCACCGACCTGGTGAACGCCGTGCTCAAGGCGAAGGACGGCAAGCTGCCCCCCGCCGAAGCGACCAAGCTCGGCGCGGCGGTCAAGGAAGCGCTGGACAAGCTCGCCAAGGCCGCTCCCGCGCCCAAGGCCCATGCCGCACCCGACCTGAAGGCACAGGCGGCCAAGGACCTCCAGGCCAAGGTCACCGCGCTCCTGGCAGCGGTCGCGAAGGGTGACCTGAAGGCGGTCGCCGCCGGGGTCAAGGAGGTCCTCACCGGCACCGTGAACGTCCTGGTCGCCATCGTGCTCGGCGGCGGCCTTCCGGCCCCGGACCTCAAGGGCCTGCCGAAGCTCCCGACGCTGCCGGGCGTACCGGCGCTGCCTGCTGCGCCCGCGCTGCCTGCCGCACCGGCCGTGCCCGGCGTGGCCGCGGCGCCGGCACTGCCTGCCGCGCCCGCGGTACCGGCCGCGCCGGCGGTACCGGCCGCACCGGCTGCCGTACCTGCCGCACCTGCCGTACCTGCGGCACCTGCGCTGCCCGCAGCACCTGCGGTGCCGGCCGCGCCTGCCGTGCCGGCCCTCTAGGACCGACCGGCTCGGCAACGCAGCAGCGACAACAACGACGAGGGCCCACGCGGACGACCGCGCGGGCCTTCGCCGTTCCGGCTCTTAGGGCGCCTTTAGCTCACTCCCTGTTAGGTTCTACAAGTCTGTAGATTTTACAGCTACACCCCTGATGTACGCCCCTGACGACGGAGACACTTCATGGCCCTGTGGGACCGCCTCAAGGAAACCGCCTCGACGATGCAGACCCAGCTGGAGTCGAAGAAGAACGAGCTGAAGAGCGGCTCGTTCCGCGACGCGAGCATGGCCATGTGCGCGCTGGTGGCGGCGGCCGACGGCACCATCGACCCCTCCGAGCGCCAGCGCGTGGCGAATCTGATCGCCACCAACGACGTCCTGAAGAACTTCCCCGCCGACGACCTCCAGCGCCGCTTCAACGACTACGTCGGCAAGCTGACGGCGGACTTCGCGTTCGGCAAGGTGAGCATCCTGCAGGAGATCGCCAAGGCGAAGAAGAAGCCGGCGGAGGCGCGTGCGGTCGTCCAGATCGGCATCGTGATCGGCGGCGCGGACGGCGACTTCGACAAGACGGAGCAGGCGGTCGTCCGAGAGGCGTGCTTCGCACTGGACCTGCCGCCGCACGAGTTCGACCTGTAACCGCTCCCTCATCTTCGACCTGTAACCGCTTCCCTCATCCTTCGCGGTACGTACACGGAGGCCGGGCCCCTTCCCAGGGACCCGGCCTCCTCCTGCTGTGCGGCCTCAGCCTCCTGCTGTGCCTCAGCCTCCTGCTGTACGGCCTCAGCGCGGAGCAACCGCCTCCAGTTCGTCCACGCTCCCGGCCATGATCACCCGCACGTGCTCGGTCAGGTGCTCGACGGGCCAGTCCCACCAGGCGAGCGCCAGCAGCCGCTCGATGTCCTCGTCGCCGAACCGCTTGCGGATCAGCCGGGCAGGATTCCCGCCGACGATCGCGTAGTCCGGCACGTCGGAGGTGACGACGGCCCCGGTGGCGATGATCGCGCCATTCCCGATCCGTACGCCGGGCATGACGGTGACCCCGTTCCCGATCCAGACGTCGTGGCCGACGACGGTGTCACCGCTCACCGGAAGGTCCATCAGCAGGTCGACGTGCGGCGCCCAGGCCCCGCCGAGCGACGGGAACGGGAAGGTGGACGGGCCGTCCATCCGGTGGTTGGCACCGTTCATGATGAACCGCACGCCGGTGGCCAGCGCACAGAACTTCCCGATCCGAAGCCGCTCGGGCCCGTAGTGATAGAGCACGTTCCGCGTCTCGAAGCCGGTCGCGTCGTCCGGGTCGTCGTAGTACGAGTAGTCCCCGACCTCGATGAGCGGCGAGGTCACCAACGGCTTGAGCAGCACGACACGCGGCTGACCGGCCATGGGGTGGAGCGTGCCGGGGTCGGTGGGCGGGAGTGCGCCGGTGGGGCCGGCAGGGGTGGGGGAGTCGATCACGGGGTGGCTCCTTGCTCAAAGGTCGTACGGGTGGATCGGTGAATCGGCGAATCGGTACTGCGGGGTCGAGTCGGATCGGCTCGTGCCCGGGGCCGGACTCAGGGCCGGACTCAGGGCCCGAGGCAGCGCCGGACTCGGCACCGGCATCCCCTACACCTCCGGACGTGGGCTGATGTCCCGGGCCTCGCCCGGCGCACGGCCGCGCCGCGCGTCCTCAAACGCCGGACGGACTGAAGACGCCTGCCTTGAGGGGGCACCGCCCCGACAGCCGCGCTCGGCACCGCACCAACCCCCGGCGCAGTCCTCATTCGGCGGCTCCCCCTTCAACTCCCGGCGCGGCATAACAATGCACGCCGACGAGCTCCCCCGCACCCCAGTTCTGCTCGCCCGAACCGATCCTTCGCCACCCGATCCGCTCGTAGAACGCGACAGCGCCCGTGTCAGCGGCCACCACATCCAGCACGGGCCATACCCCCAACTCCCGTGCTGCACCAGCCACTTCGCGCGTCAGCGCGCGCCCTGCGCCGGTCCCCCGCCCCTCCGGCGAAACGAACAGCCGCCCCACCACCGCGACCTCCCCCTCGCCGTCCCAGAGCCCGGGGGCGACATCGCCCTCCCCCGCCCGCGCCAGTACGGCGTGCCCCACCACGCGACCGTCCGCCGCCGACCGGGCCACCCAGGCCCCGAGCTCCCCCTCCACCACCAGCCAACCCGCCGCGTCCACCGGCCAGTTGCGCGGGTACCCGCTCGCCTCGTGCACCGCACGCAACACCCGTACGCACGCACCGAGATCGGCATCCGTCCGACCCCGCACCACCACATCAGTCACATCAGCCACGTCAGCGCTCATCCAGCCCATGGAATCACCCGCACCGCACACCTCAGAGGGCCACCCCGTGTTCCCGCAGCCACGGAAGCGGGTCGATGCCCGACCCCAACTGCGGTGTCACGCGCACCTCGAAGTGCAGATGCGGCCCGGACACGTTGCCCGTACGCCCGCTCAGCCCGATCACCTCCCCCGCCGCCACCCGCCGCCCGGTCCGCACCCCGAACACCGACAGGTGCGCGTACTGCGTGAAGTAGCCGTTCGGGTGCCGCAGGATCACTTGGTTGCCGAAGCCGTCCCCGCACCCGAGGAAATAGACCGTTCCGGCCCCCACGGCCCGCACGGGCTCCCCGTCGAAGACGGCGAAGTCCTGACCGGTGTGCCGGTGCTTCCAGCGCCCTCCCGACTCCGCGAACCCCGACGACATCGGCGCGGGATCAACGGGCTTCACCCACTGCCGCGCAGCAGCCCGGCCGCGCGACGACGACGGGGACGGGGACGACGGCGAGGACGGCGGCGGCCCGAGGGGCTCCACCTCCACCCCGCTCCCGCACGCGGGCCCGGGGGCCCCACCGGCCGGCGCCCACCCGCCGCCCGTCTTCCCCGCCCGTCCGGAAGCGGCAGCCGCAGCCGCAAATGCCGTCCGCCGAGCCGCCTCCGCCGCCCGCAAACGCTCCTGCGCCTCCTCCAGCTTCCCTTCGATCCGCTCCCGCGCCCCCGCCTGCCGGGCCAGTTCGCCCTTCAGCGTCCAGAGCACCCGCGCCGACTCCACCCGGTCCCGCGCGAGCCGCGCCCGGGACTCCCGTACACGCGTCATCAACGAAGCGGTCGCGTGCCCGCCCCGCTGCGCCAGTGCCACCCGTTCCATCAGCTGCTCGGGCGATTCAGCGGTCAGAAACCGCAGGGTGTACCCCGTCCCACCCTCACTCCCGCCCCCACCACCCCGGTACTGACTGCGCGCCAACGCGCCTACGACTCCCCGGAGTTGACCCAGCCGCACCGCCTCCGCGGCCTCCGCGTCCCGCAACCGCCGGACCTTCCCCCGCCCCCGCTCCACGGCCTTCCGTGAAGCCTCGTGCGCCTTCACGGCCACGGCCGCCTCCCGGTACAACCGCTGCACCTCGGCCGCCTCGGGCACAGGCTCGCCGCCGTACCCGCTCCCACTCGCCGCCACCACGAGAGCGCCCGCAACCGCCACCGACACCGCACACCTGCGTGTGAATTCGACTCGTCGCATTGACCGACCTTGACCACCAGGCACCCAATCAGCCCCGCACCGGCCCGAAAGACGCGCACGACGGTCACTCCGGTGCAGCAACGGAAGCGCGGACCGATGCCCCGCGACCGCCCTACGGCAAGGCCGCCCAGCCGCCGGACGGATCGTCGAGCCACACCCGCTCGCCCTCGGAAGTCACCGTGAGCCCGAAGCGCTCATGCCCCGGCCTGCCCGCCCCCTCCCACCACGCATACGCGCTCTCCACCTCGTCCCACAGCCGACGCGGCCCGTACTGCCACACACGTGCGCTCCGCCCCCTACGGAACTGAACGCACGCCCACGAGCGACTCCCTTCGGTGCCGTACCACCACACCGCCTGGTTTCCCTCCTCGTCCGCCCGGTCGACAGTGCGCAGAAAGTGCGGCACTCGCACCCCCAGCACGAAGGCCCACGGATCGAACTGTGCGCTGAGCACGGCAAGTTCACGCGGCAGGTCGCTCCCCGACTCGTCGCCGTCCGTGACGCCGCCGCCGACAAACTCGTCGTGCACCACCGCCGGCTGCCGCTGAGCCCTGAGCTTCATGAATTCGACGGGCCCCATGAAGGGCCCGGAAGCACTCGCACCGTCGTCGGCGACCACGAGGCGGACCACGGCGTCTCCGTTGGCGTAGTTCACCCCCCAGGGCGCCACGACCACACCCCCGGGCAGGGTCTGCCGTACCCACGCCCAGGGAACACTCCGCACTCCCACGGTCGCCACGACCCGGTCGTAGCCGGCACCGGATCCGTCCGGGTCGCCCTCCGCCCCGTCACCGCACACCACCCGCACCGGCATCCCGAACCTTCCCAGCGTCCCCCGCGCAACCTCCGCGACCTCCTGGTCCACCTCCACCGAGACGACGTTCGCGGCTCCGAGGCGATGGGCGAGCAGGGCCGCGTTCCACCCCGTACCCGTACCGATCTCCAGCACCCGGTCACCACGTCGTACGCCCAGATACTGGAGCATCCGGAACACCACCGACGGCATGGAGGCGGAAGAGGTGGCCACCTCGCCCGGCTCACGGCCACCGTGCCGGCCGTCGTCCCACTGCGTGACGATCGGTACGTCCGCCCCGGCATACGCCTGCCACGGCCCCGGCTGCTCGGCCCGGCTCACGGGGATGCTCCTGCCCGTCGCCATGTCCCAGGGCCAGATGAGCTCGGGGAGGAAGGCGGAGCGGGGCACGGCCTCGAAAGCGGGGGCCCAGTCGGGGCTGAGCACCCCGGCCGACACGAGGGCACGCTCCAGCTCGCCCATCTCCTCAACCGCCCTTCGGCGTCTGGGGGTTGGGCACTCCAGGGCCTCCGTCAGGAGTCGGCCCCGGATTCGGCGGCGGATTCCACGGTGTGCCCGGCAGCTTGTCTCCGCCGTCACTCTGCACGACTGCCACTTCTCGCTCCCTGTGCTCGCATGCCATATGCACTCGTACGGTCTTACCGCCTGCCGCGTCCGTTCGCAGGAACCAGCTCAACTCACCCAATCTGCCCACCAGACGGAGCCCCCGCCCGCACTCGCCGCTCTTGCCCGGCGGTACATCCGCGCCCTTGCCCCTCAGGAACCCGGCCACCGGGTCGGAGACGTCCACCAGCAGCCCGCCGTCCTCCAGCACCGCAAGCCGCAGCCAGGCGACACGATTTCGGACACGGGCGTGCCGGACGGCGTTCGTGACCAGCTCGGAGACGACGAGGACCGCATCGTCGATGTCGCCCGTCCAGCCGAGGACGGTCAGGCAGGTGCGGACCCGGGTACGGGCGAGGGCCACCGCGCGCGGCTTCAGTGCGCACTCGGTGGACCACTCGCGCACGACCGGCGGGAGGAGGGTGGGGGCAGGGGCGGGGGCCGGGGCAGGGGCGGGGGCAGGGGTGGCGGGTGAGTGGAGCACGTTCCGGACCTCGTGTTCGTGGGGGTGGGGGCGGAGCGAGGGTCAGGCTTGTTCGTCCGTACGGAGAACTCCGTATCGGGTGACGGCGCAGGCCACCCTGTGGAGGACCTGCGCGTCGACGAACACGCTGTCCCGGGCGGGGCGGGCCAGCCACGACACAGGAGCCGTGTTCCCGGACCAGGCGGGGACCTTGACGAAGTCGCCCGCCCGCCCGTCCAGCCGCTTGACGCCGGGCGGCCAGCGCAGGCCCGTACCGGCGCCCGGCTCGGTGAGGAAGTGCACGACTCCGTACGGGCCCGGGTCGCCGACGATCGCACCGGGCGCGTTGCCCGTCGCCACGAGCAACGCGTCGACGATCTCGAAGGCGAGCTGCCCGATGACACGGACCGCACCGAGATACACCCCCACCTTCGCGGGTGCATGTCCGAACACCGGTGCCCATGGCGGAACGAAGGGTGTTCGGTCTGCTCTCAACTCGGCCTGGGTAGCGGTGAGTTCAATACCGGCAGGTTCGCTCATCATGGGTGAAAGCGTGTCAGCGGCCGACTACCGTCGGTACTCCAGCCGACCCGTAGAAGTGAACTTGCGGCTCGGAGAGGAATCCGATGCGGCCCGGGTGGGGAGCCTTGAGACCCCGTTGCGGGTTTGGTGAGGCGCACTGTGGGAGGGCGGAGACACATGGGAGATCAGAGCAACGGCAATCGCGGGAAGCCGCTCATCTGGAAGGTGTTCGGGCTTCAGCAGAAGGCACTGCGTGTCCATCGCGGGGTGACCCAGGAGCAGTTGGCGGCACTGACGGAGCGGAAGTACTCCCTGTCGACCGTACAGAAGGTGGAGTCGGGAACGCTGCGGCCCCAGCCGGACTACGTCGCGGACGTGGACAAGGCGCTGGGCGCGGACGGAATGCTCATCGCGCTGAGCGAGGAGCTGACGAAGCCGGGCTATCCGGAGTTCTTTCAGGAGTACGCGGACACAGAGGCGCGGGTACAGCGGCTCTATACGTACGGCGCGCACACCATCCACGGACTGTTGCAGTCCGAGCAGCACGCCAGGTCGGTACTCACCGCCCGCGTTCCCTTGCTGGACGAGGACGACATCGAGACTCGTGTCAGCGGGCGTCTCGAACGACAGGCCCTGCTCACTCGAAAGCCTGCGGCGACGCTGTGCTTCGTCATCGAAGAGCATGTGCTCCGCCGTCCGATCGGGGGGCCGACCGTCCACAAGGAGCAGTTGGACCACTTGGCGGCCTGCGCCCGCATGCGCAACATCTCCATCCACGTTCTACCGACCGATGTAGACACCCACGTTGGTCTCGACGGGCCCATGACCCTGTTGACAACCGACGAAGGTCGGTCCGTGGTCTACGTGGAGTACCAAGGCGGCGGGTCCACCTTCTACGCCAGCCCCAAGGAGGTGGACGCACTGGAGCAGCGGTATGCAATGATCCGATCGCAGGCCCTTCGGGCACCGGAGAGCGTGAAGTTCATCGAGGAACTGGCAGGAGCGCTATGAGCAACGTGCCCCCGAACTCGGCTTGGTGGAAGTCGAGTTACAGCGGCAACGAAGGCGGCGAGTGCGTCGAAATCGCCCACGGCTGGCACAAGTCCAGTTACAGCGGCAACGCGGGCGGCGAGTGCATCGAAATCGCCACCTGCACCTGCGCCGACGTCCACGTCCGTGACAGCAAGCTGGGCGACGCCTCCCCCACCTTCGACGTGAAGCCCACCACCTGGGCGGCATTCGCGTCCTTCGCGGCGGCCCACGCCGTCTGACCCGTACCGCCCCCGCAGCAACGAGGACCCGACAGGAGCGCCATGACTGATTTCACGCCCCACTCAGCCTGGTTCAAGTCGAGTTACAGCGGCAACGAGGGTGGCGACTGCGTCGAGGTCGCCCACGGCTGGCACAAGTCCAGCTACAGCGGCAACCAGGGCGGCGACTGCATCGAAATCGCCACCTGCACCTGCGCCGACGTCCACGTCCGTGACAGCAAGCTGGGCGACGCCTCCCCCACCTTCGACGTGAAGCCGACCACCTGGGCGTCGTTCGCGTCCTTCGCGGCGGCCCACACCGTCTGACCCGTACCGCGTACGAACGGGGTCCCGCCAATGTTGGTGGCGGGACCCCGTCGCGCACTCACGGTAGCGAAGACCTTCTCCCCGCCGGGGGACATGACCGAAAGCAGGTTGCCCCACATGGCATGCCGTATCAGTGAGCTCGTGCTCGAATGCCGCGACCCCGAGGCGCTGGCGCGCTTCTGGTGCGAGGTCCTGGACTTCGTCGTACTCGATCGCGAGGAGGGGGCCATCGAGATCGGACCGCGCGAAGGGTTCGGCAACGCGCAGCCGACGATCGTACTCAGCCCCCACGACGAGCCGAAGAACGAGAAGCAGCGCCTGCACATCGACGTCAGCGCCACCGACCGCGACCAGGACGCCGAACTCGAACGCCTCCTGGCCGCCGGAGCCGTGCCCGCCGACGTCGGCCAGACCGGCGAGGAGTCCTGGCACGTGCTCGCCGACCCCGAGGGCAACGAGTTCTGTCTGCTCAGGGCCCGCATCGCCCAACTCTGACGGGGCTACGCGAAAGTCCCTGGTCAGCGGCCCGGAAATGCATTGCCCGTACGGAAGAACGGTTGTTACTCTCACGCCGACGCGAGAGGCGCGTGATCAGCGGGACAGGGAGGTTGATGAATATGGCTGCCGTCGCCCGTCATCAGCATGCCCTCGTCCGGCCCGCGCGATAACCGCGATAACAGAGCGCGGCCCGGGTCGGTCCCCATCGACCAGGAGAATCACATGACTTCCTCTTCCGCTCCTTCCTCCTCCGCGCCTGCCTCCTCCGCGCCTGCCCATGCCGACCTTTCCACCGAGCGTCTGATCCTCCGGTCCTGGTCCGCGAGCGAGGCCGCCGCGGTCCTCGACGGCACCAGGTCCAAGTCCTGGGCGGACGACTTTCCCGCCGACGGCGACCGTGTGATCGCGGGCCTCTTCGCCCGCTTCCCGGACTGGCTCGGCGAGTACGGCCACCGTCTGATCATCGAGCGTGAGAGCGGCGCGGTGGTCGGCTCGATCGGCCTGTTCTGGCCGCCCAGCGAGGGCGTACTGGAGATCGGCTACGGCATCGTCGCCTCCCGCCGCGGCCGGGGCTACGCCCCCGAGGCCACCCGGGCCATGACGGAGCTCGCCCTCGGCGCGCCGGGCGTCCACACCCTGTGCGCCAACGTGGAACTGTCGAACCCGCCCTCGGCCCGAGTGCTGGAGAAGGCCGGATTCCAGCGCTGGACCTCCGACGAGACCACGGCCCGGTTCAGGATCACGAACCAGGACCAGTAGCAGGGCGACCCCCGCCCCGGGGGGCAGCCCTCAGAAGGGCGGTTCGGGGTACGAGGTCGGGGCGGCGGGCGCCCACCCACCGCCGCCCTGTTCCTGCTGGAGGTGGGCTTCCAGCTGGGGGTACGCGCGGCGGCAGGAGCCGCAGAGGGTTTCGTCGGCGACGGGCCGGAAGGCGTGGGTGCCGGGGCCGTCGCACTCGACGAGAGCTCTACCGGGGGCGGCGGGGGCGCCAGGTGGGACGGCCGACGGAGCAGGGGCGGCGGCACGTGCCGCGTCGGCGGCGGCGAGTCCGGCCACGTCCGGGACGTTCCTGCGCAACCGGGTGGTGACGAATCCGGCGGCGTTGAGGATCGGCCCGTCCGGGAGGTCGTGGCTCAGGGCGTGGTGGATCTCCCAGGCGGGAATGCCGCTCTTGAGGCGTTCGGCGATGTTCCCGGCGAGGTAGCGGACGTTGCGGAAGGTCATCCGGAGGTCGGAGCGCTCGCTCTGGAGCTCCCGCAGAATCCGCTCGGCAAGCGCGAATTGAGGCTCTTTCTCGATCTGCGGAGTGCTTGCTTCCGGTTGCTCCGCCCGCACGGTCTTCTGGGGCGGGCGGGTGGGAGATGTCTTGCTGTTCGTCTTGGTAGTACCGGTAGAACCGCCGAGGCGCCGAACAGTCGGTCCACCGACCGTCGGTTTCGATGCACCCGGAGAGGCGCCCTGAGATGCACCCGGAGATGCACCCGGAGAGGCGTCACCCCGGCGCAGGGCCGCGAACTGCTCGTCCGTAAGAGGGACGTTGCTCACCCACTGCTCGGTGTACCAGCGCCCCTTCGCCCCCTGCGCACGGTGGTCGTGGACGTACCCGAACTGGACCATTTCCTTCTTGATCCGCTTGTACGTCCCGGGCTTGATGCCCAACTTGGCCGCGTAGGCACTGAGGGACTTGTACTCGTCGCACGGCCGCAGCCCGCCCACATACCCGAGGAGCAACCGTGCGACGGGATCCATGGCGGTATGCAGGGTGAGGGAGTGCGCAACCTTGTTGAACGCGCGATCGGGCGAGATAGCATGCAGAAACATCGCGGGGGCTCCTTGCGCCTCGGTGGTGAGGCCCTCGCCCGGTGTTTGCCGCACCGACGGGGGCCGCTCTACGCGCCGTACCGCACGCGGAGAGTGATGACCCGGTCACCGTACCGCACCAACTCCACTCTCTGTGACGGAACTTGACATCCCCGCCCGCCCGCGTCGGGCGAGCACGCCGAGTCGACCTTGAGACCGGTGCGTGCCGACCTCGACGGCTACGTCTGGGGCCTGAAGTGGCACTGCCTGTATCCGGGCGCGCAGGTTCTGCCGGAGTTGGAGTCCACCCGGCGCTGGTCCCGGGAGGTCGGGATCGACTTCCACGAAGTACTCATCGAGACCAACGCGCACCGGCTCCACCTGACCTTCTCCGACCTTCAGGTGAGTGAACTCCCGGTCGGGTACGCCCCGTTCACGACGGACTGAGCGGTCGGGTGCGCTGTTCTGCGAGATCAAGGTGCTGCGGCGGATGATCGGAAATGTGGGGGCGATGTGGGGTTCGCTGCGTAGCGGCAGGTCGTAGTGGCAGAGCGGCGTCCGAATGCCGCCGGTCTTCGTCGGCCTGCTTGGTCATGCTGGCGGCATGACCCATGTGGAAGCTTCCTCACCTACGGACTCGGTGTCCGTCCTCAACGGCATGTACGCGGCCGAGGCCGAGTACCTCTCGGCCGGAGGCCCCGGGAAGGCCTCGTTCAGGGTGCTGGCGCCCTTCTTCTCGCCCGACGTGGTGCTGCATCAGGCCGATTCGCTCCCGTACGGAGGGATCTGGCGCGGACACCGGGGCATGGAGCAGTTCTTCCTCGCGATGAGTCGCGCGTGGGAGTCGTTCGACATCGCGGAGCGGCAGTTCCTCGCCACCGGCGACACGACGGTGGTGCTCCTCCAGGTACGGGCGCGGGCTCGGGCCACCGGGCGCGAGCTTGCCTTCCCGCTGCTGCAGACGAGCAGGGTCGAGGACGGGCAGATCGTCGAGGTCCACCCGTTCTACTGGGACGCCGCCGCCATCGCCGACGCCTGCCAGACCAGCGTGTAGCGCCAGAACAGACGGCGGCGCAGCCGGGCGCCTGGCAGGGCGCTGCGGGCGCCCCTGGCGATCTCCGCGAAGCTCATGCCCGCCGGGCGTACGGGGGCCGTCATCGACGGCGGGCGCGGCACTTTGCGGCCCTTGTTCTTGAGGTACGCCATCACGACGTTCGCGGGCACGGCAGCCGTGCCGATGAGATGGTCGACGAGCGACTCCGGGCGCGCGACACCCACGACGATCAGCGTTCCGCCGGGGGCGAGGTGGTCGCGGAAGCGGGCGAGCGCTTCGGTGAAGGGGAGGTGGTGCAGGACGGCGACGCAGGTGATGACGTCGTACGGGCCGGGCGGAATACCGTCGGCCATCGCGTCCCCGACGGTGAACGTCAGCGAGGCACCCGCCCGGGTGAGCTCCCGTGCACGGGTGACCATCGCCGGATCGGCATCCAGCCCCACCACCGGACCCTCGGCACGTACGGCCAGCCGCCGGGCCAGGTCACCGCTGCCCGAGCCGACGTCCAGGGCCCGGTCGAAGCGCTGGGGGAGCCGGCGCAGGATCCACCGGTGGTAGTGGGCGTTGTGGTCCCACGGCCGGGCGACGTGAAAGCGGTCCAGGGCTTGAAGGAGGCGGGGCGGCAGGGTGGGCAGGGTGGGCGTCATGACCATGCACCGTATAGAGGGTGGTCGTGCGCCACCGCGTAGCCGTACGAGGACGACCGTGTAGCCGTACGAGCGATGATGGCTCATACGGCTACACGGTCCGCCGCGTTTCCCGAGCTCCCCTACGCCCCGGCCAGCCGGTCCCGTACCCGCTCCGCCGCTGCCCGCAGCAGCTCTGCGATCCGGGGGTCCCGGAGGCCTGAGCGCCTTCAATGCGCCACCTTTGTCAAGTCCGCTTGTAGGGGACCCGGGCTTGTGCGCATCCTGGGGTCCGGTGAAGGAAACGCTGTTCAGAAGTGATGGGGCATGGCCGTGTACAGGCACGGGGAACTGACGGCACTGATCGACTCGTTGAATCCCGACGGGCCCGGACCTTCGCCGCGCTGGACCGCTCACTGCGCCGAACTGCTCGACCTGGACGGGGTGTCCGTCTCCACGCGGAGCCACTCCTCCGAACTGCTCTGGTACAGCAATGAGTTGAGCGCCCGGCTCGACGATCTTCAGTTCACTCTGGGGGAAGGGCCGAGTGTCGAGTCCACCAGGGACGGGGCTCTGTGCCTGGTCACCGACGTGCGGCGCACACCGCACACCTGCTGGCCGGCCTTTGTCCCCGCCGCCACCGAACTCGGTGTGCAGTCAGTGTTCGCCTTTCCGCTGCGGCTCGGTGCCATCCGGGTCGGGTCCATGACCGGGCACCGGCGGGAGGCCAGAGGGCTCTCGGAGGAGTGCGTCGACGCCGCGCTGAGGATCTGTGACGCGCTCACGGTGTTCCTGCTGTCCGCCGTACGTCCACATGACCGCGAGCCTCCGTATGACGGCGGGGCCGCGCCCGTGCCCGTCGGGGGCGGGCACCCGGGCGGACACCCGGGCGAACGTCCGAGCGGACATCCGGGCGGACATCCAGGCGGTCTGCACCGGGCCGTCGTGCACCAGGCGACCGGAATGCTGAGTGTCGACCTTGGCGTGGAACTCACCACCGCCCTCGACCGGTTGCGCGCCTATGCATTCGCGCAGGACAGGCCTATCGTCTCCGTCTCCCGCGACATCGTCGCCAGAAGACTCAGGCTGCCCGACGACCGGCCCCGGCCCCGGCCGCGCGGAGGCCGGGGCGGGGACTGACTGAAGGGCGACGGCCGGGGCACAAGAAAATCGGGGGAGCCGGAAACTCTGGGGCACCGTGGGAACTGTGGCAATCGAGGAAGCCGAAAATGAGCCGGGAACATGAAATGACGCTCGCCGACACCTTCGTAGAACTGGCGGACACCCTCGTCGAAGAATTCGACATCATCGACTTCCTTCAGCAACTCTCCGTACGCTGCCGCCAGTTACTCGACGTCTCCGCCGCCGTGGTACTGCTCGCCCCGGAGGGCGAACCGCTGCGGCCCGTCGCACCCTGCGACCCCGGAGACGAACTCGCCGAACTCCTCGACATCACCGCCGACGAGGGGCCCGCCCTCGACTGCCACCTTGGGGTCGCCCCGCCCCCGCCCGGCAACTTGACGCGCGTCGACCTCTCCCGGGCGCCGGACGACCGATGGGCCGTCTTCGTGCCGCTCGCCCGGCGGGCCGGGTACACCTGGGCGAGCGCGCTGCCGCTGCGGCTGCGCGGGGAGCGGCTGGGCAGCCTGCTGCTGCTCCGTACCGGCCCCGGGCCGCTCACCTCCGCCGACGTACGGATCGGGCAGGCGCTCGCCGACGCCGCCGCCATCGGCCTCGTACACGAGCAGACCCTGCGCGCGCACCGTGCCACCGGCATCCAACTGCGCACCGCCCTGCACAGCCGCATCCTCATCGAGCAGGCCAAAGGGGTACTCGCCGCCCGGCTGGAGGTCGGGGTCGACGAGGCGTTCACGGTGCTGCGCAGTCATGCGCGCAGTAACAGCCGACGACTGACGGCGGTGGCGCGCGAGGTCATCGACGACGGGTTGGTGCCGGTGGCACAGGGGCGGTGAGGCCGTGAGGGTGCGGGGATGCGGGGATGCGGGCCGGGGGCAGCAGGAGCGGGTTCAGGAGAAGCGGCGCAGGTGTTCTTCGGTGGGGCGGAAGCGTTTCGAGCAGTTGCCGCACCACCAGCGCCAATGGTGCTCGTCCGTCTCGCGGATCTCGGCCCGGGTGTCCTTCCAGAGCAGTCCCTGACGGCAGTTGGGGCAGGTCGGCGGGATCGGCGGCGGGGACGGGACGGTGCGGGCGTTGACGCGGGCTTCGGTACGGGCGTCGGTGCGGGCGTCCGTGCGGGCGTCGGTTCGTGTGGACATCCCGGCAGAGTGCACCTCCGTGAGGGTCCCGTGGGGTGGATTCGTGAAGGGGTCACCCCTTCGGGGACGGCGCGCGCGGCCCGGCTTCGATTAATCGCTCGACAGTTGCCACCGGCACGGGGACCATTCCGCTCGATGACAACTGAGCAGACAGACCCGAAGGCAACCGCCCGTACCAACAAGCCCGTTGCCTGGGACGAGCGTTCCACTCTGACGAACCATCTCGACTATGCCCGGCGCACCGCCTGGGAGAAGTGCGCGGGCGTCTCCGCCGAGCACGCGGTGGCCGCCCCGCTGCCCGGCTCGCCGCTGATGTCCCTGTGGGGGCTGATCAGCCACCTGCGCTGGGTCGAGCACTGGTGGTTCGACGTGATCTTCCTCGGCAACGAGGACGAGGGCCCGTGGACCGACGAGGACCCCGACCGCGAGATGCGGGTGGTGGACGGGGTGCCGATCGACGCGGTGATCGCCGAGTACGCGGAGAAGTGCGTCGCGTGGGACGCGCTCGTCGCCCGGACCGACCTGGACGCCCTCGCCGTACGGCCGCTCGGGGACGGCCGGCAGCCGACCATGCGCTGGGTGCTGATGCACCTCGTCGAGGAGATTGCCCGGCACAACGGGCACCTGGACATCCTGCGGGAGCTGGCGGACGGGACGACCGGGGACTGATCGAACGGGGGTTGACCGGCCCGGGACTGATCACGTACTGGCGAGGGCTTCCGTCGGTGGGAGCCTGGCCGCCCGTACGGACGGATAGACGCCCGCCACCACTCCCACCAGCACCGCGCCGCCGATGCCGCCCGCGACGCCGGCCGGCGGGACGACCGGGGGCCAGCCCTGGTAGAGGGCGTAACCGAGGGTCGCGGCGACGCCCAGGATCGTGCCGGCCAGGCCGCCGAGGGCGGAGAGCGCGACCGACTCGGTGAGGAACTGCCCTCGGATCTGGCCCCTGTTGGCGCCGAGCGCGCGGCGCAGCCCGATCTCCTTCCTGCGTTCCAGGACTGAGATGACCATGGTGTTGGCGACGCCGATGCCGCCGACGAGGAGCGCCACTCCGGCGAGGCCGAGGAAGAGCGCCGAGAACGTCGACTCCGTGGCGCGCTTGGCCAGCAGGGCGTCCGAGGGGCGGCTGACCTGGATCAGGCCCGGGGTCTGGGGGTTGAGGGTCGGCGCGAGTACCGCTCGTACGTCTTCGAGTGCCTCCTCGCGGACCTGCGCGTACAGGACGGTCGGGTGGCCGTCGAAGCCGAGCCTCGCCTTCGCCGCGTCCCAGCCGACCAGTACCGAGCGCTCGACCTCGGGTGACAGCGGCATCGCTTCGAGGACGCCGACGACCGTGAACCACGTGTCGTTGATACGGACTTGGGGTGCGGCGCCAGGCGGTACGGCGGGGATCCCGAGGCGGGCCGCGGCCGCGTGGCCGAGTACGGCGGTCGGGAACTTCTGCGTCGTCGCGTCGAGGAAACGGCCGGACTGGACGCTGCCCCTGAGGGTGGTGAGGAGGTTCAGTCTGGTGGCGAGGACGGTCAGTCCTGAGGTGTCGTTCTCGCTGGTCCGGTCCGAACGGCGCACCAGGGCATGGGTGTTGGCGACGGCGCTCGACGACTCGACCGGGCCGATCCGGTCCGTCATGCCGACGGCCTGCTCGGGGAGCTTGACCGGCGGCTCCTGGTCGGGCATCGGCTCGGCGCGCAGGGTGTTGGTGCCGAGTGCGGACAACTCCGCCATGAGGGCCTTCTGGCTGGACGCCGGAATGCCGACCACGACGATCATCGTGGCGATGCCGATGGAGATGCCGAGGGCGGACAGCGCGGCACGCATCTTGCGCGTACGGATGCCGAGCAGTCCGAGGCGGAGAAGGTCGCCGGGGGAGAGGCGGACGGGCTTGGTGCGGGCCTTGGGACTGATGCGGGACTTGGGACTGATGCGGGATGCGGACTTCGGCTTCATCGGAGCGGGCTTCCCGTGTCTGCGATCAGGCGGCCGTCGAGGATCTCCACGCGGCGCGGCAGCGAGGCCGCGATGTCGCGGTCGTGGGTGATGACCGCGATGGTCGTGCCCTCGGCGTTGAGGGCCCGCAGGAGGTCCATGACGGCACAGCCGTTGGTGGTGTCGAGCGCGCCGGTCGGCTCGTCGGCGAGGACCAGGGCGGGGTTGTTGACCAGCGCACGGGCGATGGCAACGCGCTGGCGTTCGCCGCCGGAGAGCTGGTGCGAGAGGTGGCGGGTGCGGTGGCCGAGGCCCACGCGCTGGAGTGCCTCGGCGGCGAGGGCGTTGCGCCTGCGGCGGGGGACGCCGCCGTAGAGGAGACCGGTCGCGACGTTCTCGGTGGCGGAGAGGCCGTCGGTGAGGTGGAACTGCTGGAAGACGAAGCCGAGTTGGCGGGCGCGGAGGGTGGAGAGGGCACGGTCGGAGAGGGCGGCGGCGTCCACTCCTTCGATCTCGACGGTGCCGGTGGTGGGGAGGTCCAGGGTGCCCATGATGTTGAGCAGCGTGGACTTGCCGGAGCCGGAGGGGCCGAGGATGGCGAGGAGTTCGCCCTTGTTGATGGTGAGGGAGACGTCGGCGAGGGCGGTCACACCGCCGGGGTAGGACTTGGTGGCGTTACGGACCTGGAGGACCGGGGGACCGCTGGGGAGGGGGACCGCCGGGGCAACGAAGGCGAGGGTGTCGTCGTCGGCGGACGGTCGGGAGGCCCCGCTCGCTCTGGCGGAACGATTGTCCACAGCTGGGCGGGAGGGAGCGCTCGTGGCGGGTGGAGCACTGCCCGCAGCGAGGGGTTCCGCGCAGTTCGGCGGCGACTCGCTCACGACGCAGTCACCACCTTGGTGCCCTCGGAGAGGGTGGCGGACTTTATCTCGACCAGGCCGCGCGAGAACATGCCCGTCTCCACCGCCACCAGCTTGTTGGTGGCGGCCAGTTGGACCGCGTAGCCGCCCTCGCGGAGGGCCGTCAGAGCGCCCACCGGGACCGTCAGGACATTCTTGTGGGTCTGGGTGGTGAAGCGGACCGTGACCGATGCCGCGTCCAGGTCGTCGACCTTCGTGCGGTCGGAGAGGAGGACGGTGACGTCGAGCTTCTGGGGCGCGTTCGGCGTGCCCGCGCCGCCCGCCCCGCCCGCTCCCTTTTCCTGGGTGGCCGCGCGGCCGATTTTGTCGACCCGGCCCTCCGCCTCCGTACCGTTCGGGAGTACGACCGTGACCTTGGCGCCCTTCCTCACCTGGCCCGCCTCCGTCGCGTCGACCGGGACCGTGACGGCCTTCGCCATCGAGGAGACGGTGAGGACGGGTTCGGTCGCCTCGTCGCCGAGGCCGGCGGTGACCGCGCCGATGCGGACCTCGCCCGGGAGGACCTGTACGTCACCGACGGCCAGGGTGCCGGTCGGAGCCATGCCGATGTACTTCTGCCAGCGCTTGAGGGCGGCGGAGAGGGACGGGGTGAACTCGCCCTCGTCGTCCGCCGTGCGGCCCCCGGCCGTCGGGGAGACCGCCGAGTACCCCGGCTTCGGCTGGGCCCCGATGTCGTAACCCAGGGCCCGCAGGTTGTCCGCGACCATCTTCACGTCGCGCCCGCGCAACGGCTTCGACTTGGCGTCCTTGGGCGGGGTCAGCGTGCGGTAGAGCGGGGTGGCGCCGGTGAAGGCGATCACCGGGCGGTCGTCGACCCAGAAGAGGGGCTTGCCGCGCTTGATCGTGTCGCCCTCTGCGGGGAGCTTGGTGATCAGGCCCTTCTTGCCGCTCTTCAGCGTCTTCTCGGCGCCGAAACCGAGGGTGCCGGGGAGCTCTTTGGTGTCGGTCAGGTCTGCGCGGGAGACCGCGGCCGTCTGCACCTTCGGGGTGTTGGCCTTGGCCGTGCCGTCGGCCTTTCCGCTGCCGCCGAGCACGAACGCACCGACGGCGACGGCCGCCACCGCGACGACGGCGACGGTGATCAGGAGGGGCTTGCGGCGGGAGGGGCGAAGCTCGGGACCGAGGTCGGGGGCAGGGCCGGGGTCAGTGACGGGGCCGAGGTCAGCGCCAGGGCCGAGGTCAGCGCCGGGGCCGAGGTCAGCGCCGGGGCCGAGGTCAGCGCCGGGACCGGGGTCAGCGCCGGGGCCGAGGTCAGGGCCGCGGCCGAGGTCACCGCCGGGGCCGAGGTCACCGCCGGGGCCGAGGTCAGGGCCGGGGCCGGGCTCGTAGCCGGGCCGGCTCCCCGTCCCGCCGTCAGTTCTTGTCACCGAAGGCCTTCAACTTGCAGTCGTTCTCGACCTTGCGGGACTGCTCCGGCGGCATTTTCGGCTGGGCCGTGTAGGTCCAGCCGGTGTTGCCCGGCAGGGCCTTCACCGGGACGCCGTTCTTGTTGATGCAGCGCACCCACTCGGTGAAGTTGTCCTGGTAGCGGGGGTTGGTCTTCGGGTCCAACTCCGGCGCCATCAGCGGCATCTTGATCAGACACTTGTCGTACGCGGCCTTGGGCTTGGGCGGGCCCTCCTCGGGGACCTCCCCGCTGCCGACCACCATGCCCTGCCGCATCTTGACGCCGTTGTCCTTGAGACAGGCGTTGTACGTGTTCCACATGCGCTGGTCCTCCTCGTCGGAGGTGTCCAGGCGGCGCTGCGGGCGGCCGGACTCGGCGGCGTCGCGCTTCGCCTGCTCGGGCGACTTCGCCTCCTCGGAGGCACCACCGCCTTCACCGGCACCGGCGTCCTTGCCCTTGTCCCCCTTATCCCCCTTGTCCAAGGACGCGACGTCGGACTTGCCCTCCGCACCCTTGGCACTGTCGCCCGTACCCCCGCCCCCTCCCCCGCAGCCGGTCAGCAACGACAGGGACACAAGGACGGTGGCGGCGAGGAGCGAACTCTTCCCGGAACTCAGCGAAGTCGGCATGGGCGCCATGCTCCGTACTCCGTATGAAGAAGTTGTCAGGCCCGGATAGCGATCGCGTTGTCCTCGCGCCCGAGGAGCCCCCGACGGCAGCGGAACCGGCGGCGACCTGCCTACGATCACGCAGTGAGCGCATATGTCCTGGTCGCGGAGGACGACGAGAAGCAGGCCGAGCTGGTACGCCGCTACCTGGAGCACGAGGGTCACACCGCCGCAGTCGTGCACGACGGGCGGGCCGCCCTCGAGTCCGTCCGGTCGCACCCGCCCGACCTGCTGATCCTCGACGTGATGATGCCGTCCGTGGACGGCCTCGACGTGCTGCGCATCCTGCGCCGGGAGACGGGCACGCCGGAACTGGCCGAGCTGCCGGTGCTGATGCTGACGGCCCGTTCGACCGAGGACGACCTGCTCCTCGGGCTCGATCTCGGGGCGGACGACTACCTGACGAAGCCGTACAGCCCGCGCGAACTGATGGCCAGGACCCGCACCCTGCTGCGCCGCGCCCGCGTCCGGGCGGCCGCGACACCCGTCCCGGACCCGAACCCGGAGCCGGAAGTCCTGCGGGTCGGGAACGTATCGGTGGATCCGGTACGGCACGAGGTGCGGGTCGGCGGGCAGGTCGTCGAGGTCACCCCCGGCGAGTTCCAGCTGCTGGCCGCGATGGCGGCGGAACCGGACCGGGTGTTCACGCGGCAGCAACTACTGGGGACCATTCACGGTTCGCCGCGCTACATCACGGAGCGGATCGTGGACGTGCACGTGATGAACCTACGAAAGAAAATCGAACCCGAACCCCGCAAACCGGCCCACCTCCTAACGGTATTCGGCGTCGGCTACAAACTCACGGCGGCCGGACACGGGGGCAGCAAGCAGGCGGACGACGACCCGACCAACGCCAGGCACGCGGACGGCAGGCAGACGGGTGCCAGGCTTGCGGACGGCAGGCAGGCGGGTGCCAGGCTCGCGGACGGCAGACCTACGCGCGGCGGCCCCACCGACAGCAGGCACGCGGACGGCAGCCCCACGGACGGCAGGCTCGCGGACGGAGGCCCAACCGGCAGCAGGCTCGCGGACGGCAGGGCCACGGACGGCGGCCCAACCGGCAGCAGACTCGCAGACGGCGAAGCCGCTGGCGGCAGCCTCACCGACGGCAAACTCACGGACGGTAAACCCGCCGCCGGCCGCCCCACCGACAGCAGGCCCACACAAGCCAGGCCCACGGGCAGCAGGCTCACCGACCCCAGCCCCACCCCCGGCAATCCCACTCACCCCAGCCCGACCGACCCCAGCCCCACCGACAGTCGGCCCACTCACCCCAGCCCGACCGACCCCACCCCCACCAGCCCCCTCCATGCCCCCTGACCCGAAACGGCTGCCCCTTCGCAGTCGACTCCTGGCTCGTCTGCTCGCCGTCTCCTTCCTCGTCGCCGTCTGTTCCATCGCCGCCACCGCGTGGCTGGCCGTGCAGGCCACCACCGGGGCGATCCGTCAGGAGCGTGGGCAGGCGCTCGCCGAGGATGCGCGGATCTACGACACCCTCCTCGGCATCGCCGCGCGCGGCCCCCGCTGGGCCGGTGCGGCGGGCGCGGTGCGTACGCTCGCCGCGTCCAGCGGTCACCGGATCGCGCTCACCTCCCACGACGGCAGGGTCATCGCCGACTCCGCCCCCGGCCGGCCCCTCCCCGACCGGCCGTCCGCCGTGGTCGACCCGCTCGCCGTGGACCGTGCCCTGACCCCGGACGGCACCGCGCCCGGCACCGCGCCCGGCGCCGGGACGACGAACCCCGGGGGCGTGGGCGACCGGCCCACCGGCCCCCGACCTACCCTCCCGAGCCCCGTGACCGGCACCCCCGGAGTCGTCCACCCCGGCGGCACCAACGGCAGAGCCGCCGCCCCCGTCCCCGACACCCGTATCGACCCCCGCGCCGCCGGACCGTACACACTGCCCCGCAAGGAGCACGACGCCCTGCGGCAGTACGCCGGAAGCCGCGCCGCCTGCCTGCGCCGGGCCGGTTTCGACGCGGTCGTCGACGAGAGCCCGGCGGGCCGGCCGTACGTCCGCGTCCCGCACGACCCGAACCTCGCCAGCGCCCAGACCTGCGAAGCCCCCCTGCTGAACGCCGCCACCCCCACCGAACGCAAGGCCCTCGACGCCCTGTCCGCGACGATCGGCGCCTGCATGCAGCGGCGCGGCCTGAGCGGCGGGATCATCATCCGTCCCGACTTCACCTGGGACCCCACGCTGCCGCACGGCGCCGCCTCCCAGCAGACGATCTCCGAGTGCGTGGCCGCCGGCCGCAAGGAGCAGCTCACGCCGTACGTCTCGCCCGCCGCCGTCCTCTACCTCAGCGACCCCGCCGACGACCGCACCGCGGGCCCCGGCTTCGCACTCTCCTCCGGCGGTACGTGGCGGATGGCCGGCGCCGCCGCCCTGGTCCTGCTGGTCACGGTCGCCGTGACAGCGCTGGCCGCGTCCCGTCTCGTACGGCCGCTGCGGGCCCTGACCGCGGCCGCACAGCGCATGACGTCGGGCGATACTCCAGGTGCTCCAGGTGCTCCCGACACCCCCGGCGCCCCCGGGCACGCACCTCTCCCGCCCGCCTCCACCAGCGGCGAAATCGGTCAACTCACCGATGCCTTCAACGAGTTGAACGCCCACCGGGCCGCCCTGGAAACCCAGCGCAAGGCCATGGTCGGTGACGTCGCGCACGAGCTGCGCACCCCGCTCGCCAACATCAGGGGCTGGCTGGAGGCCGCCCAGGACGGTGTCGCCGACGTCGACGCCGCCCTCATTTCCTCCCTCCACGAGGAGGCACTCCAGCTCCAGCACATCATCGACGACCTCCAGGACCTGTCGGCGGCCGACGCGGGCACCCTCCGCATGCACCCCGAACCGCTGGACCTCGCGGTCCTCCTCGACCAGGTGGCGTCCGCGCACGGGGCGCGGACCGAGGCGGCGGGCGTACATCTCTCCGTACGGACCCAAGGGCCGACGGAGTGGACGGCCGACCCGGTCCGGATGCGCCAGGCCCTCGGCAACCTGGTCTCCAACGCGGTGCGGCACACCCCGGCGGGCGGCTCGGTCACTCTGCACGCACGTCAGTCACCGGCCGACGGCGTGCACCTCTCGGTCTCCGACACCGGCGTCGGCATCGCCCCCGACCAGCTCCCGCACGTCTTCGACCGGTTCTGGCGGGCGGAGAAGTCCCGCAGCCGGTCGACGGGCGGCAGCGGGCTGGGGCTGGCGATCGTACGGAAGCTGGTGGAGGCGCACGGGGGGAGGGTGGGCGTGACCAGCGAGGTCGGGCGGGGGACGACGTTCGCCATCGACTTCCCGGCGGGCGGTCCTGAGCTGCAAAAGCTGCGGGAATAGTTCACCGGGGCCACCCGTTGACGGGTTTGTTCAACATTCAACAGACTCACGCGGAGGTGGCCCCCATGGGCGCGATGCAGTTCGGAATCTTCACCGTCGGCGACGTGACCCCCGACCCGACGACCGGCCGCACCCCGACCGAGTACGAGCGGATCAAGGCGATGGTCGCGATCGCGCAGAAGACGGAAGAGGTCGGCCTGGACGTCTTCGCGACCGGCGAGCACCACAACCCGCCGTTCGTCCCCTCCTCCCCCACCACCATGCTCGGCTACATCGCCGCCCGCACCGAGCGCCTCATCCTCTCCACCTCCACCACCCTCATCACCACCAACGACCCGGTGAAGATCGCCGAGGACTACGCGATGCTCCAGCACCTGGCCGACGGGCGGGTGGACCTGATGATGGGGCGCGGCAACACCGGCCCGGTCTACCCGTGGTTCGGCAAGGACATCCGCCAGGGCATCCCGCTCGCCGTCGAGAACTACGCGCTCCTGCACGAGCTGTGGCGCAAGGAGGTCGTCAACTGGGAGGGCAAGTTCCGCACGCCGCTCCAGTCCTTCACCTCCACCCCGCGCCCTCTCGACGGCGTCCCGCCCTTCGTCTGGCACGGCTCCATCCGCTCCCCGGAGATCGCCGAACAGGCCGCGTACTACGGCGACGGCTTCTTCGCGAACAACATCTTCTGGCCCAAGAACCACTTCCAGAAGCTGATCAACTTCTACCGGGAGCGGTACGCGCACTACGGCCACGGCACCCCGGAACAGGCGGTCGTCGGGCTCGGCGGGCACGGCTTCATCCGGAAGAACTCGCAGGACGCCAAGCGCGAGTTCCGCCCCTACTTCGACAACGCGCCGGTCATCGGACACGGGCCGTCGATGGAGGAGTTCATGGCGGAGACACCCCTCGCCGTCGGCTCCCCGCAGGAGTTCATCGAGAAGACCCTCACCTTCCGGGAGAGCTTCGGCGACTACCAGCGCCAGCTCTTCCTCGTGGACCACGCAGGCCTGCCCCTGAAGACGGTCCTGGAACAGCTCGACATCCTCGGCGAGGAGGTCGTACCCGTACTGCGCAAGGAAATGGCGAAGGACCGCCCGGCCGGCGTCCCGGACGGCCCGACGCACGCAGCCCGTGTCGCGCAGTCCCTCACCGCACTCACCGACAACCAGGAGGAGGCCAAGACCTCATGACCACGAACCTGACCGTCGTCTCCGCGGGCCTGAGCGTCCCCTCGTCCACCCGGCTCCTCGCCGACCGCCTGACGGAAGCGGTACGGACCGAACTCCCGGACATATCAGTCCAGTTCATCGAGGTCCGCGAACTCGCCACCGCCATCGCGAACCACCTCGTCACCGGCTTCCCGAACGCCGCCCTGCGCAAGGCGATCGACGCGGTGACCGAGGCGGACGGTCTGATCGCGGTCACTCCGGTCTTCTCCGCCTCCTACAGCGGCCTCTTCAAGTCCTTCTTCGACCTGATCGACCCGGACGCACTGACCGGCACCCCGGTCCTGATCGCGGCAACCGGCGGGACCGCCCGCCACTCGCTCGCCCTGGACCACGCGGTCCGCCCGCTCTTCGCGTACCTGCGGGCCGTCGTGCTCCCGACGGCCGTGTTCGCGGCCTCGGAGGACTGGGGCGCCACCGGCGACAGCTTCACGGAGCACCTGCCGGGACGCATCACCCGGGCGGCGTCGGAGCTGGCGGTGCAGCTCCGGCAGCGGGCGGACCAGTCGGGCTCCGTAACGGACTCGGACTCCGTAACGGACGAGGTCGTGCCGTTCGCCCAACAGCTCGCCGACCTCCGGATCAATTAATCCCCTCATGCCCCTCTTCACGTAGATTTGCCGCAATGGTCGGCTCTTCTGGGAGGCAGTCATGGCAACAGGCAGGATCGTCGTCGGCGTGGACGGCTCGGAGCAGTCCGTACGGGCGTTGCAGTGGGCCGCCACGCAGGCGGGACTGACCGGCGCGGAACTGGACGTCGTCACGGCCTGGGAGTTCCCGACCTGGGGCGGTCTGATCCCGGAGAACGCGACGTACGACCCGGAGAAGCAGGCCGCCCACATCCTCGCCGCCACCGTGAACAAGGCACTCGCCGTGCACGCGGCCACCTCCGCCACGTGCCACACGGTGAAGGGCAACGCGGCCGAGGCACTGCTGAACCGCTCGAAGGGCGCCGACCTGCTGGTAATCGGCGCCCGCGGCCACACGGGCCTGCGGGCAACGGTGATGGGCTCGGTGTCACTGCACGTGGTGCAGCACTCGTCGGTGCCGGTGACGGTGGTACGGGGCACCGAGCCAGGTCAACTCGGGGCACAGCCACAGGCGTCCGCCTCCGCTACCACTACCGCTTCTCCTTCCGCTTCCGCTTCCGGGGGCTGACCGGCGGTGCGGGCCACGGGACGCGGGGCGGGTGCGCAGCAGCCCCTGCCCTGCCAGGCGTCGCGGACCGCACTCGGCCACGACCGCGTCTACCCCTCCGACCCCTGGGCCTTGGCCCCCGCCGATCCCTCCGTCCCCCGCCCGAACGAGATCTCCACCCGTCGGTTCTTCTTCCGGCCCTCCTCGGTGGAGTTGGACGCGAGGGGATCGTCTTCGCTCTTGCCTGCCACCTCGTAGACGATCCCTGACGCGCCCAACTGCGCGGCGAGCGCCTTGTGTACGGCTGCGGCGCGCTGCGTGGAGAGGGTCTTGCCGTGGGCGTACGTACCCAGGTTGTCGGTGAAGCCGTGGACCGTGACCTTCCGCGGGCCGTTCTCCTTGATCTCCGCGGCGACCTCGGCGATCCGGGCGCCGGCGCGGCTGCTCAGCGCCGCGCTGTCCTTGGCGAAGAGGACCTCGGACTGGAGGGTCAGCTTGATGTCGTCGTTCGACTCCTCGCGCCCCGAATCGCCGGACAGATCCTCGGAGACCGAGAGGATGTCGACCACGACCGGAGGGGCCAGCTTCGCGCCGTCCTTCAGCTCCAGGACCGCGGCGTTCGGATCGACGGGGACGGGCGGCGGCTCGGGCGATGCGCTGGGCGAGGGTTCGGCGCGGGCCGCAGGCGCGTCGTACAGACCGAGAACAGTCGTCAGGCATACGACACTGAGCGCGCAGGCCGCGATCCGGGCGGCAGCGGTGCGTGCCGTCGTCACCGGCCTCACTGCGCGGCCGCGATCTTGACGGGGACGGTACCGAAGGTCGGCATGGCGAAGTCGACGTTCGTGGTGCCCTCCGGCGGCGCCGGGAACTGGACGTAGACCGGGGCCTTGGCGCCGGGCTGGAAGACCGTGTGGAACTGGTTGCACAGGCAGTTGCCCTGGGTGTCCCGCAGCGGGTAGTAGCGCTTCTTGCCCTTGAGGTCCGCCAGGGAGGCACCCGAGGAGGAGTAGCCGTTCTTCAGCGACAGGTCGTTGCCGCCGGTCCAGTGGTCGGTGTTCAGGGCCTCCTTGCCGTCGTTGCGCATCTCGCCGCGGACGGTCACCACACCGCCCTCGTACCGCTGCACGGAGTTGATGGTGAGCACGGCGCCGTTCGCGCCCTTCATCTCCAGACCCATGCCCTTGGGGTCTGCAGCGGCGGGCTTTCCGGCACCCGGCTTCTCGGCGGCGGCCGGCGACTTGCCGTCCGGCCCACCACCCGAGCCGGCACCCCCGCACCCACTCAACGAAAGCGTTACGATCGCAATGGCTCCAACGGCAGCCACCTTCGCCCCGACGTGTGCCATTCCGTGCCGACTTCGGCGCCCAATACCGGTACGACCCCGCACTTCACGCATCGCGCTTCCCCCTCATTCCCGTCCACTGCAACGCGTTGCACAGTAGCGCATGCGAACGCTGCATCCTGGTGGCATACATCGCGCACATGAAACCTCCACAGCAGCCCGGGATGAAGACTTCTCGCCCTGGGAGCACGGCAGTTGCCCCAGAACCGGCGAACAGGCCTCCAGGAGGACCCGAAGACGCCGGCGTCCCGCCACTGGCGGAAAAGTTTGCGGACGGTGGGCCACAGCAGGCCGTGCCGGACGGCGGCCACGGCGGCCACGGGGGCTCGCCGCAGCGTCGTAGCATCGTTCGGCATGAGTGAGGAAGCTATGCGGTTCGTACGGTTTCAGGGCACGGAGGCCCACCCCAGGGGGCACTTTCCGGGAGTGTTCGCGCTGGTCAACGGGCTTGCGCGGGAGGGGAAGCTGACGACGGACCAAGAGCCGTTCCGGCGTGCGAACAACGACTGGTACGACGCGGCGTACGCCGAGCCGTCGAGCGTTGATCCGACCGTCTACGACCATGCGGTCAACCCCGGCGCGGTCGCCTGGTTCAAGAGCACTTCGACGGAGCTGATCGGGCGCGTACCCGGCTACCTGGAGATCCTGGACGCCCACGGCGTGGAGTGCGTCGAGGTCCGTTCGGCCGCCGCGCCGGGGCGAGTTGTGTACGAGGACGAGTGGCAGGTCGTCGTGGTGCCGGACCGCGTCGGCGAGTAGCGCGCTACGCCGAGCGTTGGGCATACGCGGCCCGTATGCCCAACTCGACTGCACCTGAAGGGACTTGGGGGATTCCGACCAATCTTCTTCCGCCGGGTGTCAGGGCGTGTGCGAGTAGAAGGCGTAGTGCGCCGTCACGAGCATTCCCGCGAAGAGGACCAGGGCGTACACCACCGAGGTGAGGACGCTGGCGCCGCCGAGGCTGAAGAGGAAGCCCATCCCAGCGCCGAAGGGGACGGCGAACGCTAGCGCGCGCTGACCGGGGCCGAGGTACTTGCCGGCCTTGCCGACGCCGTACGCGATCGCGGCCATGATCACCCCGCACAGGACGCCGAGCCCTACGTTCGCCCAGGTCAGGGGGGAGCTTCCGCGTGCCATGAAGGCGATGTAGATGCCGTAGGCGACGCCCAGGGTGAGGGGGATGGCCCAGCTTGCACGCGAGGCATGCGAGGCGTGCGAGGCGTGTGCGGTGTTTCCTGATGTTCCGGTGACGGCGCCCCCTGCGCCCCGTCCCGGCATCGCTGCGTGTGCGCCCATCTCGACGACTCCTCGGTCCTCGAAGCGACCCCCTGCTCCCTCCAGGTCACACCCGCCGGCCGGGACCGGCAAGTGGATCAAGCGGGAGGGGGCGGGGGGGCGGGGGGGCGGGGGTGACCTGTGCGGGGGCGGTCGGAGGGACCGTCCCCCCGGGGCGGATGCCTCCCCGCCCCCCGCCGTTCGCCTCGCCGCCTCCCGGGGCGGATGCCTCGCCGACCCCGTTCCCCTCACCATTCCGGCGGCGTCCCGCTCGCGGGGCGTACCGTGCTGGCCTTGGCTGGGGCTATGCGCCGATTCCTTCCTCCCCTGCTGCTCGCCCTCGTCGCGCTGCTCGTGCCGGTGAACGCGGTCGCGGTGTGGGCGGATGCCGGGGTCGGGGACACCGGGCGGTACGTCGCCACCATGGCGCCGCTGGCCGACGACCCCGACGTACAGAGAGCGGTCACGGACCGGCTGACCGGCGAGATCATGAAGCAGATCGACCTCGGCCCGCTGCAGAACGGTGCCGAGCGGCTGCTCGGCGAGACGGCCCGTTCCTTCGCCGGTACGGACGCGTACGACAAGGCCTGGAACACGGTCAGCCGTATCACCCACGACGCCCTCCGCGACGCCCTCGAAGCCGACAAGGGCTCCGGTGACACCGTCACCCTCGACCTGGCGCCCGTCACCGCCGAGCTGAAACAGCGGCTCACGGACGACGGCGTACCGCTCGCCGGGCGCCTCCCGGTCGTCCACACCGACATCACCCTCCTCAGGACCGACCAGCTCGACACCTGGCGCACCGGCTACCACATCCTTGTTCCCGCCGCCCGTTGGCTTCCGCCGGTGACCGCGCTGCTGGTGGTGGGCGCGATCCTGCTCGCCGTACGGGGGCGCCGGCTGCTCACCACCGCGCTGGCCGGTCTCGCGCTGGTGGCCGGGGCGCTGCTGCTGGCACTCCTCCTCGCCGTCGCCCACAACCTGGCCCTGACGGACCTCCCCCAGGACGTCGACCGCGCGGCGGCCGAAGCCGTGTACTCGGCGCTCACCGGGACACTGCGTACGACGGCGTGGACGGTGGGAGTGGTGGGGTCGGTGGTGGCGGTGGTGGCCGGGGGCGCTTGGTGGCTGACGGGGCGGCGGGGTGGGAAGAGTGGGCCCGATCGCTGGGACGGCTGGGACAGCCGGGAGGAGGAACCGTTGGCCCGTTCGGCCCACCCGCCTCGCGATGCGGCCGGCAGCGGCAAAGGGTGGCCTGCATGAAGATCACACGTGCAGCCGGTGCTGCCCTTCTCGCCTCCGTCCTGGCCCTGTCCGTCTCCGCCTGCAGCGAAGACGACAAGTCGAAGACCGGGGACGCCGTCTCCAATGCCACCCAGAAGGCCGGGGAGGCCGCGGCGAGCGCCACCGCCAAGGCCGGAGAGGCCAAGGAGAAGGCCAAGGAGGCGTACGCGTCCGCCTCTGCCTCCGCCTCCGCCAAGCTCGCCGAGGTCAAGGACGGCACCGACGCCAAGGGCGACGTCAAGGCCGGTGACGTGAAGGCCGACGGCGACCGCTCGGCCGCCGAGATCACCGCCACCAACAAGACGGACAAGAGCGCGAGTTACACGGTCCAGGTGAGCTTCCGCGACGCGGACGGCAACCTCCTGGACACCGTCGTCGTCAGCCTCAAGGACGTCGCGGCAGGCAAGGACGCCACCGCCACCGCGCGCAGCAACCGCACGCTCCAGGGCGACGTCAAGGCGGAGATCGGGAAGGCACTGCGGCACTGAGCCGATCTTGCGGCACTGAGCCGATTTGCCGCCGCTCGTCCGGCCTCCGTCCGTTCATGGGTCTGATCCCCGTCCGACCCCGGACCGGCGCCTGTTGAGGGACACTGCGGTCGTCGGCGTACGCGAGACGTGGTGAGGGGAATTCCTTGGACACCCGAGAGGCACGCCTCGATCCGGACTCCATGGGCGGCCCGCCCCGGCCCGCCGTCACCCACCCGTGGCGGCGGGCCGCCGCATGGGCCGCCGGGCTGCTGCTCGCCGGTACGGGGACGGTCCTCGCATGCCGGGCCGCCGACGTCGACGGCATCACGCCGATTCCCCAACTCCTGGCGTTTCTCCCGTGGTTGCTGGTCCCGGCGGGTGCCGCCCTGCTGCTCGGCGCGTTCGCCCGGCGACCGGCGCTGGTCGGCCTCGCGCTCGTACTGGCGGCCGTGAACGGCTGGTTCCTGCGGCCGTACGGGGACCAGGACGAGCCGGACGCGGGCCGGGGGGCGGTCGTCGTGCAGCTGCGCGTACTCACCGCGAACGTCGAGTTCGGCGGGGCGACGGACCCACTGATCGCCGCCGTACGCCGCGAGAAGCCGGACCTCGTGTACGTCCAGGAGTGCAACTACCGCTGCTCGCGCGCCCTCGCCCGGGAGCTCCCGGCGGCCTCGTACCCGTACCGCAAGGTCGTCGAGGCGGGCGGCGCGGAGGGATCCGCGATCCTCAGCACCCACCCGCTGCGTCCGGCCCCCGGGATCGTCTCCACGCTGGCGATGCCGGGCGCGGTCGCCGTCGTCGGTGGCCGGCAGGTGCGACTCCAGCTCGCGCACCCGCTGCCGCCGGTGCCGCGGCACGTGAACCAGTGGGAGAGCGAACTGGAGGCGATCCGGGCGTACGTCGCCGCGGGGAGCGGGCCGACGATCGTGGCGGGGGACTTCAACGCGTCGCAGGACCACGCGGCGTTCCGACGCGTGCTCGACGCGGGGGCGGGGCTGCGTGACGGGGCCGCGCTCGCGGGGGCGTCGCGCACGCCGACCTGGCCCGCGAAGACGGCGCCGCCGCTGGGGGCGCAGATCGACCATGTGCTGGTCAGTGAGGAATTCGGGGTGCGGGGGGCGCGCTTTTTGGACTTTGCGGGGACGGATCACCGGGCGCTTCTGGTGGAGCTGGAATTGCGTGGGGGCGCTTCGCTGGAGGGGCGGTGAGGCGCCGCCCGAGGGGGGCGTTGGTGATCTGCGGCTGCGTCGTGGCTGGTCGCGCCCGCGCGGCGGAGCGTACATCCCGTACAGTCCGCGCCTCTCAGGGGGCGCGTCCGTGCGGGGCCGTTGAGCAGCTGCGGCGGCGTCGTGGCTGGTCGCGCAGTTCCCCGCGCCCCTATGGGGCGCTCCCGTGAGGGGCGCTCCTGTGAGGGGCGCTCCTGTGAGGGGCGCTCCTGTGAGGGGCGCTCCTGTGAGGGGCGCTCCCTTGTGGGGTGTAGTCCGTCCGGATGCGGGGAGTCGTATTCTCGATCACTCTGGAGGGACGCGAGCGAGAGGTGGGCGATCGTATGGATACCCCCGGGATCATCGGGCGGATCGACGAACTGGTGGCGGAGGAGCGGGAGTTGCGGGGGCGCGCCTCGGGGGATCCGGGTCTCGGTGCCGACGGGGCGGCCCGGTTGAAGGCCCTCGAAGTCCAGCTCGACCAGTGCTGGGACCTGCTGCGCCAACGCCGTGCCAAGTCGGAGTTCGGCGAGAACCCCGACGAGGCGGCAGTCCGGCCGCCCGGCGAGGTCGAGGGTTACCTCAGCTGACCGGAAGCCCGGACGGCACGCCGCACACGCCCCGCACGCCCCGCGCCGCCCGCCTCGCCCCGCCACCCTGGCTCCTCACCGGTCTGCGTCCGCTTCCGTCGCCCGGCACCCCCTGGGCCGCCCTGGTGCGGGCCTCGCTCGCGCTCGCGATTCCTCTTGCCGTCGGGCTGGCCGCCGGGCAGCCCGCGTACGGGGCGCTCGCCGCCATGGGCGGGCTCAGCGGTGTCATCGGCGACACCGCCGACGCGTACCGGATGCGGATCCTCAACATCGCCGTGCCGCAGCTCTTCGGCGCCGTCGGCGTCACCCTCGGGACGCTCGTGTACGGGCACGGCTGGGTGGCGGTCGCCGCCCTGACCGCCCTCGCCCTGATCTCCGGAATGATCTCCTCCGTCGGGGCGGTGGCCTCGGTCTCCGGCCTCCTGCTGATCCTCAACGCCGTCGTCGGCGCCGGCCTCCCGATGCCCGACCCCTGGTGGACGGCCCCGCTCCTGATGACCCTCGGCGGCCTCCTCGTCCTCCTCCTCACCCTGCTCGCCTGGCCGTGGCGCGGCGGCGCTCCCGAGCGCACGGCCGTCGCCGCGACGTACCGCGAAGTGGCCGCACTCCTCGAAGCGGCGGGCACCTCCGCCTACCCGGCCACCCGCCAGGACGTCTCCCGGTCCCTCAACGCCTCGTACGACCTGATCCTCGCCCGCCGCACCCGCGAACACGGCCGCCGCAGCCCCCTGGTCCGCGTACTCGCCCAGCTCAACGCCCTGATCCCGCTGATCGAGGCGGCCCCGGCAGCACACGTACAGGGGAAGCGGCTCCCGCCCGAAATCCCTTCTGCGGTACGGGTGCTGGCGGACGCGGTCGAGCGCGGCGAGCCGACCGCCGACCGCCGTACGGAGCACGCCGCGGAGCACGCCGCCGTGTCCGCCTGCCCCGCCCCCCGTACCCCCGCAGGCCACGCCGTCGACCACGCGCTGCGGCACGCGGCGACCGTCGTACTGGCCGAGGACCCGGACCCGTACAACATCGACGACCGGCTCGGCCGCCCCGCCGCCCTGCGCATCCGCGTCCGGCGCGCGCTGCGCAACGTGCTGCGTTCGGGCGCCTCCTGGCGGTACGGGCTGCGCCTCGCGGTCTGCATCGGGCTCGCCCAGTGCCTGGTCTCGCTCATCGAGGTGCCGCGCTCGTACTGGGTGACGCTCACCGTCGTCTTCGTCATGAAGCCGGACTTCGGCTCGGTGTTCTCGCGGGCCGTGCTGCGCGCGATCGGCACGGCGGTGGGCCTGGTTCTGGCCGCCGTGGTCCTCTCCGAGCTGAGCCGGGGCTGGTGGGACGTACCGGTGATGCTGGTGCTCGCGGCCCTGATCCCGCTCTTCTCGGTGCGTGGCTACGCCTACCAGACGGCCGCCATCACCCCGGTGATCCTCCTCCTCTCCGACCTCCTCAACCACCAGGGCTTCGGCCTCGTCCTGCCCCGCCTCTGGGACAGCCTCATCGGCTGCGCGATCACTCTCCTCGCGGGCTACCTGCTGTGGCCGGAAACCTGGCACACCAGGGTCGGGAGCCGCCTCGCGAAGGCGGTCCACGACACGGCGGACTACCTGGCCCTCGCCTTCGCCGACCCCCCGAACCCCGCGAACCGCACGCGCCGCACGCACGCCCGCCGCACCCTCTACAAGGACCTGATGACCATCCGCACCGAATTCCAGCGCGCCCTCACCGAGCCCCCGCCGATGGGCCGCAGCGCCGCCGCCTGGTGGCCGCTGGCCATCGCGGTGGAGCGCATCGTCGACGCGACGACGGCCGCCCGGGTGCGCGTGGACCACGGGGCACCGCCGCCGCCCGCCCCGGAGGTCGCCGCCCTCACCGCCCAACTCCGCGATCTGGCAGAGGGGTTGACCACCGCGGCCACTCCGCCTGCGGTACGTGAGGACCGCCCCGGCGCCACCGAACCCGCCGACTACCCCGAGGCCGGGGTCCTCGCCCCGCTCCACCAGGAGGTCCTGGCGGCGCGGGCGATCGCGACACCGGGAGCCTGACCCCGCACTCCCTGGGCCCGCACTCCCTGGGCCGCCCTCCGCCGTGGGGCCCTCACCGTGGGGCCCTCCGCCGTGAGGCCCTCCGCCGTGTGGCCCGTACGGGCGCTCCCCGGATGCGACCGGCCCGCCCCCTGCCCATGCTGGCCGGAACGGCGAAGGACGACAGGGCGCGGCGAAGGGTCGGCACACAGTGGCAGTACGGGCGCGGGTGCGAGTGCGGACGTGGGCGCTGGTCACGGCCCTGTCCCTCGCGCTCATCTCCTGCGGCGGCGAGGACAAGGACGGCGCCGGCGAGCCCGCCAAGTCCTCGGGGCCGCCCCCCGTACCCGCCCCCAAGGCGGACTGGCGGGACTGCCCCCTCACCGGCCAGCCCACCCGCGAGTGCACCACCCTCAAGGTCCCGGTCGACGCGGCGAAACCCGGTTCCGGCACCCTCGACCTGGCCGTCTCCCGCCTCCCCGCCACCGACCTCAAACGCCGTATCGGCGCGCTCGTGATGGACCCCGGCGGTCCGGGCCTGCCCGGCCTCTACACCACCGCGAACCTCCTCCCGCCGCAGATCCGCGCCCTGTTCGACGTCGTCGGCTTCGACCGGCGCGGGTCGGGCGCAAGCACGCCCTTCGACTGCGGGGAACCGGCGGGAGCGGTACAGAAACTCGAAGAGACGGATTTCGCGGACCTCACGAAGGCGGACGTGGTGGACCCGACCGCGGTCGAGAGGTCCGCCAAGGAATACATCACCAAGTGCCGTGCGAAATATGGTGAGTTGACGGCACACCTCGGCAGCCGCGACGTCGTCGCCGACCTAGAATCCATCCGGCTGGCCCTCGGCGAGGACAAGCTCAGCCTCCAGATGGTCAGTTACGGAACCCTGGTCGCCCAGGAGTACCTGCGCGAACACCCCGACCGGGTGCGCGCCACCGTCCTCGACGGCACCCTTGACCCGGCACTCACCGGCCTGGCGAAGGAACTCGCGGGCGCCGTCACTCTCGAAGAGGCGTCCGCCACCAGCGGCATGACCGAGGAGGAGAAGGCGGACGCGCAGCTGCGCGCGCGGACGGCCGGTTTCCGGTCCTGGTGCAGCGGGTCGGGCCCCGCAGAGTGCGCGATCGCCCCGAAGCCGGAGGAGGTCCTCAAGGCGGTCTCCGGCAAGACCCCCGACCTGCTGAAGGCCGCCGACGCGGTCATGGTCGTCCCCTCCGACTGGCCCGGCTTCAGCCGCGCCGTGGCGAAGGCGCAGGACGCTGCGGCGGGCGACAAGGCCGCGTACGCCGATCTGAAGTCGTACGCGGTCAAGGGGTTCCCGAAGGACGTCGCCGCCGCCCTCAAGAGCCCCGGGCACGGGGGCGGCTTCGACCAGGCCGTGCGCTGTCAGGACTACGCGTGGCCGGAGACGACCGCCGGTTTCCTCAAGGAGGTGACGGACACCGCGACGAGGACGGGCCTGAAGGACAACGCCGCGTACACCGCCTCGGTGTACGCGGTCTGCCCCTCCTGGCCGCGCTCCGGCACCCCGCTCGGCCCGATCGCCGCGAAGGCGGCCCCGAAGCCCCTGGTCCTCAACTCCGAGCACGACGTCCGCACCCCGCTCGCCGAGGCGAAAGCCGTCGCCGCACGCCTCCCGGCCAGCCTGGTCAGGGCCGCCGGCCAACTCCACGGCCTCGCCCAGTCGGGCAACCCGTGCGTGAACACGGCCGTACTGAACACCCTCGTCGAAGCCCGCACCCCGAAGGCCGGCACCTGCCCGGCGGCCTGACCCCGAGCCTGATCCCGAGCCCGCGCCGCGCCCGCCGGCCTGACCCCGAACCTCACTGCCTCACTTCCCCACTGCCTCACTGCCTCACTTCAGCAGCTCGTCCGCCCCCAGCCACAGGAACAGCACCCCGAGCAGTACGAAGCACCCGCTCACCCCGATCCCGAAGAGCTGCCCGAACAGCGGCGACCAGGCCCCGCCCTTCCCCATCACGGTGGCCGTCCCGGCCGGGTTCTTCCCCAGCCGGTACCGCACGGTCACGGCCTGCCCCCGCTCCATGAGGACCGCGTCCTCCTCGAACTCGCAGTACTGCCCGTCGGAGGTCGTGAAGCCGTACACGTGGTGGGTGAAGGTCCCCCCGTCACTCCCCTCGGTGCAGTACCGCCGCACGCAGGTCCCCTCGGCGGCCAGCCCCCCGAACATCGACCGGAGCCGCTCCACGAGCTGCCACACGAGCCACCCGCACAGCACTCCGAAGGTCGCCAGCAGGAACACCCCGAACCCAAGCATTTCCATGCCGGGCAGCGTAGGCGCCCACTGACCTGCACAAACGGTCAGGGTTCAGGGGCGCACACGCAGATCCGGCACGCGCGAGTCCAGCGGGATGCCTACCCTCGGGTGACCTACACCCCGATGTCGCGGCCGTCCTTGCGCCAGACCGAGACGACCGCCGGGCGGACCATCTTGCCGGGGCCGTCGGGCCAGGCCGAGCCCGGCTTTTCGGCGGTGGCGCCGTCGAGCTCGCCCGGGTGCTGGACCGCGACCAGGACGCGGCGGTCCTGGATCAGCGGGCCGCAGGTCTCGGCGCCCTTGGGGACGGTCAGGAACTGCTTCAGCTCGCCGCGGCGCTCACCTGCGGTGGCGACGCCGAACAGGCCGTCGTGGTTGCCGAGCTGGTTGCCGTCGGTGGAGATCCACAGGTTGCCGTGGGCGTCGAAGGCGACGTTGTCGGGGCAGGAGATCGGGGAGACCTTGTCCTTGGGGAAGCCCGCGAAGTACGTGGCGGGGTCCTTGGGGTCGCCCGCGACGAGGAAGAGGCGCCAGGAGAAGGAGTCGCCCGCCGGGTCGTCCCAGTGCTCGGCGAGCTCCAGGATCTGGCCGTGCTTGTTGAGGTTGCGCGGGTTGGCCTCGTCGGCGCCGGGCTTGCCGGGCTTGCCGCGGTCGGTGTTGTTGGTGAGGGCGACGTAGACGCGGCCCGTGCGCGGGGACGGCTCGACGTCCTCCGGGCGGTCCATCTTGGTGGCGCCGACCTTGTCGCCCGCGAGGCGCGTGAAGACGTACACCTCTTCGGCGCTCATGCCGGGGACGTGCGACTTGGTGCCGGTGGCGAGCGGGATCCAGGTGCCGGAGCCGTCGAACTCGCCGTCGTTCGGGAGCTTGCCCGTGCCGTCGATCTCGGCCGCCGGGGAGTCGCCGGTGAGCTTGGCGACGTACAGCGTGCCCTCGTCGAGGAGGGTGAGGTTGTGCTCGCGGGCGGCGCGCGAGTTGCCCTTCTTCATGCGCTTCGACGAGACGAACTTGTAGAGGTAGTCGAAGCGTTCGTCGTCGCCCATGTAGACGACCGGGCGGCCGTCGTCGGTCAGGCGGGGCTGCGCGGCCTCGTGCTTGAAGCGGCCGAGTGCGGTGCGCTTGCGGGGGGTCGAGTCCGGGTCGTACGGGTCGAGCTCGACGACCCAGCCGTGCCGGTGCGACTCCTGCGGCTCCTGCTTGACGTCGAAACGCTTGTCGAAGCGTTCCCACTTGCGCTCGGACGCGCCCTTCTGGATGCCGTAGCGCTTGTCGGTGGCGCTCGTGGCGTGGTCGGCGTTGGCGAAGTAGCCGTTGAAGTTCTCCTCGCCGTGGAGCGTGGTGCCCCAAGGGGTCGTACCGCCCGCGCAGTTGGCGAAGGTGCCGAAGACCTTGGTGCCGGTCGGGTCGGCGGACGTACGGAGGAACTTGCTGCCTGCCGCCGGGCCCGTCAGCTTCATCGGGGTGTTCACGGTGATGCGGCGGTTGAGGTGGTGGCGGGGGACCGCGGTGAGGCCCGCGCCGCGGCGGATCTCCTCGACCACGACGACGCCGAGGCCGTGCGCGGCCCAGGAGATCTCGACCTGGTCGCGGGTGGGGTTCTCCGGGTCGTAGCCCTTGAACATCAGGACTTCGTCCGTGTACTCGTGGTTGGCGACCAGGACCTGGCGGTCACCGCCCTCGCCCCGCAGGGGGAGGAGGGAGAGGAAGTCGTTGTTGTAGCCGAACTGGCCTGCCTGCGCCTTCGCCGTCTGCTTGTCCGGGTCGAAGGCGGGGGCGCCGCGCAGGATCGGGTCGCCCCAGCGGATGACGACGTTCTGCTCGTAGCCGGAGGGGATGCTGACCTTGTCGTCGGTGTTGGGGGCGACCGGCGTGAAGCGAAGGCCCTTGGCGCCGTCGGCCTTGGAGCCGCCGCCATTGCCCTTGCCGTTCCCGTTGCCGGGGCGGTGCTTCGCGGATTCCGCCGCGACCGCTTCGGACGTTCCGCCCATGGCGAGTGCGCCGCCCGCCGTCGCGGCAACCGTGACGACGGCTGCCGCCCGCATCATCGAGCGGCGGGACAGCGCCCCCGCGATGACGTCGCCGACGTACTCGTTGTCGCTGGTGTTCGGGACTTCCTGGAAGCAGGCGTCTCCGCAGCGGTAACGGCACGTCAGCGCGGAACGTCCGCCGGCGTGCGGCGACGGGTTGAGCAGCGGCAGCAGGTTGCGCACGTCGGTCCCCTCCAATGGGCGACCAGGCCGAATCTGTTTTCGGTTTGCCTGGCCGGATGTCTTTCGGCCGTGACACTAGGGCGCCCACAGGGCGCACCCGGGGCACGCCGGATGAACGAGGGGTGAAGTCCAGCCGACCGGAAGAACCACCGGCACCACGAGCATCTGCGGTACGGGGATCGGGGGCACGGGACCAGGGGTACGGGGTCAGCGCGCGGCGCCCACCAACGCCTGCCCCTCGGTCTGGTCCACAGCCTCCGTGACCGCGACCGGCTCGACCGGCTCGACCGGCCCGGCCAGCTTCTTCGGGTCCCGCATCATCGCGAAGGCCACGACCGCCGCCACCAGCACCCCCGCCGCGCTGATCAGGAACGTCGTCCCCATCCCGGAGGTGAAGGCGTCCCTGGCGGTCCTGGCGAGTGCACCGTCTCCGGTACGCGCCGCCAGCGCCAGGGCGTCGCTGAGGGAGTGCCGCGCGGCTGCCGGAGCGGTGTCCGGCATCGAGGCCGCGTACCCGGTGGCCAGGATCGAGCCGAGGGCGGCGACGCCCAGGGCCGCACCGGCCTGCTGGATCGTGTCGTTCAGCGCCGACCCCACACCTGCGTGCTCGGCCGGAATCGCACCCATCAGGGCGGTGATCGCAGCCGGCATGGCCAGACCCGCACCGGCCCCGATGGCGACCATGCCGGCCGCCAGCATCAGGTAGCTGTCACCGGGGTTGAGCGAGCCGAGGAGAACGAAGCCGCCGGCCAGGACGACCAGGCCGATCGCGGCCATCGCCCGGTTGCCGATCTTCTGACCGATGGTGGCGCCGATGGTGTTGAAGGCGAGGGCGGCGATCGCCATCGGGATGAAGGAAGAACCGGCCTCCGTCGGCGAGTAGCCGAGCACGAACTGCACGTACTGGGTGACGACCAGCAGCAGCCCGCCGTTGCCGACCTGTACGAGAGTGAGGGAGAGGCTCCCACCTGCGAAGTTGCGGTCGCGGAAGAGCCGCAGCGGGACCATCGGCTCGTCTGCCTTCAGCTCCCAGACGACGAAGGCGGCCAGGCCGAGTACGGCGACGGCGAGCGAGATCAGGGTGGAGGTGTGGGACAGACCGCCCTTCGGCAGCTCGTTGATCGTCCAGACCAGGGCCACCATGCCGACGACGGACAGCACCGCACCGATGGGGTCGGCCTTCTTCCAGGGCCCCTTGGACTCCGGCATCAGGAAGACCGCCGCGAGGATCGCGAGGACCACGACCGGCACGTTGATCAGGAAGACCGCACCCCAGGAGAAGTGGGTGACGAGCGCACCGCCGAGCACCGGACCGCCGATCAGCCCGAGCATCGAGACCGAACCCCACACCGCCATCGCCTTGCGCAGCTCGTCGGCGGCGAAGACGTTCATGAGGATGGACAGCGTGCTGGGCATGACCAGGGCGCCGCCCATCCCCATCACCGTACGTGCGGCGATGAGTTGGGCCGGGTCGGAGGCGAACGCCCCTGCCAGCGAGGCGAGTCCGAAGAGCCCGAGCCCGACGATCATCACGCGGCGCCTGCCGAACCTGTCGGAGAGGCTCCCCGAGGTGAGCAGAAGTCCGGCGAAGACCAGGATGTAACTCTCCAGCACCCACTGGATGTTCTGCGGACTGGCGCCCAAGTCCTCACTGAGGGCCGGGACTGCGACGGTGAGCGCCATGTTGTCGACGACCAGCACCAGGGTGGCCAGACACAGCACCATCAGGATGATCCAGCGACGCGGGTTGCGCGCCGAACTCGCTTTTTCTGCCGCTGACTTGAGCTCTTCCATGACCAACCTCCGTTGTGCGACGCCCCCTTGAGGGCGAGGCGTACGACGTGCTCTCGTTGCGCACACTGTACGCACTGCGCACGGTGTGCGCAACGAGTAAACGGTGTGCGCTACGGTGGATCGCAGAGAGATGCAGAGACATGCAGCGACGAAAGGGAGGCCCTGGTCATGGCGACGAGCGACAAGTCACCGCAGCCGATCGCGTCCGTGTGGACGCGCCCGCGCGCCAAGCAGCGGGAACAGCTGAGCCGGGAGCAGATCGTCGCCGAGGCGGTGCTCCTGCTGGACGCCGACGGCATCGAGTCCTTGAGCATGCGAAAGCTCGGCACCCGTCTGGGCGCCGGCGCGACATCCCTCTACCGGCATGTCGCCAACAAGGACGAGCTCATCGAACTGGTCGTGGACGAGATCTACGGAGAACTCGAAGTCCCCGCGGTGAGCGCGGAGCTGGACTGGCGGTCGGCCACCGTCCGCAGTGCGTACAGCGTGCGGTCAATGGCGATTCGCCACCCGTGGATGGCTTCGGTACTGGGTCAGGTGGGCCTTGTCCACCTGGGGCCGAACGTGATGCGCATGACGGAACGGCTGGCCGATGTCATCTCGTCGGCGGGGTTCGCCGGCGAGGAGGCCGACCTGGCCCTCAGCGCGGTCTTCTCGTACGTCATCGGGTACGCGACCAGCGAGGCCGCGCAACTTTCGTTGATCGCACGCAGTGGGTTGAGCGAACAGGAATGGATCGAGAGCCTGACCGACGCCTCGGCACAGGCCACGGAGAATCTTCCGAGACTGCGGGAGGGACGGGACAACTACCGGGGACGCACTCCCGACCAGATCCGGGGCGAGAAGTTCGACTACGGACTTCAACGCGTCCTGGACGGACTGGAGTTCAGACTCGGTTCACTTCGTACGGAGGATTAGCCGGCCGGTCCGGTCGTGCGGAGGACTGGCCCGTGCGGGTCGTGCGGGTCGTGCAGGTGATGCGGGTCGTTCAGCTCGTGCGGGTCGTGCGGGTCGTGCAGGTCATGCAGGTCATGCGAGTCGTTCAGCTCGTGCGGGTCGTGCAGGTCGTGCAGATGATGCGAGTCGTGCGGGTCGTGCAGGTCGTGCCGTACGGAGAGTTAGGCGGCCGTCTCGTAGTCGGCGCGGTCACCCTGTGCACGGACACCCTGCGCGCGGTCCAGCGCCGGGACCTGCCGTACCGACGGGGAGCCGCCGTGCGCCTCGGCCCGGATGCGCTGCTTCATCGTGGGCGGCACGGCACGCGTCGGCAGCTCCGCCGACCACCGCGCGGAGAGCGGCGCCCCGGCCGGCCGTTCCGCTCCGGGGAGGTGGCGCGCGCCGGCGGGAGCCGCCGACTGCTGCGCGTCGGAGGAGTTGTCCGCCGTGGCGGCCGGGGCAGTGGCGGCGGCCGGGGCGGCGAAGCCCAGCATCGCGAGGAGCGCGACAATCGCGCTGATCAGTGCGGTCCACATCGTCTTCATGGCACAGCTCCCTCGGGGAAGGTCGAATCCGGGATGTCCGGTTTTCGTACTTTCCTCATGATGCGGATGACGCACGAGATGGCACGGACCGCCACCCCGATTCGCTGTTCTTCGGACAAACGCCACCCGTGCGGAGCAATCGACGGCTAGAAACGTTGTCCAGGGGGCCGTGGAAGCCACTGCTCCGGCCGTGCCCGGGCGGCCGCTAACCTTACGTGTCACCCCTGGTCAGGGATCAGTCCCTCCAGTACGGACATACAACGCACCCCACTCACTCGAAAGGCCTCGCCCATGGGCATTCGGAGCTTGCTGCGCAAGGTGTTTGGCGGCCGAACGGAACAGCAGGACGAATCCTCGGCGGTGTCGTCGACGCCGTCGGTGCCGTCCCAGGCCGAGCGCACGCAGGGAGCCGTCGAGACGGCCGAAGCCCCGGAGAAGGCCTCGAACTCTGCTGCGGAGAAAGCGGGTTCTGCTTCTCTGGCGGCGGATCTGGTGGCCGAGGCGTTCGACAAGGCCAAGCAGAGGCCTGCGGAGCCCAAGGAAGAAGAGGCCCCCGCACCTGTCGTGTCCGCCGAGGGCCAGGTTCCGGCCCAGACGGACCGCGACTCGGCGCCCGAGGTAGCGGCGGCGCCGCTTCCCGCCCCGGAAGAAGTACTTGAGGAGCAGGAAGCCTCAACTCCCGTCATCCCGGAGCAGGTTGAACCCGAGAAGGCCGCGGCTGCCGCAGAGGAAGAGCCGGAGCCGGAAGCGCTCACCGCCGAGCCGGAGCCCGTTGTCGTCGCCGAGCCCGAGCCGGTCGCTGCCGCTGCCGAGCCCGAGCCCGAGCCCGTAATCGTCGCCGTCGAGCCCGAGGCCCTGCCCGCCGAGCCCGAGCCCGAGCCGGTCGCTGCCGCCGCCGAGCCCGAGCCCGAGCCCGAGCCGCAGGCCGTCACCGCCGCCTCCGTCGTCGAGCCCGCCGCCGCCCTCACCGCCGCCCAGGTCAAGGCTCGCGCGCCCAAGGTTTCCGCCGCTTACCGTGCCGCCGGGACCGTACTCAAGAAGGCGGAGCTGACCGGGGCGCGGGCCCGGGTGTACCTCGTGCTCGACCGGTCCGGGTCCATGCGTCCGTACTACAAGGACGGCAGCGCCCAGAAGCTCGGCGAGCAGGCGCTCGCGCTCTCCGCGCACCTCGGTGACAGCGGCGAGGTCCCGGTCGTCTTCTTCTCGACCGACATCGACGGGACGGGGACGGTCTCCCTCGACGACGTCGACGGGAAGATCGACGCGCTGCACGCCGGGCTCGGGCACATGGGGCGTACGAGCTACCACCGCGCGGTGGAGGAGATCGTCGACCACTACGAGAAGAACAGTGGCGAGTACGAAGGCCCCGCCCTCGTGATCTTCCAGACGGACGGCGCCCCGGAGGCCAAGGGTGCGGCGACCGCCGCGCTCGCCGAGGCCGCCCGGCTTCCCCTCTTCTGGCAGTTCGTCGCGTTCGGCGAGAACGACGCCAAGGGCTTCGACTATCTGCGCAAGCTCGACGTCCCGAACGCCGCCTTCTTCCACGCGGGCCCGGCCCCCGCCGACCTCACCGACGCCGCCCTCTACAAGGGGCTGCTCGCGGGTTCGGCGGAGTGGCTGAAGGGCTGACCCGTAGCAAGACAGAAGGCAGACAGAAGGCGAGGGCCGTCCCGGTCGGGGCGGCCCTCCGCTTATGCAGGTGAGGAGCCCGCCCCGTAACACTTAAGATTTCTGCATGGCGGCCACTGGAACCGAGAAGCAGGGGGCGGCGGCGTACTACGTCACGACCCCCATTTACTACGTCAACGACGCTCCTCACCTGGGCCACGCCTATACGACCGTCGCAGGCGACGTGCTCACGCGCTGGCACCGTCAGCGCGGCGAGAAGGTGTGGTACCTCACCGGCACGGACGAGCACGGTCAGAAGATCATGCGCACTGCCGAGGCGAACGGGGTCACGCCCCAGGAATGGTGCGACAAGCTCGTCGAAGAGGCTTGGAAGCCTCTCTGGGAGCACCTCAACATCGCGAACGACGACTTCATCCGGACGACGGAGAAGCGTCACACGGACCGCGTGCAGGAGTTCGTCCAGGATCTCTTCGACAAGAACGAGATCTACAAGGGCGGGTACGAGGGTCCGTACTGCGTGGGCTGCGAGGAGTACAAGCTCCCCGGGGATCTCATCGAGGCGGAGGACGGGACGAAGCTCTGTCCCATCCACAAGAAGCCCGTGGAGATCCTCAAGGAGGAGAACTACTTCTTCAAGCTGAGCGAGTACGGCCCGAAGCTGCTGGAGTTCTACGAGGCCAACCCGGGCTTCATCCAGCCGGAGTCCGCGCGCAACGAGGTCGTGAACTTCGTCAAGCAGGGGCTTCAGGACCTGTCGATCTCCCGGTCGACCTTCGACTGGGGCGTTCCGGTCCCGTGGGACGACAAGCACGTCATCTACGTCTGGGTCGACGCGCTGCTGAACTACGCGACGGCGGCCGGCTACGGCTCCGACGAGGAGAAGTTCAAGGCCGTTTTCCCCGCTGACGTGCACCTGGTCGGCAAGGACATCCTGCGCTTCCACGCGGTGATCTGGCCCGCGATGCTGATGGCGCAGGGCCTGCCGGTACCGGGGCGCGTCGCCGCCAACGGCTGGCTGATGGTCGGCGGCGAGAAGATGTCGAAGTCGAACCTGACCGGCATCAAGCCGCAGGACCTCACCTCGCACTTCGGCGTGGACGCCTACCGCTGGTACTTCCTGCGGGCGATCGCCTTCGGCAGCGACGGCTCGTTCTCGTGGGAGGACTTCACCGCCCGGTACACGAGTGAGCTGGCGAACGACTACGGCAACCTCGCCTCGCGCGTCGCCGCCATGGTCGGCAAGTACTTCGGCGGCACCCTGCCGGAGGCGACCGCCTCCGGCGACGCCGAGAAGGCCGTGCAGGAGGGCCTCGCGAAGGCCGTCGCCGAAGCGGACCGGCTGATCGGCGAGGAGCTGGACTTCCAGGCCGGCATCCTGGCGATCTTCGACTTCGTGAAGCAGGTCAACGGCTACATCACGGAGCAGGAGCCGTGGAAGGTCGCCAAGGACGACTCGGACGAGGGCCGGGCGCGTCTCGCGACGATCCTCTACACCTCCGCCGAGTCGCTGCGCGCCATGGCCGTACTGCTGAATTCGGTGATGCCGGAGACGTCCCAGAAGCTGTGGGAGTCGCTGGGCGCGGAGGCGGCCGGGCTCGGTGCGCTCGCGGACCAGAAGGTCCAGGACGCGGGCGTCTGGGGCCGGCTGCCGGTGGGCGCGACGGTGACGAAGGGTGCGGTGCTGTTCCCGCGCCTGGAGGAGAAGCCGGCCGCGTAGGCGTCACTCACGTCGTAGGCGGGGCCCGGGGTCGTGACGATCCCGGGCCCTTCGTCGTATGTACGGGCATGTCGGGCAGGCTCAAGTGGGCGCGCCCCACCGGGACTTGGCCCTACGGCGGTCTGGCAGACTCGCTCGCACCAGTAACTTGGGTCACAGCGGGGGGAACAGCACATGTGGGGTCGCGGGACCGTGCTCGGCGGCCGGTACACGCTGGGCGAGCGCATCGGCGGCGGTGCGATGGGCGAGGTCTGGCGGGCCGAGGACGGGGTGCTGGAGCGTTCCGTCGCCGTGAAGATCCTGCTGCCGAAGCTCCTGGAGGAGGCGCAGTTCGCGGCCCGGTTCCGGCGGGAGGCGAAGGTACTGGCCTCGCTCAGCCACCCGGGGATCGTCGACGTCCACGACTACGGCGAGCAGACCGGCGCGGAAGAGGGCGACGACCGCATCGCGTACATCGTGATGGAGCTGGTCGACGGGCAGCCGCTGGACGAGGTCCGTGAGGACGAGGGGCCGATGCCCGTGGGGCGTGCGCTCGGCATCGTCGCCGAGGCGCTCGACGCGCTGCACGCCGCACACCGGGGCGGGATCGTGCACCGGGACCTCAAGCCGTCGAACCTGATGCTGCGCGAGGACGGCCGGGTGACCGTCACCGACTTCGGCATCGCGCACAGCAAGGCCGCGTCCCGGCTGACCGCGTCGCACGCGGTGCTCGGGACCGCCCTGTACATCGCGCCGGAGCAGGCCGAGGGCATCGCGACCGTACCGGCTTCCGATCTGTACTCGATGGGCGTCGTGACGTACGAACTGCTCACCGGGGAGCCGCCGTTCACCGGCGAGACGGTCCTGGAAATCGTACTGAAGCACATCCGGGAGCCAGCGCCGGAACTGCCCGAATCCTTTCCCGAGGCGGTACGGGCGTTCGTCGCGCGGGCGATGGCGAAGCTGCCGGAGGACCGGTACGCGGACGCGGCGGTGATGGCGGCGGCGGCGCGGAGGGCGGCGGGAATCGCGGGGGAGACCTCGGGGGCCGATCTCGACCCTGCGCCTGCGCCTGCGCCTGTGCCTGTTCCTGCGCCTGTTCCTGCGCCTGCGGCTGTTCCCGCACCTGCGCCCGTGCCCGTGCCTGCGCCCGCTCCGGTTCCGGTTCCGGTTCTCGTGTCGGGGCCGGCTGCGACCGCTGTTCCGGCGCGGGCTGCGTGGTGGAAGCGACTGCCCAAGCCGGTGATCATCATCGTGCCCGTGGTGCTGGCGACGGCCACGGTGACCGTGCTCAACATCGCGCTGACGCCGGACAAGCGGGTCGCGGGGGCTCCCAGCCCGGGATCTTCTGCCTCCACTCCCGCCGGAAAGACCCCTGACGCCCTGCCTCCGGCGTCGCCGGCCGCGACCCCGAAAGCCTCGGCCACCCCCACCAAGCCCGCGAAGGACGGGGACGGCAAGGCCGAGGACAACGCCGCGAGCGGTGACGGCATCGGCAGCAGCAAGGGGAAGCCCGGTACGGGCGGCAAGGGCTCGGACAGCGGCACAGGTTCCGGCTCCGGCTCCGGTTCCGGCTCCGGCGGCTCCGTCCCCAAGCCGCCGCCGCCCGCCGCCGGCAAGCCCGCCAATTGCGGCGGTGACGGCTGGGGCGCGATCACCAACGTCGGCAGCGGCCGGAGGATAGGGCTCGCCGAGGCCTCGTCCACCAGCACCGGCGTCAAGGTCGTCTCGGGTGGCAACACCCAGCTGGGGTGGGTGCAGGGCGGGAACCAGTTCCCCGAGTTCCACGCCTGCAACCTGGCAGGGAACGCGATGGGCCTCAAGCAGGCCCCCGCCTACGACGAGAAGACGGGCGTCGTGCTCGCCGAGTCGAGCGGCTACTCCGGCTACGTCACCGGCTGGAAGACCACCGCGGCGGGCGGCGGCGCGCACCAGATCAACTACTACGTCGGCGACGGCTGTGTCACCGACGTCGGCGCGGGCCGCCAGCTGGCGGTCGAAGCCTGCACCCCGGGCAACAAGTCGCAGCTGTGGCGGCTGCCGTAGGGCCCGGCCCGGTTCACTCAGGAAGAAGGGCCCGGGAACCTTTCGGTTCCCGGGCCCTTCGTCCGTCCGCGCCGGGCTCAGCCGCCCTCTTCCGGCTCGGCCAGCCAGCTCGTCGGCTGCCCGGTCCGGGCCGCCACCGTCTCGAAGTCACGGTCGTAGTGGAGCAGTACGAGGCCGGAGAGTTCGGCCGTCGCGGCGACCAGGAGGTCCACCGGTCCTGCCGAGCGGTGCTCCCCGTTGTCGGTGAGGAGCTGCTGGACCTCGCGGGCGCGGACGTAGATGCCGTCGGGCATGGGCGTCCAGCTGAACAGACGCCGCAGCCGCTCCTGCTTGGCATACCGGTCTGCCCCGGAACGCGCGGAGTACAGCATCTCCAGCTCGGTCAGATCGCAGAGCGCGATCAGCCCGTTGTCCAGCGCCTGCCCCCAGCGTTCGTCGAACTCCTTGCTGGTGAGGAGCCGTACGGCAGCTGAGGTGTCAATGACGTACGCAACTGTCACCCGCGGTAGTTCCTCTTGTCCAGGAGGATGTCGAAGTCCCCGCGCGCGCCCATCTCCCTCAGCTCCGCCAGCGCTATGGCACGGCTGCGCCGCTTGGCCACCTCCAGCAGGGCGGTGTTCACCGTGTCCTTCTTGGTCTTGGTGCCGAGCAGCTCCGCCGCCTCGGCCAGCGCCTCGTCATCGACCTCTATCAGCAGCTTCGACATGACGACCTCTTTCTATAGACGCGACGGATTCAGCTTATATACCCACGTCCGGGTCGTCCAGAAATGTGTCAACAACAAAGCCCCTGGTCACTCCGGAGAGTGACCAGGGGCTCGGCGTGCGGCTACTGCTGACCGACTACTTCTCGACCGGCTTGCGCAGCTGGATGTTCAGCTCGCGCAGGCGGGTCTCGTCGAGGACGGTCGGGGCGCCCATCATGAGGTCCTGGGCGTTGCCGTTCAGCGGGAAGGCGATGGTCTCGCGGATGTTGGGCTCGTCGGCGAGGAGCATCACGATGCGGTCGACGCCCGGGGCGATGCCGCCGTGCGGCGGGGCGCCGAGGCGGAAGGCGCGCAGCATGCCCGCGAACTCGTGCTCGACGGTCTCGCGGTCGTAACCGGCGATCTCGAAGGCCTTGAGCATCAGCTCGGGCTCGTGGTTGCGGATCGCGCCGGAGGACAGCTCGATGCCGTTGCAGACGATGTCGTACTGGAAGGCCAGGATGTCGAGCGGGTCCTTCTCCTCCAGGTCGGCCAGGCCGCCCTGGGGCATCGAGAAGGGGTTGTGCGAGAAGTCGATCTTGCCGGTCTCCTCGTCCTTCTCGTACATCGGGAAGTCGACGATCCAGCAGAACCGGAAGACGCCCTCCTCGAAGTGCCCGGCGCGCTTGGCGGCCTCGACGCGCACCGCCGACATGATCTTGGAGACCTCGTCGAACTCGCCCGCGCCGAAGAAGATCGCGTGGCCGGGAAGAAGGGAGAGGCGGTCGGTGAGCGCCTTGACGTCTTCCTCGGTGAGGAACTTGGCGATCGGGCCCGCCAGCTGGCCGTCCTCGCCGACGCGGACCCAGGCCAGGCCCTTCGCGCCGTGCTCGACCGCGTAGTCGCCCAGGCCGTCGAAGAACTTGCGGGACTGACCGGCCGTGTCCGGGACGGGCAGCGCGCGCACGTGCTTGCCGGCGAACGCCTTGAAGCCGGACTCGGCGAAGACGTCCGTGACGTCGACCAGTTCGAGCTTGGCGCGCAGGTCGGGCTTGTCGTTGCCGTACTTCAGCATCGACTCGCGGAACGGGATGCGCGGGAAGGGGGAGGTGACCTCGCGGCCGTTGCCGAACTCGGTGAAGAGCTCGGTCATCAGCTTCTCGATCGGCTGGAAGACGTCTTCCTGCTCGACGAAGCTCATCTCGACGTCGAGCTGGTAGAACTCGCCCGGCGAGCGGTCCGCGCGGGCGTCCTCGTCGCGGAAGCACGGCGCGATCTGGAAGTAGCGGTCGAAGCCCGAGATCATCAGCAGCTGCTTGAACTGCTGCGGGGCCTGCGGCAGGGCGTAGAACTTGCCCGGGTTCAGACGGGAGGGGACCACGAAGTCGCGGGCGCCCTCGGGGGAGGTCGCCGTCAGGATCGGGGTCGCCATCTCGTTGAAGCCCAGCGCCACCATCTTCGAGCGGATCGAGGCGATGACGGACGAGCGCAGCATGATGTTGCGGTGCATGCGCTCGCGGCGCAGGTCGAGGAAGCGGTACTCCAGGCGCCGCTCCTCGTTGACGCCGTCGTCGGCGTTGATCGTGAAGGGGAGCGGGTTCGCGGCGCCCAGCACCTCGACCTCACTCACCTCGATCTCGACCTCGCCGGTGGGCAGCTCCGGGTTCACGTTGTCCGCGCCACGGGCGGAGACCTTGCCGTCGATACGTACGACGGTCTCCTTGGTCAGCTTCGCGAGGGCCTCGTTGGCGGGGGTGCCGGGGCGGGCGACGAGCTGGACCAGACCGTAGTGGTCACGCAGATCGATGAAGAGGATGCCGCCCAGGTCTCGGCGATTGTGCAGCCAGCCGCTCAGCCGGACGTCGGCGCCGACGTCGGTGGCGCGGAGCTCGCCGCACGTGTGGGACCTGTACCGATGCTGCATCGTTCATCCAATTCTTCGCGAGATTCTTCGCGAGACAGGCGGGAATCAACTTCGGTCAAGGTTACCGGGCGTGCGCACCCCATTTTTCGGGGCCGGGGCGCGCGACTGTTTCACGTGAAACGGTGCGTCTTCGCCCCGAGCGGCCGTCCCCCGCGCGACCTGGAAGGATGTGCCCATGCGCACCGAGGACGTGCTGGCCGCGATCGACACGGGCCTGTGGCGGTGGGACAACGCCTCCGGGACCGTTGCCTTCGACGCCGAGGCGGCCCGCCTTGTCGGCCTGCCCGCCGAGGAAGTCACGCTCACCGAGTCCGCCGTACGGGCCCACTTCCACCCCGTCGACTGGAACGAGATAGACGGCGTCGTCGCCCTCGCCGTCGCCGAGGGCACCGTCGCCGAGGCCCGGCTGCGGGTCATGTCGAAGGACGGGCGCCAGGTTCTCCGTACGGTACGCAGCCGGTCGAAGCCCTTCACCACGGAGAGCGGCGACTACCAGCTCATCGGCACCATCCAGGAGGTCGCCGAGCCCCCGCCCGGCACCGCCGCCCGCACCCCCGTGACCGGCGACTGGCGGCGCTCTCGCGAGGCGTTCCTGCTGGACGCGGGGCGGGCGCTGGCGGAGGCGCGGTCCACGGCGGAGGTACTGCGGGTGGCGGCCTCGCTGTCGATGCCCGGGTTCTCGCCCGAGGGGCTCGCGGTGTTCGGGGTGGCGGGGGACCGGCTGACGACGATCGGGCACCACGGGCACAACCCGGGCGACGAGGACCCGTTCCGGGACATGCCGCTGGACACGGACTATCCGGCGGCCGAGGTCGTCAGGACCGGGCGGGCCATCTATCTGCCGACGCCGGAGGAGTACCGGAGCCGGTTCCCGGCGACCTGGCCGATGGCCGAACCGTTCGGGCGCAGGTCGTGGGCGTATCTGCCGCTGATCGTGGCGGGGCGGACGATGGGCGCGTGGATGGCGGGGTTCGCTCATCCGGTGGCTTTCACTCCCGACGAGCGGTCGGTGCTGACGACGGTCGCGCGGATGCTGGCGCAGGCGCTCGCGCGGGCCGGGGTCGAGGAGTCGGAGCGGGCCCTCTCGGCGGGGCTGCAGCGTTCCATGATGCCGACGCTGGGGCCCGCCATCCCCGGCATGACGGTGGCCGCGCGGTATGTACCGACCGGTGGCGGGCTCCAGGTCGGCGGCGACTGGTACGACATGATTCCGCTGCCGTCCGGGCGGGTGGCGCTGGTCATCGGCGACGTACAGGGGCACGACGTGCGGGCGGCCGGGCTGATGGGGCAGCTGCGGATCGCGCTGCGCGCGTACGCGTCCGAGGGGCACCGGCCGGATGCGGTGCTCTCCCGCGCCTCCCGCTTCCTGCACGGCATCACCGACACGTACTCCCCCGACGACCACTCCAGCCCGCGCTTCGCGACCTGTCTGTATCTGGAGGTCGACCCGGTGGACGGGACCGTGGAGCTGGCGCGGGCCGGCCACCCGGAGCCCGCCGTGCGGATGCCGGACGGCACTGTTCTCGTACGGACGACGGCGGGCGGGCTGCCGCTGGGCATCGATGCGGACACCGACTACCCGACGACGAGGCTCGCCCTGGAACCCGGCGAAACACTCATGCTCTGCACGGACGGGCTGATCGAGACGGGCGGCCACGACCTTGACTCCGGCTGGGCCAGGCTCCGTACGATCCTGGAGAGCCACCCGGAGCCGGATCTGGAGACGCTTGCCGACGCCCTCGTACAGGCGGTGCACGGGCCCCCTTCGCACCACACCACCGGCCCGCTGTCCGACCGCCGCGAGGACGACATCGCACTGCTGCTGCTGAGCCGGGACGGAGTGAGTGCGACCGCTGCCGCGTCGTCGGTACGGTCCACCGCGGTGACCGTCGCGCAGGCCGAGCCCGAGCGCATCGCCGGCACCCGCCGCCAGCTGCGCGAGCTGCTGCACGACTGGGCCGACGAGGACCAGGTCGACTCGGCGGTGCTGATGGTCTCCGAGATGGTGACCAATGTGCTCGTCCACACGGACGGCGACGCCCTGCTGACGGCCCGCGCGACCGGGATCGTCGGCACCCGGCGGCTCCGGGTCGAGGTCACCGACGCCAGCGACGAGCTGCCGCACAAGCGGCGCCCCGGCGAGATGGCGTCCTCGGGGCGCGGGCTGCTGCTGATGGAGATGCTCGCGCACAAGTGGGGGGTGGACCCGCGCGGCGAGGGCAAGTCGATCTGGTTCGAGCTCTACGAGGATGCGCCGCCGGTGTCGTACGAAGGCGTGTGAGTCCGCGCCGGGTCCGGTGAGGGCGAGTAGTTCTTCCGGATCTCGGAGAAGACGCCGAACGCGGCGGCCGTCAGCGGCACCGCGAGCAGCATGCCGATGATCCCGGCGACCGATGCCCCCGCGGTGATGGCCAGCATCACCACCGCCGGGTGCATCTGGACCGTACGGCTCTGGATCATCGGCTGCAGGATGTGCCCCTCCAGGACCTGCACCGCGAGGACGACGCCGAGCGCCCACAGGGCGATCACCGCGCCCCGGTCGGCGAGCGCGACGAGGATGGCGACGGCGCCGGAGAGGAACGCACCCAGGTAGGGGATGTACGCGCCGACGAACACGAGCGCACCGAGTCCGACCGCGCCAGGGACGCGCAGGATCAGCAGGCCGACGGTGATGCAGAGGGCGTCGATGAGCGCGATGAACGTCGTGCCGCGCATGAACCCCTCCACCGCTTCGAAGGCGCGGCGGGCCATCGCCTCGGCCATGTCGCCCGTGTCGCGGGGCGCGAAGGCGCGCAGGGAGGCCACCGCACGGTCGGAGTCTCGCAGGAAGAAGAAGATCAGCAGCATCGCGAGGACCGCCGTCGCGACGATCTCGCCGACGATGCCGAGCCCGGCGAGCACCCCGGACGCGGCGGTCCCGCCGAACTTGGCGAGCAGGTCCTGCGCCTTGTCGCCGAGGTCGCCGAGGGTGGTGCCCTCGCCGCCGAAGCGTTCGACGAGGTCGGTGGCGGCGCGCTGCACGGACGAAACGATCTGCTCGCCGCTGTCGATGAGGGCGCTGACCACGATCCAGGACGCCCCGCCGACGACGGCGACGACGGCCGCGCAGGTCAGGCCGGCGGCCAGCGACTTGTTCACCTTCATCTTGACGAGCCGGCGGTAGAGCGGCCCGAGCAGCGCCGTCCCGAGCAGCGCGAGCAGGACGGGCGTCACGGCGGTCTTGAACGTGATGCACCACCAGATCGCCACGGCCACGACCCCGGCCACGAGCAACACCACACCGCACCAGGCCGCGAGACGACGGGCGGGGAGGGGGAGGAGGGGCTTGGGGGGCGTGGGGGGCGTGGGGGACATGGGGCCAGGGGAGCATGGCGTCCGGGGGGACGCGCGGCGGCGAGAGCCGGACGAGGTACGTGCGGGTGCGTGCGGGTGCGTCGTGGCTGGTCGCGCAGTTCCCCGCGCCCCTAAATGCCTGCCCCTTGCCCCCTAGCCTCCTGGGCAGCGGGGCCAGGTAGGCAAGGGCTGAAGTCGCCTACATTCCGTGCACCGCCGGCACCCGTCCCAGCCTTCCCGCCTGAAAGTCCTCGAACGCCTTGCGGAGTTCTTCCTGGCTGTTCATGACGAACGGGCCGTAGTGCGCCATCGGTTCGCGGATCGGGCGGCCGCCCAGGAGTACGACTTCCAGGTCGGGGGTGTGGGCGTCCTGGGATTCGTCCGCGCGGACCGTCAGCGAGCCTCCGTCGCCGAAGACCGCCGTCTGGCCGACGTGGACCGGGCGGCGGTCCGTGCCCACCGAGCCGCGGCCGGCCAGCACGTACGCCAGGCCGTTGAAGTCGGAGCGCCAGGGGAGTGTCACCTCGGCACCCGGGCGGATCGTCGCGTGGATCATCGTGATGGGGGTGTGGGTGATGCCGGGGCCCTCGTGCCCGTCCAGTTCGCCCGCGATGACGCGGAGGAGGGCTCCGCCGTCGGGGGAGGCCAGGAGCTGGACCTGGCCGCCGCGGATGTCCTGGTAGCGGGGGTTCATCATCTTGTCGGCGGCGGGCAGGTTCACCCACAGTTGCAGGCCGTGGAAGAGGCCGCCGGACTGGACGAGGGACTCCGGCGGCGCCTCGATGTGGAGCAGGCCGGAGCCGGCCGTCATCCACTGGGTGTCGCCGTTCTGGATGGTGCCGCCGCCACCGTTGCTGTCCTGGTGGATGAAGCTGCCGTCGATCAGGTACGTCACCGTCTCGAAGCCGCGGTGCGGGTGCCAGGGGGTGCCCTTCGGCTCCCCTGCGGCGTACTCCACCTCGCCCATCTGGTCCATCATGATGAACGGGTCGAGGTACTGGTAGTTGATGCCCGCGAACGCGCGGCGCACCGGGAAGCCCTCCCCCTCGAAGCCGCTCGGCGCCGTCGTGACGGCGAGCACGGGTCGGGCCACGGCGTCCGCCGGAGCGGACACCCTCGGCAGGGTCAGCGGGTTTTCGACGGTCACTGCGGGCATCTTGAGCCACCTCCAGGCGGGATGTTCAACATTCAACTTAGTTGAAGACTGAACATCCTGCAAGGAGAGCCGCTCCGAGGGGCCCGAAGGGCAAGGGGCCGGGGGTGTCAGCCGTACATGCGGCGCATCGCGAAGTCGACCATCTGCTCCACAGCCTTCGCGTCGAACACCATCCGGTGCTCACCCTCCATGTCGAGCACGAAGCCGTAGCCGGTGGGGAGGAGGTCGATGACCTCGGCGCCCGTGATCACGAAGTACTTGGACTCCTTGCCCGCGTACCTGCGCAGCTCCTTGAGCGTGGTGAACATCGGGATCACCGGGTGCTGCGTGTTGTGCAGCGCCAGGAACCCGGGGCCGTCCCCGCGCGGGCAGTAGACCTTCGACGAGGCGAAGATCTGCTGGAAGTCCTCCGCGGACAGCGTCCCGGTGGTGAAGGCCCGCACCCCGTCGGCCAGCGACGGCGGCGACGGCTCGGGGTACAGCGGCTGCTCCGCATACGCCTGCTGCTGGGGCGGCGGCTGCGGCGGGGCGTAACCCTGCTGGGCTCCCCCCGGCGGGGCGTAGCCCTGCTGTGCGCCCGGATTCTGCTCGTAGCCATACATGCGGCCAAGAGTACTGATGCCACCCCGCCGGCTGTACGGTCGTCAGCCCTGCCCGACCGCGCGCAGGCCCCGTACACAGGCCGCCGTCACCGGGACCAGCACCTCCTCCACCGGAACGGGTTCCTCCGCCGAAGCCGAACCCTGCGCCAGCGCCTCGATCTCGCCGCCGAACGCCCCGAAGGAGCCGTCCGGTTGCTGCTGCGCGAGCAGGAAGTCCACCGCCCGCAGGACCGTCGGATCGTCGCGGCCGCGCAGGGCCACCACCGCACGCAGCAGCTCCGGGCCGAACACCAGGTCGTAGCAGCGCAGCGCGGCGACCAGCACCGCCGGCAGCGTTCCGGCCAGCTCCGCACGCACCTCGGCGGGCAGCCGGTCGGCCGCCTCCGCCGCCCGGCAGGCCTCCTCAAGACGCGCACGGTCGGCCCGCAGCAGGGACGAAGGCGGGCCTGGGCGGTAAGGGGCGGGAGGTTGCTGGACGGCCGGGGCGGCGGTGCAGTCGTGCAGGGCTCGTTCCGCCGTACGGAACAGCTCGCCGGCCGGGTCCAGCCGGTCCAGCGCACCGCGCAGCCAGTCCGCCGCCAGGGCGAGCGCCCGTTCGGTCGCCTCCGCCGTGGTCGGTGCGGTGACAGTCGTCGTGGTCATCGGGCGGCTCCGTTCCGTGCGTCGGGGCGGCCCTGCCCGTACAGGCGGTCGGCCAGGGTCATCGCGACGACCAGGGTGGTGTGGTAGCTGCGGGCGAAGGCGTAGTCGGCGCGGCGTTCGGCGGGCAGCGCCTCGTGCATCCGGGGGTCGAAGTGCGGACCCGGCATCGAACCGTCGGCGTGCTGCGCGAGCAGCAGGCACTCCAGGGCGTACTGGTCGCGGGGGGTGTGCTCCGCGCCCAGGGTCGGGCGGCAGAGCAGGAGTTCCGCGATCAGGTCCCAGTTGCCGAAGCAGAGGTACAGGTCGAGGAGGGTGTCCACCGCGTGCACGCAGTCGGCGTGCTGCGCCTCGTCCAGGCTGTGCAGGGGGATCAGTCCCATGTCGCTGAGGTAGTAGACGACATGGGTGACGGCGTACGCCTCCACCTCCGTGACGTACAGCGGGTCGAGCGGGGCGGCGAGGACGTCGGCCTCGTAGAGGGTGCGGTGGTCGGGCAGCCGGTGGGTGACACCGGCGAGGTCCAGTACGTAGCGCAGTTCCAGCACCCCGTGCGGGGGGTGGGTGGGGTTGTGCAGGTCGGCGTGGCCCCGGTCCACGAGGTGCTGCAGCGCGTCCCGTTCGGCGGCGGGGAGCCTGCCGGTGTCCAGGAGGCAGGCGACGAGCCAGGCGTAGTACTGGAAGTACGGGGTGGCCCGCAGCATGCGGTGCCGGAAGCCGCCGCGCAGGAACGCCTCCGCCGCACCGTCCAGGCAGCGGCCGACCCGGGCCGCGAGGGGCGCCGGCAGGTCCTGGTGGTACAACTGCCGCAGTACGACGACGAGTTCGAGCAGCGCACTGCCCGGAGGACCGGGCCGCGCCCGGCCGTCGGCGGCCGGGTCGAACCGCGGAAGCGCCCCCTCCACCCAACCCAGCGCCCGCTCCAACGCATCACCCGCACCGGGCACCTGATGAGTGGGCGCCGGCGCCTGCGGCCCGTGCCATCCGGGCAGAACCGCCCGCACCCGGGGAGAGAGAGCAACGGGGTACGACACGGATACCTCCTGTGAGTAAAACCGCTCCAACGTTCCATGAGCACATGGGGCGGCCCCCGGCGGAGCCGCCCCCTCGCTCCGGCACACGCTCGCCGCCGCCGCCCTACCGCCCGCTACGCCACCGAATCGCCACCACCAGCACCACCGCCGGCACCGCCAGCGCCAGCAGATCCGCCCAGGCCGGCATCAGCACCGGCACCTTCCCGCCGGGCATATTGATCAGCACCTGCCGCAGCAGATCCACGCAGTAGCTCATCGGGTTCGCGTACATCGCACTCGACAGCCACCCCGGCGCCTGGTCCGGCCGGAAGATCGACCCGGACAGGAACAGCAGCGGGAACATGGCCAGTTGGACCGCCCCCTGCAGCACCTCGATCCGGGTGAAGAGCAGCGCGAGGACCAGCCCCACCCCGCAGAAGACCGCCGCCGTCGCCGCGCACACCACCAGGCCGAGCAGTGCCGAGAGCGGCGTGAGGTGCACTCCGGCGATCGGGGCGAACGCCAGCAGGACCGCGCTCTGGGCGGTGCCGATCACCGTCGTCCCGGCCGCCTTGCCGAGCGGCAGCGACCAGCGCGGCACCGGGGCGACCTCCATCTCCCGCAGGAAGCCGAAGCGGCGGTCCCAGGCGAACGACATGCCCGTGTTCACACCGGTGGAGACGACCTGGATGGCGAGGATGCCGGGGAAGACGTACGCGCTGAACGGCACGTCACCGACCGAGCCGATCATGCCGTTGAAGCCGATCGCGTAGACCAGCAGGAAGAACAGCATCTGGAGGCCCTGGGTGGCCAGCATGCCGGGCTGTCCGACCAGCCGGTACAGGTCCCGGCCCGCGACCACGCCGACCGCGCGGACCGCGACCGCCGCACTGTTCACGCGTCCGCCACCCGGGCGGACGGCCACCGCCGCGGCGCTCATACGCCCGCCTCCTGAACCGCACCGGCGCGACTGCCGCCGGACTCGTGGCTGTGGTGCACCGCTGCCTCCAGGAATACGTCGTCCATCGTGGGGTGCCGTACGGACACCGACCGGATCGCGGCGCCGACCGCGCCGAGCACCGCCGACACGTCCTCCTCCGGCGCGGTGGACCGCACGAAGAGTCCGCCCGGTTCGCCGCCCTCCCCCGGCGGGGCCGCGGAGACCGTGAACCCGGCCCGTCCCAGGGCGAGTTCGGCGGCGGCGTCGTCGTGGGTGAGCAGCAGGAGGCCCGACAGGCCGAGGCCCGACTTGAGCGCGCTGGGGGTGCCTTCGCGCACCACGCCGCCGTCCCGCACGATGACGACCTGGTCCGCGTACTCGACCTCGTCCATGTAGTGCGTCGAATAGAGGACGGTCAGCCCGCTGCTGGAGCGCAGGGCGCGCAGGTCGTTCCAGACCGCGCGGCGGGACTCCGGGTCCAGGCCCACGGTCGGTTCGTCCAGTACGAGCAGCCGCGGCCGGTGCACGAGCGCGCGGGCGATCTCCACCCGGCGGGCCAGACCGCCGGACAGGTCCTCCACCTTGGAGTTCCGGCGGTCGGTGAGCCCGAAGGACTCCAGGAGTTCCTCGATCCTGGTGTCGGCCGCCGCCCTGCGCAGCCCGAACAGGCGGGCGTGGAAGCGGAGGTTGCGTTCGACGGAGAGGTCCTGGTCGAGGGTGGGTTCCTGGAAGACCACGCCGAGTTCCCCGCGTACCGCCATCGGGGCGTCCTGCGTGTCGTGGCCGAAGACGCGGGCCCGGCCGGCGGAGGGGCGCAGCAGGGTGCAGATCGCCTTGATCACGCTGGACTTTCCGGCGCCGTTGGGGCCGAGCAGCGCGCTGATGCGGCCCGCCTCGATGCCGAAGGACATCGCGTCGACCGCCACCGTGTCGCCGTACCGGACGCCGAGTCCTTCGAGGACCACGGCGGGAAGGGAGGCGGGGCGGGAATCGGGGCGGGAAGCGGCGAGGGAAGGGGAAGGGGAAGGGGAACGGGACTTCATGCCGCCTCCTCCGTGACCCGCCGGGTGGCGGCCAGGAGCGTTTCGGGGGGCGGCAGGGTGAGTCCCGGCCGCAGGGTGCGGGTGGCCACTTCGTAGGCCTGGCCCTCGACCGGTTCGACCACCACGTGGCCGTCCGCCCTGAGCTGGCGCACATTGCGCCGTACCGCGGCTCCCCGCCACATCACCGGGTTCATCGCCGGGACGAACACGACGGGCTCCTCGGCCGCCAGCAGCGTGGTGGAGAGGAGGTTGGGGCCCAGGCCGTGTGCGGCGCAGCCGAGCAGGTGGGCCGTGGCGGGCAGCACCAGGATCCCGTCGGCCCACCGGGCCAGCGCCACGTGCCCCGGGCCGTGGTCGGCCTCCGTGACGACGGTGTCGCTGATCAGGGCGAGCGTGGCGGCCGGCAGGAACTTCTCCGCCGCCGGGGTCAGGACCAGCGTCATCCGGTCCACACCCATCGCCCGGAAGACATTGAGGTACGTGGGCAGGGCGAGCGACGCGATGGAGCCGCTGACGCCGATCAGCAGCCGCTGCGGCACATCGGGCTTCGGTGGCTTCGGTGGCACGAACGTCATGGAAGGTTCCTTTCTGAAGCCGGTGTCCGCGGCGGAGCAGGCAAGCGAAGAAGACAGTGGTCGTCAGCCGAGCATCAGTACGCGGTCCCAGGCGGCACCCCGCCACAGCCCGCCGCCGGTGCCCCGGGCATCGCCGTCCGGCAGGACCTCCAGCAGCGCGCAGGCCACTCCGGCCGCGCCTTCGAGCACTCCGGCCACGTCGAGGCGCCGGTGCGCGGTGGCCCTGCGCCAGCCCTCCGGGTGGTCGGGGACCAGGTGGCGGAAGACGAACGGGGCGTCCTCGTCGGCGAAGTCCAGCACCCGCAGCGCCATCCGGCGGGCGCCCGCCGCCAGGGTCTCGTCGCCGGTGTCGCGGGCCATCCGTACGAGGACCTGGAGCAGTCCCGCGTACCCGTGGCAGACGGTCGGCCCGTCCACCCGCCATTCGCTCTCGTCGCGTTCGAGCGCCACCCGCATCGAGGACACGGCCAGGTCCTGCCAGGTCTGCTCGCCGAGCAGCCGTCCCGCCCGGTGCAGTGCCCCGGCCACTCCGGGTGCTCCGTAGCACCAGGCGGTACGGGTGAAACCTGCGTCAGGGCGCTGTGCGCCGGTCTCCTCCTGCCACGACACCCGGCACGGCCAGTAGGGGCCCGCCGCGTCGTGCATGGTCCAGTCGGCCAGCCACTGGGCGAGCGCGCGCACCGCGTCCCGCAGCCCCGGCACCTCGACGCCGCGCTCGGCGGCCAGGCAGAGCAGGGTCAGCGGTCCTGGCGCGCCGTGGGCGAGTCCGAGGTTGAAGTCGCCCTCCGGGTACTGGATCTTGTCCTGCTCGACGGGCTGCAGCTCCTGCGGGATCCACCAGCCGGGCACCCGCTCGCCGCGCACGTCGAGGGGTTCGGTCATCCGGACGAGGTGCTCCAGGGTGGCGCGCAACGCGGTGTCCGCGGTGTCGGAGACCACGCCCGTACCACCGGCCTCCGGGGCCGCCGCGTCCAGCAGCAGCCTGCCCGTTCCGGACAGCCCGTTGATGACGTCGTACGCGAACCAGGGCACGCCCTGTTCCCCGCGCTCCGTCCGCTCGCGCAGCGAGGCCAGTCGTTTCTGCTGGTCGGCGGCGACCCAGTGGGTGAGCTTGGCGCGCAGCGTCGCGTAGTGCCCCTCCGCGCCTGCCACGGTCTCGGCGGCGGCGAGTACCGCGGCAGGCCCGTAGTAGAGGCCGTTGGTCGGGTTGCGGGGCATCTCCCGCAGTGCCACCCGGAGATGGGCGTCGGCGGGGGCCAGCCACTTGGGGTCCCGGCGGGCCAGCTCGCCGAACATGAGGGCGGTGCCCGGGTAGCCGTGGGAGAGCGCCATCGGCTCCCACATGAGGGTGTTGAAGACGGGTTCCCGGTTGCCGTCGGCACCTGCCACGTCCGCCACCGTCTGCGGGTCGGCGAGCCGAATGCCCGTCAACTCGACCAGTTCGGCGGCGCGTTGAGCCTCAGGACCGGTCAGCACCGGGGCGGGCGCTGTGGTCGTCGTAGGGGGAGCGCCTGCGGTCATGCGGTGTGCCTCCGTCGGTCGAGGTGGTCCAGTACGGTCGCGCGGGAGACGGCGAGCGCGGCGTCCTCGCGTTCCTGGGTGCCGCCGAAGAGCCGGTTGCAGGTCATGTGGATGAGGCTGCCGACGATCCGGAACTCCGGTGTGGGCAGGGCCCCTTGGGCTGCCAGCTCCCGTACCCGCTCGCCGTAGCGGGCGGCTGCCGCGTCGCGCAGTGCGAGTGCGGCGAGCACCCGCCGCCCCGCCTCGTCGGCGGCCAGACCCGGCCAGCCGCCGTAGGGGTCCAGGAGTCCGCGCCAGTACTGCCGCTTGGCGCGGTAGCGCGGCGGTACGTCCTTGCGGTCGCCCGTCGCTCCGAGCCAGGCCGCGGCGGGGTCGCCCTCGGTGCGCGGGTGCGTCCACGGGGTGCCCGGCGAGGGCGCACCGAAGGAGTGCGCGAGCGCGGCGACGGCGATGGTGGCGAGGGTGTCCAGGTCGTAGGGGGCGCCCGGCTGCCTGGCCAGGTCCATCAGGGTCGCGCACAGCACGCTGTCGGCCTGCAAGAACTCCTCGCAGGCCCTCTGCGCGGCAGGTCCTCCGTACCGTTCCCACTCGGGGTCGAAGGTGTCGAGCACGTACCGGCCGATCAGGCCCGCCGCGCGCAGCGACTCCAGTCCTGGTACGAGCGCGGGCAGCACCTTCGGCCACAGTGTGGCGGCGTCGCCGTGCAGCCGCAGCCGCAGATGGGTATCGGGGTCCCGGTAGCGGATGAAGAACCAGCGGTCGGCGCCCGCTTCGAGTGCGGTACTGACCAGCGGGCCCAACTGCTCGCAGATCAGGGCCTCTTGACCGCGCCACGCACCGTACAGCTTGAGGTAGATCCACTCGCCGCCCGGCAGGACCGCCCGGGGTCCGCCGCCGGGGGCGGTGAGGACCTGGGTGGCGCCGGCCGGGAGGGTGGGCGGCAGATCGGGGTCGCGCTGCGCGGGGAGCACCAGCTCCACCGTCCTGCCGAACGGCCAGGCGGGTGCGCTTCCGTCATCCGGTGAATGCTCGCCGTCCGAGGCTTGTGTGTCGTCCGATTCCTGTGCGTCGTCGGATGACGGTCCGGCGTCCGGTGACGGTCCGTCACCGGAGGCCGGACCGGGCAGGGTGTCCGACGGCTGCGTGCCGTCGGGGCGGGGCAGGGTGTGCGCAGGCGGTTCCTGCGCCATCAGCTTGTCGTCCTTGCGCACCTCGTCCCGGAGGATCTCCCGGTGCAGGGGGTCCGTGAGGTCGAGCAGCAGCCGCTGGTCCTGGCTGAGGGCCAGAATCTGCAGGGGCACCCGCCAGGTCCGGCGCCACTCGTCGATGGCGGCCGCCCACTTCGGGCCGCCGGTCTCGGCGTGGGCGCGCAGTGCGTCGAGCTTCCAGACGGCGGGGAAGAGGACGACCCGCCCGTACCGCACCCGGGGCAGGAACGGCGCCGCCGACGCGGGGCCCCAGTCCCAGGGCTCCCAGAGCCGGTGGCCCTCCTGGCCTATCTCGTACAACATCCTTGCGGCATTGGGTGCTTGGGTGCCCGGACTGAGCATGTTGTGTGCCACGGCGACGAGTTCACGACCGGTGGGCAGGTGGACCGCGTACATCCGGTCGAGGGTGGTGCCGATCGCGATGTCGTCGAGCCGGATGTCGTCGGGGCCTTCGACGGGCAGCCCGACCGGTATGCGGCGGCCGGTGCAGGCCCGGTTGTGGGCGATGTTCCCCGCCCTGGCGGAGCGCGGTACGTACGCCAGGTCGGCGACGATCGCGCCCGGCACCTGGGGCGGAATGTTCCCGCAGCGCTCGGTGACGCCCTCGGCCACCGCCGGGTCGAGGAGGTCGGCGAACCTGCCGAGGGTGGCGCCCGCCCGGTGCGAGCCCGGGTTGGGTGCGAGGACCAGCCGGAACCGGCCGTCGCACAGGTCCTCCGCGCTCTCGGTCGCGAGCTGGAGGTACAGCTCGCAGGAGGTGGAGGCGGTGCGCGGGTCCGCCGGATCCGGATCGAGTTCGTCGAGCACCTTGTCGTCGAGTACGACTTCGATCCTGCCGTCGCGGACGGCCTCGGCCGCCAGCCGGGCAAGGACCCGTTCGTGCCCAGGGCCCCGGCTCTCGTCGCCGGGTTCCTCGATCGCCTCGGCGTTGGGCCAGGTGTATCCGGCGGGTGCGCCGAGACCGACGGTCTCGTCGAGCAGTTCGAGGATCGGCACGAGCCGTCCCACTCCGTACTTCTCCAGGAAGAGACGCTGGTACGGGCGCAACGGGCGCATCCCGAGGCGGTCGGGGGCGATCCGCCACATCACGTCGAGGGCGCGCTCCGCCTCGGTGCGGACCTGTTCGGGCAGGGTGACGTGCGCGCCGAGCGAGGTCTCCAGGTGCAGGGGCGTCTCGTTCTCCCGCAGTTCGCGCATCGCCCCGGTGAGCGCGGCGAGCGCTTGCCTGCCCTCGCCTGGCGGGCACGCGTCGTAGGCGTCCCGGAGTTCGGCGATACGTAGGAGAACGGGGAGGACGTCGGGGGCGGGGGCGCCCTCGGGCGGCCGGAGCGCGTCGACGACGTGGTCGAGCGGGTCCTCGCCGTCCAGCGGCGGGCGCAGCGAGGTGATCAGCAGTTCCTGCTTCACCAGGCCCTGCACCATGCGCAGTGCGGACTCCTCCGACGCGGAGGGGAAGGCGGTGAGGAGGTGCTGGGCCAGTTCGGGTACCGGGATCAACTCCCGCGCCGCGCCCAGTACTTCCCGCACGGCGGGCGTCGACCGGACGGAGACGCTGCTGCGGGCCTCCTGGCCTGCCGAGACGCCGGGGTTGGCGGGGGTGTCGAGCCTGATCCGGCCGCCGCGCTCGACGAGCGCGGTGTGCGCCTGCACCCGCAGCCGGGTCAGGATGCCGGGCAGCGCCTCCAGGTCCTGGACCAGGCCGAACAGCCAGTCCATGTCGACCCGGGTGCGGTGCCGGGGCCCGCGTGCGTCGTCCTCCGTCTTCGCGCCCGTGTCGAAGCGGCCGCCGGCCACTCCGGCGAACAGCCCGAAGGGGGTGGGGCGGGTCCGCATCCGGATGTCGTAGCGCAGTGCGGACAGCGCGGCGCGGCGCACCTGCGCGTCACTGAGCCGGTCGGTGTCGCCCCGCCCCGCGAGGTCGATGGTGCGCGACAGGCTGGGGCTGGCCAGGGCGACGGCCTCGCAGAGAAGGGGGTCCGCCGCGAGCGCGGCGAGCAGGGCGAGCTGGCCGGTCCGGCCCTCGCCCGGGGGGAGCTGTTCCGTGCGCGGGCCCGCGAGCGGCGCGCGCAACAAGAAGTGGTCCCAACCGCGGAACAGTGTCCGCCGGGATTCCTGCACCGTCACCGTTGCCTCCGGGTCCATCGCGTGCGGGTCTTTCGCGTGTGGGTCGGCCTTGGTGCCGCCGCCCCGGAGGGCGGCGGCACCAGGACCGTTCAGACCAGCAGCCTCAGCTGCCTGGGATCAGCAGCAGTAGCTGCAGGCGCTGCCGCCACCGGGGGAGGTGCAACCCGGGGTGCATACCGACCAGCTGGTCACCATCGGGCCCACGGCGGATTCTTCGACCGCAACCTCGATGTCGAGGTCCAGGACGTCCAGGTCACGGGCGAACTCGTTGTTGGTAGGCATAAGACCCTCCAGAGTTGTTCGTTTCCGAGCCACCGGGCTGGCGGCCTGGAACCAGTAAGACCGCCGCTCGGGATGGACTCAAGACCTGCTGGAGACGTTGGCAGGAGTGGCAGCGGAGTGCCACGGTGATGGGTTGGTGCCAGACCCGTGGCGCCGAAGTACCCCACACCTCAAGGGACTTGGGCTTTCCCGTTCGGACTGTGCCGCCGGGGAGTGAACCAAAGCCGCAGGAGCTGCTACGTACATGACAGTGCCTGACGACCGAGAACTCATGAACGCGCTCGCACTGGGCGACAGAACCGCTCTGCGACCGCTGTACGAGCGGCATGCCGCCGCGATGTTACGGCTGCTCAGACGGCTCTGCCCGAGCACTTCGGTGGCCGAGGAGATCATGCAGGAGTCCTGGCTGGCGGTGTGGCAGTCCGCTGCTGCGTTCCGGGGCGATTCCTCGGTTCGCGGCTGGCTGCTCGGGGTGGCCCGCCGGCAGGCCCACAACAGACTCCGGCGCAAGGAGGCAGAGACGGTGGACTTGGAACAAGCGAGTGAAGTCGCAGATCAGCGGCCTGGAACGGAGGCTCAGGTCCTTGCGAGCGCCTCGCGGCAACGCATCGTCGCAGCCGTGCGGGCGCTGCCCGACATCCACCGCGAAGTGATCGTTCTGGCCCTGGTGGAGGAACTGCCGCAGCGTGACGTCGCCGCCGTGCTCGGGGTGCCCGTCGGCACGGTCAAGAGCAGAATGTCCCACGCACGCGCGGCCCTCGTCCGGGCGCTCGCCGAAGAACGGGTGGAGCCGTGACACATCTGACCGACGACCAGTTCACCGCGCTGGGCGGCGCGGGGAACCCCGGGCCCGACAGTGCCCGCGTCCCCGATTCCGTCCGCGCCCACCTGCACGTCTGTGCGAGATGCCGTACGGAGGCGGAGAGCTGGACCGCGCTGGCGGAGGCGGTCAGGACGGCGGACCGGCTGGACTTCCCGCCGACTCCCGTGCCGGACTTCGACTTTCTGCTCGGCGCGCTGCTGGACGACGCACCGGCGCCGGCGGTGACTTCTGCTGGTGCTTCTGGTGCTGCTGCTGGTGCTCCTTCGGCTGCTGCTTCTGCTGGTGCTCCTTCGGCTGCTTCTGCTGCTTCGGTGTTCCCCGTACCGCACCGCCCCCGGCTCCGGCGGCTCGCGCCCGCGCTCGTACGCCAGCAGTTCCGGCTGCTGCCGCGTTCCCTCGGGCCCGTCGTCTTCGCCCTGTTCGTCACCGGCGGCGCGCTGGCGCTGCTCACCGGGGACGACGCCTGGGGCGCCATGGTCTTCGGCGCCTGCCTCAACATGGGCGCCCTGCTGGCCGCCCTGGGCGTGGCGTCGACCGGCCGCAACCCGCGTTCCGAGCTGTTCCACACGCTGTACGTCCCCCCGCAGACCGTGTTCATGGCCCGGCTCGTACTGGTGCTGGCGATGACGGTCGGTGCGGCGCTGGCCACCTCCGCGGTGACCGCGGGGGTCGGCGGGCCGCCGTTCACCGCGTTGCTCGCCGCCTGGTTCGGGCCGTCCCTGCTCGGCGCCTCGGTGGCTCTCCTGGTGGCCCTGTGGAAGGCGCCCTGGCTCGGCTGGATCGCGGGATTCGCCCTCTGGGCGGTGGGCGCGCTGGGGGCCCGCTCCCGGGCGTCCGACGGCCTGGGGCGCGAGGACGTCGGCATCGGGCACGTCATGTCGCTGGTCTGGTCGACCAATGTGTGGACGGTGACCGCCGCGCTGGTGTTCTTCGCGGCCGCGGCCGTGCTCGTGTCGCGTCCCGAATCGCGCCCGGGAAAAACTTTCCCTGTGGAGTGAACCTCCCGCCGCCCGGCCGCTACGTACTGGGTATGGAACAAGCCCTCTGGATCCACGAGGCCCGCCGGTGCGGGAAGGCCGCCCCGGCCCTGCCGCTGCTGGCCGCCGCCGCGATCATCGCGATGTCCCTGGTGGTCGGCTCGCAGGACGCGTCGGCCGGCGACGACGCGGGTACCGGCATGGTGCGCCTGGTGGCGAGCGTGCTGCCGGTCGCGGTCGGCCTCGCCGCCGCCACCGCCGCCGCCCGCGACCCGATGGTGGAGGTCCAACTCGCCCTGCCCACCCCGTACTCGGTGACCGTACGACGGCGGCTCACGGTGGTGACCCTGGTGTCGCTGCTGGCCGCCGGGATCTGCATCGTCGGTCTCGCCCTGGCCGGCCAGTGGAACCATCCCGCGCAGGGGCCCACCGCGCTGCTGGTGCCGATGGGGCCGAGCGTGCTGCTCATCGGGGCCGCCGCCTGGGCCCAGGCCAAGATGCGCTCCACGGCTGCCGCCTCATCGGTGGTGCTGGGGGTATGGCTGCTGCAGGTGATGTGGCTGGACCGTTTCATCTCGTCCTGGATCGTCAACCGTTCGCTCCTGCTGGCCCTCGGCGTGGCCATGGCCCTGCTGGCCGTGCACGCGCTGAAGGACAGCGAGCGCCAACTCGCCGGGAGCGCCTCATGAGCCTTCACCAGCACCGGGCCGACGCCACCGCGGCCCGTACCCGCCCGCGGCTGCTGCCGCTCGCCTTCACCGCGACCGCGCTCTACGAGTTCCGGATGGCGATGCGCGGCAAGATGCTGTGGCTGTCCGTACTGCCGCTGCTCGCCGTCGCACTGCTGATCATGATCACGTCGCCGCGCACGGCGAACCTGGACGACACGATGGCCAAGCTCGCCACCTGGGCGGTGCTCGCCAACATGATCACGACGGTCGGCACGGGCGTCTCGCTGGCGGACCGTTTCGTACGCATCAGGGGTCTCGGCCTCACCGAGCTGCTGCTCTCCACCCCGGCGAGCGTGTCCTGGCGGATGGTGGGCACCCTGTTCGGCGCGCTGACCGCCGCGCTCGCGCCGGTGGCGGCGCTCTTCCTGGTCCTGGGTGTCGTCACGGCCGTCACGGACGGCGCGCCCGCCTCGCCGCTCTGGGCGGTCCTGGCGCTGCTGGCCATCGTGGTGCCGGGCGCGCTGGTCCTGGCCACGTTCGCGGCGACGCTCGCGCTCTTCCTGCCGCTGCCGCTGGCCCGGGTGATCGCGGTGCTCGGCTGGTTCTGGACGACCGTCTTCAGCACCAACCTGGTGCCGCTGCCCACGCCGACCGGCACCCTCCTCTCCCCGCTGGGCGACTACGCGGGGGCGGGCTGGCTGCACGCCGACGTGCTGTGGGCGGGACGCGGGTCCCCCGGCGTCCTGTCACCGGACCCGTCGGCCACCACCGCGCTGTGGAGCGTGCTGGCGCTGCTCGCCGTGTCCTGCGTCCTCTTCCTGATCGCCAGGTCCACCACCGCCGTACGCCGCTGAACCGGCCCCTTCTCTCCGGTTCGCCCTTCCCCTCCCGCCCTCACCACCGACTGAGGAGAGGTCCTCCATGGACATCCTGATCAACCGGCTCACCAAGGAATTCAAGGGCGGCGTACGAGCCCTGGACGAGATCGACCTCCAGCTGCGCGGCGGCATGGTCGGCCTGCTGGGCGCGAACGGCGCGGGCAAGACGACCCTGATGCGCATCCTGACCGGCATCATCACCCCCACCTCGGGGACGGTGGCAGTCGGCGGGCACGACCTCTCCAGCAGCGCGGGCCGGGCCGCCGTCAAGCGGACCCTGGGCTACCTGCCGCAGGAGCTGGACGTCTACCCGGACCTGACGGGGCGGGAGTTCCTCGACTACATCGGTCTGCTCAAGGGCCTCGACGACAAGCGCGCCCGGCGCCGCCAGATCGACTCGCTGCTGGAGCGGGTGGCGCTCACGGAGGCGGCCGGACGGCGTGCCGGCGGGTACTCGGGCGGCATGAAGCGCCGCCTCGGCATCGCGCAGGCGCTGCTCGGCGACCCGCAGCTGATCATCGTGGACGAGCCCACGGCAGGCCTCGACCCGGAGGAGCGGATGCGTTTCCGTGCCCTGCTGGCCGAGCTCGGCGCGGGGCGCACGGTGATCCTCTCCACCCACATCCTGGACGACGTCGCCCAGACCTGCCCCGAGGTCGCCGTCATGACGCACGGCAGGCTGGTCCACCACGGCTCCACCCAGAGCCTGGTCGACGCCGCGCGCAACAGCACGTACGCACTGATGACCGCGGGCCCCGCCCCGGCCGGTGACATCGCGGTGGTCAACGCCCAGGCAGGTCCGCAGGGGACGCTCTACCGCATCGTCACCGAGCGCCCGCCGGAGGGCGCACAGCCCGTCGAACCGACCCTGGAGGACGGCTACGTGGCGCTGATGCGCCTCAGCCGCCGGACGCCGGTGGGGGAGCGGTGAACACACGGGACGGACGAGGCACCCGAAGCACACGCGGCACCCGAAGCACACGCGGCACACGAATCGCAGAGATCACAGGGATCGCAGGGATCGCACAGATCGCAGGAGGGGAACGGGAGATGACGCACAGGAACACGGCTCGCAAGACGCTGCTCTCCGTGGCGGCGGTGGCCGTGACGGCCCTGCTCGCCGGGTGCGGCGCGGTCGGCATGGACCCGGAAGCGGGCAAGTCGCCGGTCCCGCTGCCGTCCCCGAACGGCACCCGGCAGGCGATCGCCAAGGAGAACCTGGTGCACCTGTGGCCGCTGACCGTGGACCGTGGCAGCATCGAGTGCCGCAAGGACGAGCAGACGGTCTTCGTCGACGAATCGGGGAAGGCCTACGCGCTGAACCGCAAGGCCGAGGACGCCGGCGTGACCAAGATCGACGGGATCCGGCGGGAGTCCGAGGGCGGCTGGCAGGTCGGCCTGGGCGCGATGCGCAGCCACGCACTGGCGCTCTGCACCACGGGCAAGGACAAGAAGAAGAGCTGAGCCGAGGCGGGGGCGTCCGCGGTCAGGACACCCTCGCCATGCCCGACCGCGCGGCCAGTTCCCGCAGCTCGCTGCGGTTGCGCACGCCGCATGCCACGTAGAGCGACCGGATTCGCCGGTATGCGGAGCGCTCGCTGCAGAAGAGCGCATCGGCTATCTCGACGGTCGTCTTGAAACTGCAGAGGAGGCGCGCGAGCCGTATTTCACCCTCGTCCCTGAGGCCGAGGAATTCACCATCATACGACCGGTCGCCGGATTTCTTCACGGACGACCAATAAACCATTTCCTCACACCTGCGCGCGACCGTCCGTAACGCCTCCCGATATTCCTCGATCGGTATGAGGACGTTCATCGCCAGGACGGCGCCGGCCTGGATGACTTCCCGCGTGCGGTATCCCTCGGCCTCGTGCACCACGCCGATCACGCTCGCCAGGGGGAATCGCTCGGCGACCTCGCTGACCCTCCCCACCTGCAGTTCGTTCAGAGCGGGCAGCACCGCCACGCCCGTCGGACAGCGGCTGAGCTCCTCCTCGACGTCGTCCGTGAGGAGCAGGGAAAAGTCGATCTCCTCAAGCATCGACGACATATCCAGGAGCCGCGGCCCGAGTTCCGACTGGACGATCACGATCCTCGTACATCGCAAAACAGACATTCGGACTCCCCCGTACATCAAAAATGCTGGAGATGCCTTACAGAGTTTCAACCTAACAGAGCAAGGAAAAGTATCAAGCCATCATTGTCGTTCATTTACCGACCCCACTCATACTCGACCACGGCGCGACTTCGGCGCTTTCCCGCCACGACCACGACGCGACGCTTTCGTGCCCGGTGACACGCCCGGGACCCCACGTGGACGCCCCTGCGGCAGCCCTCACCCCGGCCCCGGTCCCGCCCGCGAACCCGGTCCCGCCCGCGGACCCGCCCGCAACTAGACCCTCGTCACATCGGACCGTCCGGGGTTGCGGCTTATTACCGGTGGGTAGCATCATTGTGATTACTTGCTGGTAGTAGTTACGAGGATCCCGCCTCCCCGAGTTATACGGAGCCGTCGCCATGGGGCACTACAAGTCGAATCTCCGGGACATCGAGTTCAACCTCTTCGAGGTGCTCGGTCGCGACAAGCTGTACGGCACCGGCCCGTTCGCGGAGATGGACGTCGAGACCGCCAAGAGCATCCTCGACGAGCTGCGCCGTCTCGCCGAGAACGAGCTGGCCGAGTCCTTCGAGGACGCCGACCGCAACCCGCCGGTCTTCGACCCGGCGACGAACACCGCTCCCGTCCCCGCCTCGTTCAAGAAGAGCTACCAGGCCTTCATGGACTCCGAGTACTGGCGCCTGGGCCTGCCGGAGGAGATCGGCGGCACGACCTCCCCGCGCTCCCTGATCTGGGCCTACGCGGAGCTGCTGCTCGGCGCCAACCCCGCGGTCTGGATGTACTCCTCGGGCCCGGCCTTCGCCGGCATCCTCTTCCAGGAGGGCAACGAGGCGCAGAAGAAGGTCGCGCAGATCGCCGTGGACAAGCAGTGGGGCTCCACGATGGTCCTCACCGAGCCGGACGCCGGTTCGGACGTGGGCGCGGGCCGCACGAAGGCGATCCAGCAGGAGGACGGCTCCTGGCACATCGAGGGCGTGAAGCGCTTCATCACGTCCGGCGAGCACGACATGTCGGAGAACATCCTCCACTACGTCCTCGCCCGCCCCGAGGGTGCGGGACCCGGCACGAAGGGCCTCTCCCTCTTCCTCGTGCCGAAGTACAACTTCGACTGGGAGACCGGCGAGCTCGGCGAGCGCAACGGTGCCTACGCGACGAACGTCGAGCACAAGATGGGCCTCAAGGCCTCCAACACGTGCGAGATGACGTTCGGCGACCAGCACCCCGCCAAGGGCTGGCTGATCGGCGACAAGCACGACGGCATCCGCCAGATGTTCATGATCATCGAGTTCGCCCGGATGATGGTCGGCACGAAGGCCATCGCCACCCTCTCCACCGGCTACCTCAACGCCCTTGAGTACGCCAAGGAGCGCGTGCAGGGCACCGACCTGGCCAACTTCATGGACAAGGCCGCGCCCAAGGTCACCATCACGCACCACCCGGACGTCCGCCGCGCGCTCATGGAGCAGAAGGCGTACTCCGAGGGCATGCGCGCGCTGGTGCTGCACACCGCCTGCGTACAGGACGAGATCGCGCTGAAGGAGGCCAACGGCGAGGACGCCAAGGCCGAGATCGCGCTGAACGACCTGCTGCTCCCGATCGTCAAGGGCTACGGCTCGGAGAAGTCGTACGAGCAGCTGGCGCAGTCGCTGCAGACCTTCGGCGGCTCCGGGTACCTGCAGGAGTACCCGATCGAGCAGTACATCCGCGACGCCAAGATCGACACCCTCTACGAGGGCACCACCGCGATCCAGGGCCAGGACTTCTTCTTCCGGAAGATCGTCCGCAACCAGGGCGCCGCGCTGAACCAGCTCGCCGAGGAGATCAAGAAGTTCCTCGCCGTGGGCACCGGCGGCGAGGAGCTGGCCGGGGCGCGCGAGCAGCTCGCCAAGGCGGCCGTGGACCTGGAGGCCATCGTCGGCGCCATGCTGACGGACCTCGCGGGCACCGAGAAGGACGTCAAGGCCATCTACAAGGTGGGCCTCAACACGACCCGTCTGCTGATGGCATCGGGCGACGTCGTGGTCGGCTACCTGCTGCTCCGCGGCGCGGCAGTCGCAGCCGAGAAGCTGGCGGGCGCCTCCGCCAAGGACACCGCCTTCTACACCGGCAAGATCGCCGCCGCGAAGTACTTCGCCGCGAACGTGCTGCCGGGCGTGGGCGTCGAGCGGGCGAAGGCCGAGTCGGTCGACGGCTCGCTGATGGAGCTGGACGAGGCTGCCTTCTAGTCCTTCGGGACGAGGCTGCTTCCCAGTCCTTCTGGTCCTTCCAGTCGGCATCGGGGACTGAGTGCGCGGGCCGGAGATGTTTCACGTGAAACATCTCCGGCCCGTTGTCAGTGGTGCGTGCGAACCTTGGTGACATGGCAGGACAGGAACAGCAGGGCAAGGGCAACGGGTACTCGGTCCCGACCGGGCTCCCACACGCGCTCAAGGAGCTGCGCAGCAGACTCGGCTCGGCGAACGACCTGGTGAGCGAGTTGTACGACGGCGCCCACCCCTCCGATTACGAACCGATCGCCGACTCCCTCTACAGCGCGTTCCGCACCGCGTCCGAGCTCGCCCCCGCACGCAACGTCACCGGCTGCAAGGAGCACCCGGACGGCGCCGTCGACCCGACCGTGCCCGACGGCTGGGGCCGCTGCCTGATCTGCAACCACCGCCGCCGGCTCACCGAGCGCGGGGCGCCCACCCCGGCCGAGGAGACGCCCCGGCTGCCCGAGCACTCGGCGCAGCGCACCACGCGGGCCACGCTGACCGCCCAGTTCGATCTGGTCAACGAGCGGTCCTTCAACCTCGGGACGGCCTCGCGGCCGGAGGAGTTCGCCGCCCTCGCCGAGGCTCTGCACCGGGCCTTCGTGCTGGCCCGCGAGCTGTCCCGGCCGCGCAATTCCTCCGGCTGCGCACAGCACCCCGGCGCCCCCATCGACCCGGACGCGCCGCCCGGCGAGGAGTGCATCTTCTGCGCGGGCCGCCGCCGCCAGGCGCAGCGCGCGGCGGGTACCCCGCAGATGCTGCCCAGAGTGGCGCGCGGAGACCGCCGGATGCCGCTGCGCAGGAGGTTCGAGCGGCCGCCGGGGCTTTAGGGCCTGTCCGGCGGATCTTGCCGCGGTCGCGTGCCCTAGTCCTCCGGAGCCGCGGGACCCTTGCCGGGGCCGGGGCCGCTGCCGGACCACGACCCGGGTGGCAGCCGGTATCCGGCCGTGACCCGGGTGTCAGTGGGCCTGGTTACGCTGATCTCATGAGCACAGCAGCCCGCTTCGATCGCGGACACACCGACGACTTGATGTCCTTCCTGATGGCCGGCCCTTCGCCGTACCACGCCGTCGCCGCGGCCGCCGAGCGGCTGGAGAAGGTGGGCTTCCGGCAGGTGGCCGAGACCGATGCCTGGGACGGCACCACGGGCGGCAAGTACGTGCTGCGCGGCGGGGCCATCGTCGCCTGGTACGTCCCGGAGGGCGCGCAGGCGCACACCCCGTTCCGTATCGTCGGCGCGCACACCGACTCCCCCAACCTGCGCGTGAAGCCGCTGCCCGACACCGGCAACGAGGGCTGGCGCCAGGTCGCCGTCGAGGTCTACGGCGGGACGCTGCTGAACACCTGGCTGGACCGGGACCTCGGTCTGGCCGGCCGGCTGACCCTGCGCGACGGTTCGCACCGCCTGGTCGACATCGACCGGCCGCTGCTGCGCGTCCCGCAGCTCGCCGTCCACCTCGACCGCCAGGTCAACGAGGGCATGAAGCTCGACAAGCAGCGCCACATGCAGCCCATCTGGGGCCTGGGCGAGGTGCACGAGGGCGACCTCATCGCGTACGTCGCGCAGGAGGCGGGGGTGGACCCCGAGGACGTCGCCGGCTGGGACCTGATGCCGCACGCCGTCGAGGCCCCCTCCTACCTGGGCCGCGACCAGGAGCTGCTGGCCGGCCCCCGGATGGACAACCTGATCTCCGTGCACGCGGGCGTCGCCGCGCTGGCCGCCGTCGCGAGCGGCGACGAGAAGCTGTCGTACATCCCGGTGCTCGCCGCCTTCGACCACGAGGAGAACGGCTCGCAGTCCGACACGGGCGCCGACGGCCCCCTCCTCGGGAACGTGCTGGAGCGCTCCGTCTTCGCCCGCGGCGGTTCCCCCGAGGACAAGGCGCGCGCCGTCGCGGGGACGATCTGTCTGTCCTCCGACACCGGGCACGCCGTGCACCCCAACTACGCGGAGCGGCACGACCCGACGCACCACCCGCGCGCCAACGGCGGCCCCATCCTCAAGGTCAATGTGAACCAGCGGTACGCCACCGACGGCGCCGGCCGTGCGGTGTTCGCGGCGGCCTGCGAGAAGGCGGGGGTGCCGTGGCAGAACTTCGTGTCGAACAACGCGATGCCCTGCGGCACGACGATCGGCCCGATCACCGCCGCCCGGCACGGCATCCGGACGGTCGACATCGGCGTCGCGATCCTCTCCATGCACAGTGCGCGCGAGCTGTGCGGGGCCGACGACCCGTACCTGCTGGCCAACGCGCTGACGGCCTTCCTGGAGGCCTGAGGCGGGAATCGGAGTCCACAGCCCGACGGGCTGGGAACTCCGCCTCCGCGCATGGCCGTTACGGGCCCGGGTACTCGCCCTCGTACAACGAGGTCCGATTGATTCCGGGCCCGAAGCGGTCACGAGCAAGCGCATTCGGAGGCGAACTGACATGGGACTGGGCGGCTGCATCGTCCTCGTCGCGGTGGGGGCCATCCTGACCTTCGCGACGGACTGGGAGATGAAGAGCGTCAACCTCGACCTGGTCGGGGTGATCATGATGCTTGTCGGCATCATCGGGATCGTGGTCTTCACCAGCATCCTCAAGCGGCGCCGCGGCGTCGGCACCCCGCCCGTCGAGGGCGGCGTGGTCGAGGAGCGCTACCGGCACTACGAGTGACGGGCAACGGGCGCACCAAGTGACCGGCACCACCCGCAACGGGTGCGCCAAGCGACCGGCACCACCCGCAACGGGTGCGCCAAGCGACCGGCACGACCGGTAACGGGTGCGACGAGTGCGCGCCACGAGTGACGCGTCACATCCGTCATCACGCCTCAATATCGCCCCCGGCCTGCGGAACCTCCCCCGGTAGTCTGACCCTCTTGTCCACCACAGGGTTCACAGGTGTTACCGGGAGGCGTCAGTGGAGTTCCGGCTACTCGGAGCGGTGTCCGTCACCACCGAGGCCGGAGAGCTGCCACTGGGCCCGGCCAAGCGCCGCAGCGTACTGGCCGCACTGCTGCTGCGCCCCAACACCGCCGTCCCCGTCGACCAGCTCATCGACACCATCTGGGACGAAACACCGCCCGCCCACGCACGGACCGTCGTCCAGGGCCACGTATCACGGCTGCGTGCGCTGCTGAACGACGGCGAGGCAGCGGCGTACGGAGTAGAACTGGCCACCCGTGGACGGGCCTACGTCCTCCAGATGTCGGAATCGCTGCTGGACGCGCACCGCTTCGACGAGCTGGTGCAGCTGGCGAAGCGGCAGCGGCAGCCCGCCGACGCGGTGTTGATGCTGCGTGAGGCACTCGCCCTGTGGCGTGGCCCCGCGCTCACCGGAACGGTCTCCTCCGAGCCACTGCTCGCGGCGGCGCACGCACTGGAGGAGACCCGCCTGGTCACGGTCGAGAACCTGGCCGACGCGTACGGAGCGCTGGGCGAGCACGGCCGTGCGGCGGCCGTGCTGCGCGCCGAGGCGGTCGCCCACCCGATGCGCGAGTCACTCGCATCGGCGCTGATGCTGGCGCTGTACCGGGCGGGCAGGCAGTCCGACGCCCTCGACTGGTACCACCGCACCCGGCGCCTGCTCGCGGACGAGCTGGGAGTCGACCCGGGGCGGGCGCTGCAGGACGCGTACGGGGCGATCCTGCAGGGGGAGGGCGGCGAGGAGACGACGGGCGGCACGCATGCGTACCCGCACCCGGCGGACCCGTACGAGGCCGAGCATGTACAGAGTCCGGCCGTGGGCGGCACCTCGCCCGGCGGGACCGCCCCGGGGCGGCCCGGAACCCGGACGAGTCCGGTCACCGCCGCTGCGACGACCCTGGGCCCGGAGGCCCGCATACCCGGCCAGGGCGTGCAGGGCCGGCACGACCGGCCCACCACCGACCGGCCCACCACCGATCGCCACCCGTCCGGACAGCGGACGCCGGAGACGGTGGACGGCACGGACCCGTCCAGGCCCGGCAGGCCCGCGGGGGCCGCATGGGCCGGGACCGCGCAAACGACCGGGGCGGGGACCGACGGGACCGGGCCGGGGGCCGACCGCGAGGTGCAGGCACTGTCCGCCGGGCCGCCCGCCGCCTCCGCCTCCGGGGCGCCCGCTGCCTCCCTGCCGCCCGCAGCTTCCGGCTCTCCCGCCGATTCGGTACGGATCCCCCCGGCCGACACGGCCACCCTCGCCACAGCCCCCGGGGCCGACCCCGGCTACAGGTCCGGCACCGGCACCGGCACCGGCACCGGCTCCGGCTCCTTCTTCGCCGCGCAACAGCACTGCGCACCCCACGTCCCGTACACCGTCCCCGAGTTGCTCGCCCGCCGCCCCCGCGGCTTTCTCGGGCGGGATGCGGATCTCGCCGCGATCAACGCCGTCACGGCCGGTGGGGAGGCGCCGATCGCGGTCGTCACCGGGCCCGCCGGAGTCGGCAAGACCGCGCTCGCCCTGCACTGGGCGCACGGGCACCGCGAGAACTTCCCGGACGGCCGGCTCTTCGCCGACCTGCACGGCTTCGACCTGCTCTCCGACCCCGAACCCGCCGATGTCGTACGGGAGTTCCTCCTCGCGCTCGGCGTTCCCGGGCACGCCCTGCCCGAGACTCCGGCCACCGCAGGCGCGCTCTACCGGCGACTCACCGCGGGCCGCCGGCTGCTCGTCGTACTCGACAACGCCCGCAGTTCGGAGCAGGTGCGTCCACTGCTGCCCGCAGGCGACGACTGCGTCACCGTCGTGACCAGCAGGAACCGGCTCGGCGGGCTGATCGCGGACGACCTGGCCCGGCCCGTACCACTGGACGCGCTCGGCCCCGAGGACTCGGTCGCGCTGCTCGCCAAGGTGCTCGGCGAGCAGCGGGTGGCCGCCGAGCCGACTGCCGCAGACCGCCTCGCCAAGCTCTGCGAAGGGCTGCCGCTCGCCCTGCGCATCACGGCGGCCCGGCTCACCGCCTACCCCGACCGCACTCTGGAACACCACGCCGCCGAACTCGCCGACGAACAGCGCAGGCTCACCCTCCTGCAGGTCGAGGACCGGGGCGTGGAGGTCGAACTCCGGCTGACTCTCCAGCAGTTGGACGCGGTCACCCAGCGGGTGTTCCGGGGTCTCGGCGCGCACACGGGGCCGACCGTCGACCGGTACGCCGCCGCCGCGCTCGCCGGGCTGCCGGTCCCTGAGACCGCCGCCGCGCTGGACCGGCTTGCCGCCGCGCACCTGGTGCAGGAGTCGGGCCTCCCCGGGCAGGGCCGGTACGCGCTGCACGATCTGGTCCGCCTGTTCGCCCGCTCCACCGCCGACGACCCCGGCGCGCTGGGCCGCCTGCTCGACCACTACCTGCTGACCGAACTCGCCGCCAACGCGGTCGCCGAGCGGGGCAGCCGCCCGTGCTGTTCGCTCCCCGCCGACGTACAACACCCCACCGATATACGGGAGTTCCACTCCCGCGACGAGGTCATCGAGTGGTACGCGGCAGAGCGCGAGGCACTCGCGGGGGCGATGGCGGCGGCCACGGCCGCCGGGTCGTACTCCGGCCTCGACACCCGGCTCGCCGAGCGCGTGTGGCGGCTGGGGATCCTCCAGTGGCCGTACATCCTGTGGCGGGTGCGGGACGGCTGGGCGCCGATGCTGGAGGTGGCCCTGACGGCGGCCGTCGCGCTCGACGACCCCGAGGCGGAGTCACGGGTGCGGGCGCTGCTCGGGTGGGTGCTGGTCGAGGAGGAGCGGACCGAAGAGGCCTACCCGCACCTGGAGTTGGCGCCGGTGCTCGCCGCGCGGGCAGGCGATCTCGTGGACGAGGCGATCGGCCGCGTCAACCTGTCCGTCGCCCAGTGCCGGCGCGGCCTGCTCGCCCAGGCACAGGAGAACTGCGTACGGGCGGCGGCACTCGCCCGGCAGGCGGGCGACCGGCAGACGGAGATGCTCGCCCTCCAGTCACTGGCCGACCACTGCCTGCTCGCGGGCGAACCGGAGGCCGCCCTGCGGCACTCCCTGAACGGCCTCGCACTCGGCCCTGCGGACCTCGGAGTGATCCGCCGGGTGCTGCTGCGGACCGCACAGGGCGAGTCGCTGACCCAGCTCGGACGGGTACCCGAGGGCCTCGACCTGCTCCACCTGGCGGCGGACACAGCCGAACACGAGGGCTTCCACGAGGGCGCGTGCCGAGCGCTGAGCGTACTGCTGCGGATCACCGGGGACAGTGCCACGTACGAGGACAGGTACGAGCGGGCGATGGCAGCGCTGACGGACTGCGGGGTGCCGGGGCGGCCGTAGCGCGGCTGGTGACGAGTGCGCCGGGAAGCCGGGCCGCCGACGAGACCCTCGTTGGTGGTGCCTGCGGCGACGCGGACCCGTCCCGACTCGGGGTCGTACGCCCAGAGCTGGTGCACACCGGCCATGGCGATCCAGACCTCGCCGCGCCACCGGGCCACGTCCCACGGGGACGACAGCGACACGTCGTGGGCGGGCCCGGAGGTCGGCTCGCCCTGCCACCACTGCTTGCCGGTCCCGGCGAGTACGGCGACCTCGCCGCTCTCCGGGTCGTACGACTTCAGCTGGTGGTTGACGGTGTCGGCGACGATCACGCGGCCGTCGGGGAGGAGTGCGAGCCCCTCTTCCAGGTGGCCACCCTGCGGCGGGGCTTGCCGCAGGGTGGTGGTTTGTGTGCTCGGGCCGGGTGCGCGGGGTCGGGTGTGCGGTCCGGATGGTGCTCCGTGCTGCTACTTCGGGTCGCGGTTGAACAGCGACGTCGTCCAGCGGTAGCCGAGTAGGGACAGGCCGACGCACCAGGCGAGCGCGATCCATCCGTTGTTGCCGATCTCGGTGCCGAGCAGCAGGCCGCGCACGGTCTCGATGGCAGGCGTGAACGGCTGGTACTCGGCGATTGGCCGGAACCACCCCGGCATCGTGTCGGCCGGAATGAACGCGCTGGAGACGAGCGGGAGGAGGATCAGTGGCATGGCCATGTTGCTGGCCGCCTCGGCGTTCGGGCTGGCCATGCCCATCCCGACCGCGATCCAGGTGAGCGCCAGGGCGAAGAGGGCGAGCAGCCCGAACGCCGCCAGCCACTCCAGGGCCGTGGCGTCCACGGACCGGAAGCCGATGGCCACGCCGACGGCGCCGACGAGGACGAGGCTGGCGAGCACCTGCAGGACGCTGCCCACGACATGCCCGATGATCACGGAGCTGCGGTGGATCGCCATCGTACGGAAGCGGGCGACGAGGCCCTCCGCCATGTCGGTGGAGACGGACACCGCGGCCCCGATCACGGTGGATCCGATGGTCATCATCAGGATGCCCGGGACGATGTAGGCGATGTAGTCGGAGCGGTCGGTTCCGCCGATGCCGGCGCTCATCACGTCACCGAAGATGTAGACGAAGAGCAGCAGCATCATGACCGGCGTGAGCAGCAGGTTCAGGGTGAGGGACGGGTAGCGGCGCACGTGCAGCAGGTTGCGGCGCAGCATCGTGGCCGAATCGCGTGCGGCGAGGGACAGGGCGCTCATCGTGCAGCCTCCTCGGGCTGGTTGTTCAGACTGGCGGGGCCGGTCAGGGCGAAGAACACGTCGTCGAGGTCGGGGGTGTGCACGGTCAGCTCGTCCGCCTCGATGCCGGCCGAGTCCAGCCGGTCGAGGACGGAGCGCAGCTCGCGCTGACTGCCGTCGCTGGGCAGTTGCAGGGACAGCGCCTCGTCGTCCGCGGAGACCCCGTGCAGGGCGGCGGCTGCCGAGCGGTACGCGGCCGGGTCGGTGAAGCGGAGCCGTACGTGTCCGCCGGGGACGAGCCGCTTGAGCTCGTCGGCGGTCCCCTCGGCGGCGATCTTCCCGTTGCTCAGGACCGCGATGCGGTCGGCGAGTTCGTCGGCCTCCTCCAGGTACTGGGTGGTGAGGAAGACGGTGACGCCGTCGGAGACCAGCTGCCGGATGATCTGCCACATGTTGTGGCGGCTGCGCGGGTCGAGGCCGGTGGTCGGCTCGTCGAGGAAGATGATCCGCGGGCTGCCGACCAGCGTCATGGCGAGGTCGAGGCGGCGCTTCATGCCGCCGGAGTACGTGGAGGCGGGCTTCTTCGCGGCCTCCACCAGGTCGAAGCGCTCCAGGAGTTCGGCGGCGCTGCGGCGGCCCTCGCGGCGGGAGAGGTGGTGCAGGTCCGCCATGAGGAGCATGTTCTCCTCGCCGGTGATCAGGCCGTCGACGGCGGAGAACTGCCCGGTGACGCCGATCGCGGCCCGTACGGCCTGGGGGTGGCTGGCGATGTCGTGACCGGCGACCTGAGCCTGGCCGCCGTCGGCGGTGATGAGGGTGGACAGGATCTTCACGGCGGTGGTCTTGCCGGCGCCGTTCGGGCCGAGCAGGGCGAACACGGACCCGGCCGGGATCCGCAGATCGATGCCGTCGAGGACGGTCTTGTCGCCGTACGACTTGCGCAGTCCGACGGCGGATACGGCGGTCTGTGCGGGCCGGCCGTCGTCTCGACTGGTCGTGGACATGACAGATTTGGGCATGGGGCCCTCCTGTGGGAAGGATGAAGTGACGAAGCGGCGGGGGTGAGCGAGGCGGCTGGGACTGGGGGCTGGGACTGGAGGCTGGGACTGGGGGCGGGGCTCTCAGATCCGCGCGCGGCGGACGTCGATGTTGCCGTAGCGGGTGCGGGCCCGGATCTTGACCGTTTCCTCGGCCTCCCCCGGGGCGTCGGACGCGGTGAGCGAGTTGCGTGCCTGCCCCTTGTCGGAGCTGACGTCGAGCCAGGCGGCCGTACCCTCACGGACACCGACCTCGATGGCGCCGTAACCGGTCTCCAACTGGACGTTGCCGCGCACGACTTCACCGACGCGCAGGGTGCCGTGGGCGGTGGTCGCGGTGACCGAGCCCTCGGCACGCACGATGTCGATGTCGCCGTTGGCGCCGCTCACCCGCAGGTCGCCGGTCGCGGCGCCGACGTGCGTGCTGCCGTGCGAGTTCTTCAGTACGGCGGGGCCGTCGACGAGGCCGACGCGCATGCTGCCGGAGCTGGTGGCGATCTCGGCCCTGCCCTCGACGCGCTCCACGGTGATCGAGCCGTGGGAGGCGGTCAGCTCCAGCGGCCCTGTGGTGTCGAGGCGAACGTCGCCGGACGAGGTCTTCACCCGCATCTCACCGAGCCGGCCCTCGCCGAGCAGCTGGACCCAGGATCCGGTCACCTCGACGCGCGAGCCGACCGGCAGGTCGACCGTCACGTCGACGGCGCCGGTGGGGCCGATCATGTACCGGTCCTTCGTCCTGATGGTCAGGGCGCCGCCCGTGTACGAGACCTCGGTCTGCTCGGCGGCCCGCACGTTCTTCTTGTCCTTCTTCGCGTCGCCGGGCAGGACTTCGACGACGGTGTCGAGCCGGTCGCTCGCGGTGATCCGGAGGGAACCGGCTCCCACGTGCGCCTTGACCGAGATCGGTTCGGGAGTGTCGAAAGAAGGCATGGCTGTCCCGTCCTCTTGAGTCGTTGGTACGTCCCCGCAGGTGGGGCGTGGTTCGGGTGAAGGGTGTGGCTCGGGTGAACGGCGTGGTCCCGTGCCCGGTGAAGGGGTGCGGGCGGGGTGCGGCTAGCGCATCCAGCCCGTGATGCTCTGTCCGACGCTCGTGGTCCTCTGTGCCGTACGCGGCCGGACGTCAGTGTCGACCGCGGCCGACACCGCGCGCACCAGCCACGCGTTGACCGACAGGCCCTCGCGGCTCGCGGCGCTCTCGGCGTGGGCCTTGAGGTGGGCGGGGAGACGGAAGTTGATCCGCGCCGTGGCGCCGTCATCCGCGTCCGCGGGCGGCAGCGGGGACGCGGCCACGGGGCTCGCGAGCGGCTCCCGTACCTCCTGGAACGGCTCCGCCGCGGGCGGCGCCGTCACCACGAACTCCGGGTCGAGTCCGCGCAGCCGCACATCGACCGAACCCGGTGCCAGCTCCCGTGTGACCTCGCCCATGGCTGCGGACAGCGCGTTGAGAAGGGTCAGGCGGGCGGCGGACTCCAGGGGGGCGGTCAGCCGCTCGGCGAGGGCGCGGGCGTCGTCGCCGCCGGCGTCCGCTGCGACGGCCAGCTCGTGCCGGAGGTTGTCGACGTAGGGCGTGAGGTCCATGGCGCCATGATGGCACATCTCATGCACCATGGCGAGCCAGAGTGCCCACCACTTGGCACACACGCCTCTGACCTGGCCTTCCCTACGGAAATTGCCACACCCTGGCACTGCACCGACAACGAAATGGCTTACGCACACACCATGACGACACCACATTGGCACCACCCGAACGACGCCCCTTGCACCCTCGCCTGGCCGACTGAGGGGGCACGGCTTGCTGGGCGCCGGCTCTGGGAAGCGGCCTCTTGGGCGCCGCCTCTTGGAAGCCGCCTCTGGGAAGCCGCCTCTCGGGCGCCGCCTCATGGAAGCCGATCCGCTGGGTGCCGTTTGCTGGCCGTCGCTCCCTGGGCGCCGAGACGCAGAACGCCGCCTGCCACGCCATCCGCTCAACGCCGGTCCGACAGACACCGCCTCCTGGGCACCGGACCGCCGGGCGCCGCCCCCGAGCCCCGCCCTCGAGCCCCGCCCCCGAGCCCCGCCTCCTGGAAGCCGTCTCTTGGAAACCGCCCCGCCGGGTGCCACCTCCAAGAAACCGCCCCGCCGGGTGCCGCCTCCAAGGAAGCCGCCCCGCCGGGTGCCGCCTTCTGGACGCCGCTCCCTGGGCGCCGAGCCGCTGAACGTCGTCTCCCTTCGCTGAACACCAGTCCGGCAGACGCCCCTTCCGAGGACGCCGGCCCGCCGGGTGCCGACCCCGAGCCCCCGCCCCCTGGGCCCCGTCCGTCCTCGACCCCGAAGCCCGGCCGGCCGGCCGAGGGAGCCACCCGCCGCCCACCCACCGACCGGCCCGCCGAAGGTGCCGTCCACCCCAGCCAAAATCCCTTGCCCCCGCATCACCCCTCTGCGAGGGTTCGGGCGGTCCGGCGCCGGGGTCCCGCACCCCCCTCTCCCCGGCCCACCCCGCCCCGCCCCGTGGACCGTCCCCACCGCCGTCTTGCCGTCAGGAGTCCTGCCTTGTCCCACGCCATCCCCGACCTGACCACCGACCGTCTCCTCCTCCGCGCCTGTGTCCCCGAGGAGACCGAAGCGATGGTCGGCGGGAAGCACCTTCCGCACTGGGCCGAGGACTTCCCGTCCGACACCGACAGGGTCCGGGCGGGGCTCTACGCCAAGAACCCCGCCTGGTACGGCGAGTACGGCCACCGCCAGATGATCGAGCGCGAGGCGGGTCAAACGGTGGGCTCCATAGGCCTGTTCTGGCCGCACAAGGACGGGAAGGTCGAGTTCGGGTACGGAGTCGCCCCGTCCCGCCGGCTCCGGGGGTACGCCAGCGAGGCGGCCCGCGCCCTGGTCGCCCACGCGTTCACCGCCCCCGGCGTCCACACCGTCTACGCGAAGGTGTCGCTCGACAACCCCGCGTCCTCCCGCGTCCTGGAGAAGGCGGGCCTCACCCCCTGGCCCGGCCTGCAACTCGACCCCGGCCTGACCGCCTTCCGCACCACCACCCCCTGACACCACCCCCCTGACACCAGTCCGGGCCGGGCCGGGGGCGGATCGGCCACGGCCCGGCCCGGCTCGACCCCGCCACAAAATCCCCAAGTCGGATCGCCCGCCGCCCCCTACCCTCGCCCCATGCCCGAGCTCCAGCGCCTGCGCGCCGATCACGCCCCCGCCCTCCTCGCCTTCGAGCGCGAGAACCGGGACTTCTTCGCCGCGTCCGTCCCCGACCGGGGCGAGGCGTACTTCACCGAGTTCGAGGCCCGGCACCAGGCGCTGCTCGCCGAACAGGCCACCGGGGCGATCGCCTTCCACGTACTGGTCTGCGACGACCACGAGATCCTGGGCCGCTTCAACCTCGTCGACATCGCCGACGGCGAGGCCGAACTCGGTTACCGGCTCGCTCAGAAGGCCACCGGCCGCGGCCTCGCGACCACCACCGTCCGCGCCCTGTGCACCCTCGCGGCCCCCCGGTACGGCCTCCACACCCTGCGCGCCGAGACCACTCTCGACAACGCCGCATCCCGCACGGTCCTCGCCCGCACCGGCTTCGTCCCGACGGCCACGGCGGACTTCGACGGCCGCCCCGGCCTGACGTACGTACGCCACAACCCGGCCTGACGCCGCGTGACACGGCCACCGGTGCGGGTAGTGGTCATGGCATGAAATACCTCGTACGCGACAAGCTCTTCTCGATCGGCGACGACTACTGGATCGAGGACGAGAAGGGGCAGCACGCCTTCCTCGTCGACGGCAAGGCGCTCCGGCTCCGGGACACCCTGGAGATCAAGGACTCCGGCGGGCGGGTGCTGATCACGCTCAAGGAGAAGATGCTCAGCTGGCGCGACGCGATGAAGCTGGAGCGGGACGGGGAGACCCTCGCGACTGTACGGAAGAAGCGGCTGTCGCTGATCCGCAACCACTACCGCGTGACGCTCAACGAAGGCACCGAACTGGACGTGAGCGGGCGGGTGCTGGACCGGGAGTTCGCCATCGAGTACGACGGCGAACTCCTGGCGCACATCTCGCGGAAGTGGTTCCGGGTGCGCGAGACGTACGCCGTCAATGTCGTACGGGAGGACACGGACGCAGCCCTGCTCATCACCGTCGCGGTCTGCGTGATCCGCATGGCGGAGAAGGAGCGGGACGAGGACTAGGACCAGGCCCCGGGGTCCGGGGCGGGGCCGCCCCTCGCCCCGTACCCGTCCCTAGCGGCGCGGTTCCGCCAGGCCCAGCAGCCGGTCCTTGAGGGCCGGGAACTGTTCCCGGGTGGCCGCGGGACGTGCCGCGTCGAGATCCACCACCAGGACCTCCTCGCCCGCGCCCGCCTCGGCCAGCACCTCGCCCCACGGGTCAACGACGATGCTGAACCCGGCCTGCTCGACACCGGCGTGCGTCCCCGCGGTACCGCAGGCCAGGACGTACGCCTGGTTCTCGACGGCCCGCGCGCGCGCCAGCAGCGTCCAGTGCCCGCGCCGCCTGGCCGGCCATCCCGCGGGGACGACGAAGGTGTCCGCGCCCCGGTCGACCAGTCCACGGAAGAGCTCGGGGAAGCGCAGGTCGTAGCAGGTGGCCAGGCCCAGGTGCAGGTCCGGCGTGCGGACGGTGACCAGTTCGCCGCCCGCGCCCATCAGCACCGCCTCGCCCTCGTCGAAGCCGAAGCGGTGGATCTTCCGGTAGGCGGCGGCGAGTTCACCCTCGGGGGAGAAGACCAGGGAGGTGTTGAAGAGCGGCCCCTCCGGGTCGCGCTCGACGAACGATCCGGCGTGCAGCCAGACCCCGGCGTCCTGCGCGGCCTTCGCCATCACCTCGTACGTCGGGCCCTCAAGCGGCTCCGCCTCGTCGGCGAAACCCTCGTACGCCCAGGCACCGGTCGGCCAGAGTTCGGGGAGCACCACGAGGTCACTGCCCCGCTGCTCCCGCACCAGTGAAGCAACCCGCTCCCGGCGGGAATTGACCGATTCTCCGTCATTTACGTCGATCTGGAGCAGAGAGGCGCGCACACTACCACCGTCCTGGCATTCGAGCCGTCAACACGGGCCTACGATCGTCACACGAAAGCACTGCCGGGGTGCCTTCGGGCAGCGTAACTTAGCGTCCAAGTCCGTCACCCGGAACGCACCTGCCCGCACGCACGCACGGCAACCCAGCCGCACCGCCCGCGCCGCCGCCACTGAACCGCCCGAGGGGTCCCGTGACCGTCCACCATCCCAGCCTGCAGACCTACGCCGACGCCTGGTCGCACTCCATAGAGGCGATATCCGAGCTGGTGAAGCCGCTCGTCGAGGGCGAGTGGAACCGCCGTACGCCATGCCCAGGCTGGTCGGTGCGCGACATGGTCTCCCACATCATCGGTGCCGAGTGCGAGATGCTCGGCGACCCCCGGCCGATCCACTCCCTGCCGAGCGACCTCTTCCACATCACCTCCGACCTGGCCCGCTACATGGAGGTGCAGGTCGACGTACGACGCCACCACACGGCGCCGGAGATGACCTCGGAGCTGGAGTACACGATCATCCGCCGCAGCCGCCAGCTGCGGAACGAGACCCGGTCCCCCGACACCGTGGTCCGTTCCGTGCTCGCCGGGCGCGAGATGACCCTCGAAATGACCCTGTGGATGCGGGCGTTCGACGTATGGGTGCACGAGCAGGACCTCCGCACCGCCCTCCACCAGCCCGGCAACCTGGACTCCCCCGGCGCACATATCACCCGCGACTTCCTGCTGCGCAACCTGCCCAAGGTCGTCGCCAAGGACGCGGGCGCACCCACGAACTCGGCGGTCGTCTTCGACGTCCACGGCCCCATCGAGTTCCTGCGCACGGTCCGCGTCGACGACCGCGGCCAGGGCAGCGTGGACGGCACCCCCTCGCTCGGCCCGCTCGTCACGATCGCGCTCGACTGGGAGACCTTCTACCGGCTGGCCTGCGGCCGGGTGCGGTACGCGGCGGTGGCCGACCGCGTCAAGATCGAGGGCGACGAGGACCTGGCCGACGCGATCCTGCGGAACTTCGCCGTCACGCCGTAGCGACTTGGGGAGGTGGCTGCGTCGTGCCGGCGATGTAGCTCCGTAGCGATGTTTCACGTGAAACAGACTCACGCGGGACTCCCCCGGGACTCACACGGGGCTGCTCTCATACAGGTACGTGCACGGCCTCCACCCGGCTCGCCACCAAGTGCTCCCGCTCACGCCGCGCCGTCCTGTTGCGCAGCCGCAGGATCTGGGTCAGGCCCACCGCCTCCAGCACGAACACCGAGGCGAACGCGGCGCGGTAGTTGTCACCGGTGGCGTCGAGGAGCACGCCCACCGCGAACAGGGTGGTCATGGAGGCGACGAAGCCGCCCATGTTGACGATGCCGGAGGCCGTGCCCTGCCGCTCCGGCGGGTTCGCGGGCCGCGCGAAGTCGAAGCCGATCATCGACGCGGGACCACACGCCCCGAGCACCACGCACAGCGTGACCAGCAGCCACATCGGCACGTGCGGCGCCGGGTAGGCGATCGTGGCGCCCCACAGCACGGCGGTCGCCGCGACCGTACCGAGCGCGAGCGGGACGCGCGCGTTGTGGTGCCGCGCGATGACCTGCCCGTACACGAGTCCGATCGCCATGTTGGAGAGCACCACCAGCGTCAGGAGCTCACCGGCCGCCGCCCGTGACATGCCCTGCGCCTCCACCAGGAACGGCATCCCCCACAGCAGCAGGAACACCATCGCCGGGAACTGCGTCGTGAAGTGCACCCACATCCCGAGCCGCGTCCCGGGCTCCCGCCACGCCGCCGCGATCTGCCGGCGCACGAAGGTGGGGCCCCCGCGCGGGGCGGCGGGCGGCTCGTACCCCTCGGGGTGGTCCTTCAGCAGGACGAGGGTCAGTACGAGGACGACCACGCCCGCCGCCGCGCTGCCCACGAAGGTCGCGGTCCAGCCGTACCCGTGCAGCGCGCGGGCGATGACCAGTGTCGAGACGAGGTTGCCCGCCATCCCGAACAGGGCCGCGACCTGCGCGATCATCGGCCCGCGTCGGGCCGGGAACCAGCGGGTGCCGAGCCGCAGCACGCTGATGAACGTCATCGCGTCGCCGCAGCCGAGCAGCGCGCGGGAGACGAGCGCCGTGCCGTACGTCGGCGAGAGCGCGAAGCCCACCTGGCCGACGGTGAACAGGACGGCGCCGAGCGCCAGGACCTTCTTGGTGCCCAGCCGGTCGACCATCAGGCCGACGGGTATCTGCATGCCCGCGTACACGAGCAGCTGGAGGATCGAGAAGGTGGAGAGGGCGGAGGCGTTGACCTGGAAGCGGTCGGCGGCGTCCAGGCCCGCGACGCCCAGGCTGGTGCGGAAGGTGACGGCGACGAAGTAGACGGCCACGCCGATGGACCAGACGGCAAGGGCCTTGCGCCCACCGGGCGGGTCACCGTGCAGCCGTGGCATCGCGGGTGACTTGCTCATCGGTCGTCGCCCCTGACCAGCACCTTGACCCGGCTGACGTGCCGGTGCACACAGGCCGCGGCGGCATCCGCGTCGCCTGCCCTGAGTGCGTCCAGGATCTCGGCGTGCTCGGCGATGTTGAGCGCGATGCGGTCCGGGTGGGCCTCCATCACGGCGACGCCCATCCGCAGCTGCCGGTCGCGCATCTGGGCGTAGAGGCGGGAGAGGATCTGGTTGCCGGCGTTGCGGACGATCTCGGCGTGGAAGCAGCGGTCGGTGACGGCGACCTCCGCGAGGTCACCGGCGAGCGCCCGGCGCTGCTGCTCGGCGAGGAGCTCTTCGAGGCGGGCGATCAGGCGCGGCGACGCCGGTACGGCCTTGCGTACGGCGAACTCCTCGACCAGCAGCCGGGTCTCGACGACGTCGGCGATCTCCTGCGCGGAGACGGCAAGGACCAGGGCGCCCTTCTTCGGGTAGAGCTTGATCAGTCCTTCGACCTCAAGACGCAGGAGCGCTTCGCGGACCGGGGTGCGCGACACCCCCACCGCTTCGGCGAGATGGCCCTCGGTGAGGAGCGTTCCGCCCTCGTAGCTGCGGTCGAGGACGCCCCTCTTGATGTGGTCGTAGACACGTTCGGCGGCGGGGGGTGCGGCAGGCATGCGCACAGCTTAGATACAACAGAGGTGCAAGCAGTAGGCCCGTCCGCATGGCGGACGGGCCTACTGCTGGGGGCCGGGCCCCGCGCCTGCTAAGCCCAGGTGATGAGCCTCTTCGGGTGTTCCAGGATCGCCGCCGTGTCGGCCAGCACCTTGGAACCGAGCTCGCCGTCGACCAGGCGGTGGTCGAAGGACAGCGCCAGGGTGGTGACCTGGCGGGCCTTGACCTTGCCCTTGTGGACCCAGGGCTGGAGCTTGATCGCACCGACCGCGAGGATCGCGGACTCGCCCGGGTTGATGATCGGCGTACCGGTGTCGACGCCGAAGACGCCGACGTTGGTGATGGTCACCGTGCCGCCCTGCATCGCCCCGGGGGACGTCTTGCCCTCGCGGGCGGTGGCCACCAGGTCACTCAGGGCGGCAGCCAGTTCCGGCAGGGTCTTGGCGTGGGCGTCCTTGATGTTCGGGACGATCAGCCCGCGCGGAGTGGCTGCGGCGATGCCCAGGTTCACGTAGCTCTTCTGCACGATCTCCTGGTTCGCCTCGTCCCAGGCGGCGTTGACGCCCGGGTTGCGCTTGATGGCGACGAGGAGGGCCTTGGCGATGAGCAGCAGCGGGTTGACCCGCAGACCCGTCATCCCGTACTTCTCGGGGTCCTCCTTGAGCTCCGTCACGAGCTTCATCGTGCGCGTCACGTCGAGGGTGATGAACTCGGTGACGTGCGGGGCGGTGAACGCGCTGTTCACCATCGCCGCGGCGATCGCCTTGCGCACTCCCTTGATCGGAATGCGCGTTTCGCGCGATGCGACCGTTTCACGTGAAACATCGGCTGCGACCGGCTGCGGCGCGGGCGCCTCAACCTGCTCGGTGCGTACGGGCGTTGCCGCCGCGTGCACGTCCTCGCGGGTGACGACCCCGCCGGGACCGGTCGGGGCGACCGTCGCCAGGTCGACGCCGAGGTCCTTGGCCAGCTTGCGCACGGGGGGCTTGGCGAGGGGCCGCGCACGGTCCTCGACCGCCTGCGCGGACGCAGTCACGGGCGAAGCCGAAGCGGCCGGCGTGCCGTTCAACTCGGCCTGTACGGCGGCGGAGTAGGCCGCCTTCTCCGGCGCGGGCGTGTCCGTCTTACGGGCCCGGCGCTTGGTGGAGGACTCGGCGACGCCGTAGCCGACCAAAACGGGCTGGCGGCCCTTGGGCGCCTCGTCCTCCTCCGGCTCCTCGACAGGAGCCTGAGCAGGAGCCGCGGCGGCCGGCGCCTCGGGGGCCGCGGTTCCCGGCGCCACGTCGACCGTGATGATCGACGTGCCGACGTCGACCGTCGCCCCTTCCTCGAAGCGCAGCTCGTGCACCACTCCGTCGTACGGAATGGGCAGTTCGACGGCCGCCTTGGCGGTCTCGACCTCGCACACGACCTGGCCGTCGGTGACGGTGTCACCGGGCTGGACGTACCACTTGAGGATCTCGGCCTCGGTGAGGCCCTCGCCCACGTCGGGCAGCTTGAACTCGCGGTAGCGGGCGGAAGTGTCAGCAGTAGTCATGTGGTCGGCCCCTTAGTACGCGAGCGAGCGGTCGACGGCGTCGAGTACCCGGTCCAGGCCGGGGAGGTACTCCTCCTCCAGGCGCGCCGGCGGGTACGGCGCGTGATAGCCGCCGACCCTCAGCACCGGGGCCTCCAGGTGGTAGAAGCACCGCTCCGTGATGCGGGCGGCGATCTCCGCGCCCGCACCGTAGAAGACCGGCGCCTCGTGCACGACGACCAGACGACGCGTCTTCTCGACCGAGGTCTGGATGGCGTCGAAGTCGATCGGGGACATCGACCGCAGGTCCACGACCTCGACCGACTTGCCCTCCTCGGCGGCGGCAGCGGCCGCCTCCACGCACACCTTGACCATCGGGCCGTACGCGACGAGCGTCAGGTCCGTGCCCTCGCGGGCGACCCTGGCCCTGTGCAGCGGGGCGGGGATCGCCTCGAAGTCGACCTCGCTCTTGTCCCAGTAGCGCCGCTTCGGCTCGAAGAAGATCACCGGGTCGTCGCCCTGGATGGCCTGCTGCATCATCCAGTACGCGTCGGACGCGTTGGAGGGCGAGACCACCTTGAGGCCCGCGACGTGCGCGAACAGCGCCTCGGGCGACTCGCTGTGGTGCTCGACCGCACCGATGCCGCCGCCGTACGGAATGCGGATGACGACCGGCAGCTTGATCTTGCCGAGCGACCGGGCGTGCATCTTCGCGAGCTGCGTGACGATCTGGTCGTACGCCGGGAAGACGAAGCCGTCGAACTGGATCTCCACCACGGGCCGGTAGCCGCGCAGCGCGAGGCCGATGGCCGTGCCCACGATGCCGGACTCGGCGAGCGGGGTGTCGATGACCCGGCCCTCGCCGAAGTCCTTGAACAGGCCGTCGGTGACCCGGAAGACACCGCCGAGCTTTCCGACGTCCTCGCCCATGATCAGGACCTTGGGGTCGGTCTCCAGGGCCTTGCGGAGGGATTCGTTGATCGCCTTGGCGATCGGAAGCTTCTTCACAGCCATGGCTTACTTGCCCTCCTCGGCGAACGACGCCTGGTAGGCGGCGAACTGGGCGCGCTCCTCGTCGACGAGCGCGTGCCCGTCCGCGTAGACGTTCTCGAAGATCGCCATGGTGTCTGGGTCCGGCATCGAGCGCACCGCCTCGCGGACCCGCTTGCCGAGCGTCTCGCTCTCGGCCTCCAGCTCCTCGAAGAACGCGGCGTCGGCCAGGCCCTGCTTCTCCAGGTACGTGCGGACGCGCAGGATCGGGTCCTTCGCCTCCCACGCCGCGCGCTCCTCGTCGTCCCGGTACTTCGTCGGGTCGTCGGAGGTGGTGTGCGCGCCCATCCGGTACGTGAACGCCTCGACCAGGGTGGGGCCTTCGCCGTTGCGGGCCCGCTCCAGGGCGGACTTGGTGACGGCCAGACAGGCCAGCACGTCGTTGCCGTCGACACGGACGCCCGGGAAGCCGAAGCCCTGGGCGCGCTGGTAGAGCGGCACCCGCATCTGCTTCTCGGTGGGCTCGGAGATCGCCCACTGGTTGTTCTGGCAGAAGAAGACCACGGGTGCGTTGTAGACCGCGGAGAACGTGAACGATTCGGCGACGTCGCCCTGGGAGGACGCCCCGTCCCCGAAGTACGCGATCACGGCCGAGTCCGCGCCGTCCTTGGCGACGCCCATGGCGTAGCCGGTGGCGTGCAGGGTCTGCGAGCCGATGACGATCGTGTACAGGTGGAAGTTGTTGGTGCTGGGGTCCCAGCCTCCGTGGTTCACACCGCGGAACATGCCCAGCAGGTTCGTCGGGTCGACGCCGCGGCACCAGGCCACGCCGTGCTCGCGGTACGTCGGGAAGACGTAGTCGTCGTCGCGCAGCGCGCGGCCCGAGCCGATCTGGGCGGCCTCCTGGCCGAGCAGCGAGGCCCACAGGCCCAGCTCGCCCTGGCGCTGCAGCGAGGTCGCCTCGGCGTCGAAGCGGCGGGTGAGGACCATGTCCCGGTACAGCCCGCGCAGTTCGTCCGCCGACAGGTCGATCGAGTAGTCCGGGTGCTCGACCCGCTCGCCCTCGGGCGTCAGCAGCTGGACCAGCTGCGGCTCGTCAGGGGCCTGCGGCTTCTTGGCGCCGGCGCGCTTGGCGGCCGCTCCTGATGCTCCGCTGCTGCGTCGCGGTTTACGCGCGGCAGTGCTCTCCACGGTCACGTGCGTGCTCCTCCGTCGGTCCGGCCCCCGGGGTCTGCCGGGAGACCAGTGCGGCTCGCCCTGAATCCGTACCCGCGCACGGGGTGGGTGCGGCTCGGCCGGGACAGGGCGTGACAGGTGCCCCGGCGAATGCCTGTGCAAAGCACGTTACCCAGTGCTTCGCATAACTGCGAAACCCCACTTGACCTGCGATTTTGCTTGGATTTCCAAGTAAATCGAAGAATGCGGGAACAACCACTGGTCAGAGCCTTGCAGGCCGCCGGAACAGGGGCACGTTATCCCGGTCACCTCGGGCACGGGAAGGGTTGATGTGTGAGGATGACGTCGTGCGCGAATCAGGCAAAATCACTGTTTTCCTTCTTGATGACCACGAAGTCGTCAGGCGTGGCGTCCATGAATTGCTCTCCGTCGAGGAGGACATCGAGGTCGTCGGAGAAGCAGGTACGGCGGCAGATGCCCTGGTCAGGATCCCTGCGACCCGTCCCGACGTCGCCGTCCTCGACGTCCGGCTGCCGGATGGAAGCGGTGTGGAGGTCTGCCGCGAAGTCCGTTCGCAGAATGAGGACATCAAATGTCTGATGCTCACTTCCTTCGCGGACGACGAGGCCCTTTTCGACGCGATCATGGCCGGTGCGTCCGGCTATGTCCTCAAGGCGATCCGCGGCAGTGAACTGCTGTCGGCCGTTCGCGACGTGGCGGCGGGCAAATCCCTCCTCGACCCGGTGGCGACCGCCCGCGTCCTGGAGCGGCTGCGGGCCGGCAACAACGTCAAGGGCGACCAGCGGCTGGCCAACCTCACCGAGCAGGAACGGAAGATCCTCGACCTGATCGGCGAGGGTCTGACCAACCGGGTGATCGGCGAACGGCTGCACCTCGCCGAGAAGACGATCAAGAACTATGTCTCCAGCCTGCTCTCCAAGCTCGGCATGGAACGCCGCTCGCAGGCCGCCGCCTACGTCGCCAGGATGCAGGCCGAAGAACGCCGCTGACCGGCTGTTCCACCTGAATCAGCACGGCCGCTGACCGACTGTTCCACGTGAAACAGCACACCCCTGATCAGGCACTTTGTGACTTTTATCGGGACCTAGGTCTCTTTTGGCGCGCCCGCCGCATGGCGCACAGTGAGGGCATGCCCACCTCCGACAGCCTCCGCGCCATCGAGCTGCTGACCTCCGTGCCGTACGGCAGGGTCGCCACCAGCATGCGCGCGCTGCCGTTCCTGGCCGTCGCCCGCCACGTCGTCGTGGACGGCAAGATCCTGCTGCGCATGCACGCCGGTTACGGCTACCACCAGGCCTGCAACGGCAGCGTCGTCGCGTACGAAACCGACAACTTCAACTCCGGCGCCGGCCGCCTGTGGTCCGTCCAGGCCACCGGCGAGGCCCGCGTCGTCGAGCCCACCCCCGCCGAACTGGAGCTCTTCGGACCCGGCCCGGCCGAGGTCGAGGGCGAACCGTTCGAGGCGGTCCACATGCGGATCGATCCGCAGTTCTTCCTGGTCCACACCCTGCACGGGTCCCGCGAGCGCACCCTTCAGCACACAGGGTGAGCTCCCCTCACCTCCCGTGATCTAACATCTGCCGGGTGCCGCGCTCATCTGTACCCGCTCCCGCCGCCCCCGCCGATCCTGCTCCCGCCGGCGCCACCGACGCACCCGTCCCGCCCGCCCCGCCCCTCGGCCGGCTGCTGAGCCGGTACGCGGCCCTGGGCGAGCCGGTGTCCTGCAAACCCGTCGCCCAGGGCCTGCTCAACCACGGGTTCCGGCTCGCCACCACGCGCGGCGACTTCTTCCTCAAGCACCACCTCGACGGCGACCGCCCCGCCATCGCCCGCCAGCACCGCGCCACCCAGCGCCTCCAGGAGCTCGGCGTGCCCGTCGCCCCGCCCCTGCACGACACAGGCGGCGACACCGTCGCGGTGATCGGCGACCGCTGCTACGCCCTGCACCCCTGGATCGACGGCAGCCACCGCGACGGCGCCCAGCTCACCGAGACCGAATCGCTGCGCCTTGGCACGCTGCTCGGCGTCGTACACACGTGTCTGGACCAGGTGATGGAGGCGGAGGCGGGCCGGGACGGCGGGCAGCTCAGCGCCGATCCTGCGGACAGCTTCGAGACCATCGACGAACTGCTGCTGCTGGCCCGCCGGCGGCACCCGCAGGACGCCTTCGACGTACTCGCCGAGCACCGTCTGCTGGAGCGGCGGACGCTCCTGGAGCGGCACGCGCACCGGCGGCCTGCGGCCGGCGCCGAGCCCAGCGCGGGGTGGGTGCACGGCGACTTCCACCCGCTGAACCTGCTGTACCGGGACGCGGAGCCCGCCGCGATCGTCGACTGGGACCGGCTCGCCGTGCAGCCGCGCGCCGAGGAGGCGGTCCGTGCGGCGGCCATCTTCTTTGTCCGGCCCGACGGGGAGCTGCCCCTGGCGAAGGTGCGCGCCTACGCGCGCGCGTACCGGGAGGCGGCGGGCGCGGGGGAGGACGAGCTGGCCGCCGCGGTGCACCGGGTGTGGTGGGAGCGGCTCAACGACTTCTGGATACTGCGCTGGCGCTACCAGCTGCACGACCGAAGGGCCGACCCGCAGTTTCCTGCGGCGTCGGCCCTGGCGGTCTGGTGGACCAAGGAGTACGAGGCGGTGCTGGACGCCTTCGCGGGGTGACCCCGGCCCTGGCGGGCCGCGCGGCTACGGCGTGGTGCCCGGGGTGCCCGCGCTGGCGTTGCCTTCGACCTCGCCCGCGTTGCCACCGCTCGGGGTGCCCGCGTTGGCGTTGCCGTCCACCGCGCCCTCGTTGGCGTTGCCGCCCGGGGTGCCCGCGTTGGCGTTGCCGTCCGCCGTGCCCTCGTTGGCGTTGCCGTCGCTCGTGCCCGTGTTGGCGTTGCCATTGTTCGTGCCCTGGTTGACGTTGCCCTCGACGTCCGGGTTCTTCGTCGGATCGCTGGTCGGCGACTTCGGCGGAGTCTTGGTCGGCGGCTTCGTCGCAGTCTTCGATGGGCTGTTCGGAGGCGGGTAGCCGCCCGTGCTGCCGCCGCTCGTCGACGAGTTGGAACTGGAGTCGCTGTCGCCGTCGGAGGTGTTGTCGTCCTCGGTGGGGGACGACTTGTCGGACGGGGTGTTGTTGGGGGTGCTGACGACGCTCTTCGGCGGGTCCTTCGGCTTCTGCGTGTCCTTGTCCATCGCGTTCACCGCGTACGCCACACCGCCCGCGATCGCGAGGATCGCCAGGACCGCGAAGATCCACATCTTGGCGCGGCTCGGACGGCGGTCCTGGTCGTACCCGTCGTCGTACGACCCGTCGTGCGGGTTCCTCGGCGGCAGCATCGCGCCGCCCTGCCGGAACTGCGAGGTCTCCCCGTGCTGCGGGTGCCCCATCGCGGTCGTCGCGGCGCTGCCGTGCGCGGGCGTGTAGCCGCTCTCGTGCATCTCGACGGGGCCGGTGTTCCAGGTGCCGGTGTGGCTGCCCTGCTGCTGGAGCATCTGGAGCCCGTACTGGACCAGCCCGCGCATCTCCTCCGCGCTCTGGAACCGGTCGTCCGGGTCCTTCGCGAGGGCACGCATGGCGAGGCCGTCGAGCTCCGGCGGGGCCACGTCCGACATTTCGGACGGCGGCACCGGAATGTCCTGGACGTGCTGGTAGACCACCGACAGCGGCGTCTCACCCATGAAGGGGGGCCGCAGCGCGAGCAGTTCGTAGAGCAGGCAGCCGGTCGCGTACAGGTCGGAGCGGTGGTCGACGGCCTTGCCGAGCGCCTGCTCCGGGGAGAGGTACTGCGGCGTGCCCATGACCATGCCGGTCTGCGTCATCGTCGACTGCACGCCGTGCAGGGCGCGCGCGATGCCGAAGTCCATCACCTTGACCGCGCCGCCGTGCGTGATGATCACGTTCGCGGGCTTGATGTCGCGGTGCACGATGCCGTGCTGGTGGCTGTACGCGAGGGCCTCCAGCACGCCGGAGACAATGATCAGCGCCTGCTCCGGGCCCGGGGCCTCGGCGTTGAGCAGCAGGTCACGGATGGTGTTGCCCTCGACGAGCTCCATCACGATGTACGGAACGAGGTTGCCGCCGATGCGGTCCTCGCCCGAGTCGTACACGGCGACGACGGCATGGTGGTTGAGGCCGGCGACCGACTGCGCCTCACGCGTGAAGCGGGCCTTGGAGACCGGGTCCTCGGCGAGGTCGGACCGGAGCAGCTTCACCGCGACCGTACGACCGAGCCGTACGTCCTCCGCGGCGAAGACCTCGGCCATGCCGCCGCGGCCGAGGCGGTGCGTCAGCCGGTAGCGACCGTCACCGACAAGTCCGCCCATACCGAACGATTCCGGCAGGTCAGACACTCCGCCGCCGGTGTCCTCGGATTCGGGTGCCATCAGTCCTCGCCGTCATCATCTGTCCGCGCCGGCGCATGTATCGCGTCGCGGGGGTTCACAGGGTTCTCCGCCACGTCACGCTACAGCCTCGTACGAGGGAGCCCTGCTACGAGATGGACCTGCCATCAAAACCGTTGCGCCTGTACCCGTGCAAATTACCCACCCCTCACGGCCCCGCGGACACCCCGCCGGTAACGCTTCCGAGACTCTTCCTTGCGCGTACGGTCACGGATCGGGCACCTCGCTTGACGTGTCGGTGCCCTCGGGCAGACTTGGCCGGTAATGAGGGATGATCGAGCGATTGTCCCGGCAGGGCCCGGAGAAGCACACGGCGGGACCCGGAGAAACAAGCACTGCGGACTGACGCGGAACCACCGCGCCAAGGGGGAAGCACAGTCATGAGCCAGGACGGCACTCAGGGCCGGTATGCGGGCGGCTCGGTGGCAGGTGGTCGGTACCAGCTCCGCGACCTGCTCGGCGAAGGCGGCATGGCGTCCGTCTACCTGGCGTACGACTCCGCGCTGGACCGCCAGGTCGCAATCAAGACACTGCATGCGGAGATGGGCCGCGAGGCAGCCTTCCGCGAGCGCTTCCGGCGCGAGGCACAGGCCGTGGCCAAGCTCTCGCACACCAACATCGTCTCCGTCTTCGACACCGGCGAGGACGAGCTCGGCGGCATGCAGATGCCGTACATCGTCATGGAGTACGTCGAGGGCCAGCCGCTCGGCTCGGTCCTGGCCGCCGACGTCCAGCAGCACGGTGCGATGCCCGCCGACAAGGCCCTGAAGATCACGTCCGACGTGCTCGCGGCGCTGGAGACCAGCCACGAGATGGGCCTGGTGCACCGCGACATCAAGCCAGGCAACGTGATGATGACCAAGCGCGGCGTCGTCAAGGTCATGGACTTCGGCATCGCCCGCGCCATGCAGTCCGGCGTCACCTCGATGACCCAGACCGGAATGGTCGTCGGCACCCCGCAGTACCTCTCGCCCGAGCAGGCCCTGGGGCGCGGCGTGGACGCCCGCTCCGACCTCTACTCGGTCGGCATCATGCTGTTCCAGCTGCTCACCGGGCGGCTTCCGTTCGAGGCCGATTCGCCGCTGGCCCTGGCGTACGCCCAGGTCCAGGAGGAGCCGGTCGCCCCGTCGTCCATCAACCGGACGATCCCGCCGGCCGTCGACGCGCTCGTCGCCCGCGCCCTGAAGAAGAACCCGAACGAGCGCTTCCCCAGCGCGGCGGCGATGGCCGACGAGTGCACGCGCGTGCTCACCACGGTCCAGCCGGGCGCCGCGCCGATGATCATTCCCGGCAGCGGGCCCACCCAGAACAGCGGCTCGGGCGTCGGCTCGGCGGTCTTCCCACCCGTCGACCAGAGCGGTTACGCGGTCCCGGCGAGCGGCGTGCAGATGCCGTACCAGCCGCCGACCCCCGGCCCGAGCCCGTACGGCCCGGCGACGCCGATGCCCACCCCGGCACCCGCACCGCAGCCGGCCTACGGGTATCCGCACCAGACGGGCTACTCGACGCCCCCGCCGTCCCCCTACGCACCGCACGCCGCACCGGCGCCGCAGACGGTGCAGACGTCCACTCCGCCCGCCAAGAAGAACAGCCTTCCGCTGGTCATCGGGGCGATCGTGGTCGCGCTGATCGCGATCGGCGGCGTCGTCTACGCCCTCGTACCGAAGGACAAGCCCAAGGACACGGAGGCCGACGGGCAGACGACCGGGCAGCAGGAGGGCTTCAAGGGGCCCGACCGGGCGAAGACCATCGAGTCGACGAAGTGCACCAGCCCGGACGAGAACGAGCTCGACCCGACCAAGGTCAATACGCCCGACTTCGTCTTCAAGAACGTCCGCTCCGTCAAGGAGTGTCTCCAGGCGGCGGGCTGGAAGTTCACGGAGAAGTCGACCGACGAGAACCAGTGGGGCCAGGAGACGGTCATCGACCAGTACCCGCGCGGGGGCTCGCCGATGGACCCGGAGAAGACGACCATCGAGCTGACGGTTTCGACGGGCAATCCGGCCAAGTAGCAGGCAGCAGCAGTACGCGACGGGGGCGATCGCCCCGGGCCCGGCCCGGCACCCATTTCGGGTGCCGGGCCGCTTCCTTGCCTTGTCCGGGCCATTTCCCTGCCCTGTCCGGGCCGTTTCCCAGCTCTGCCGGGCCGTCTCCCAGCCCTGCCGGGCCGTTTCCCTGCCCCGACGCGGCCCACCGGCGTCCGGACTGCTTGCGGGCCGCGTCCGTATGGCTCGACCCGCGTGCCCGTTTTATTACCGTATGTGACGCTGAGTCCGATGGCTCGGCGCTACCGGACGGGAGGCGGTCGCCCATGGCTCCAAGGCTCCGCGCACAGGTCGCCGCCCTCGCGGTGACGGTCTCACTGGGGCTGTGCTCCCCGTCCCCGTCGTACGCAGCGCCACCCACGCCGACCCCCTCGGACTCCCCGGCCCTCTCGAACTCCCCGGCCCCCTCGGGCTCCCCCGTGACCACGGACCGCCCCGACGAGCGTCTCGCCGGACGGCGGGCCGGGGTCGGGCGGACCCGCCCCGGGCGGACGCCGGAACCGGAAGCTCTGGGGCCGGTCGCGGCGTACGTACCGGTGGCGCCGCCCACCCGCCGACCGCCGGCCACCCCACCCCGTACCCCCGAACCGGAACGCGGAACACCCCCTCCCACATCCCTGCAGCAGGCCTACCCGCGCCCCGACATGCTCCAGATCAGAGCCCTGCCACTGGGAACCGGAATCGCCCTGGTGGGGCTCGGGCTCGGGTTCCTTGCGATGCGACTGCGCCGCCGTTAGAGCGCCGGCGGACCGCAAGCAGGCCACGGGTAAGACTTGCCAGCACGCCCATACTCGGTATACATACTCAGTATGTCGATCCGTCACGGGCTCCTCGCCCTCCTTGAGCAGGGCCCCCGGTACGGCTCCCAGCTGCGTACCGAATTCGAGTCCAGGACCGGCGCCACCTGGCCGCTGAACGTCGGGCAGGTCTACACGACGCTCAACCGCCTGGAGCGCGACGGCATGGTCGCCCCGGACGGCGACGACGACGCGGGGCACCCGCTGTACGCGATCACCGACGCCGGACGCGACGAACTGCACCAGTGGTTCGAGCGGCCCGTCGACCGCACCAGCCCGCCCCGCGACGAACTCGCCATCAAGCTCGCCATGGCCGTCGGCGCGCCCGGCGTCGACATCCGGGCCGTCATCCAGTCCCAGCGGCACGCCACCCTGAAGGCCATGCAGGACTACACCCGGCTCAAGGCGCGGGCTCTGATCGCCGTGGAGTCCAGCAGCAGTCAGGGCGACTTCCAGGGCAGCGCCGAGGGCCGCGACGACATGGCCTGGCTGCTCGTGCTGGAACAGCTGATCTTTCAGACCGAGGCCGAGGCACGCTGGCTCGACCACTCCGAGTCCCGGCTCGTCCGGCTCTCCGCCTCGGCCGCGCGGGGAGCCACTCCACCACCGGCCGACGCACCGACCATCGGTGCTCCGGCGGCTTCGGGTGCTCGGGAGGCCTCGGCCGCCCCGGTGCCACGGCGCCGTGCGGGACGGCACTGACCGCGCCCACCGCACCTTCCCGAGCCACCCGATCTTCCTGATCTTCCGGCCTTCCTGATCTTCCCGGCCTTCCCGCACCTTCCCTTCCCGCACCTTCCCGCCCGGCGCCCGGCGCCCCGCGGCCTTCACAGGGGGAACCCACACCCATGTCCGACCAGTCCCATCTGCCTCACCAGTCCCACCAGCAACAACAGTCCCAGCGGCCCGTGCTGCAGCTGGAGCAGCTGACCCGGGTGCACGGCAGTGGCGCCACCGAGGTGCACGCCCTGCGCAGCGTGAATCTCTCCGTCTTCCCCGGTGAACTCGTCGCTGTCATGGGCCCCTCCGGGTCCGGCAAGTCCACCCTGCTCACCATTGCGGGCGGCCTCGACAACCCCACCTCCGGGCGGGTCGTCGTCGAGGGCACCGACATCACACAGGTCGGCCGCAAGGCACTCGCCGCCCTGCGGCGCCGCAGCATCGGCTACGTCTTCCAGGACTACAACCTCATCCCGGCGCTGACCGCCGCCGAGAACGTGTCGCTGCCGCGCGAGCTCGACGGGACGTCCGCCCGCAAGGCCCGCGTCTCCGCACTCGCCGCCCTGGAGGAGATCGGTCTCGGGCACCTCGCCGACCGGTTCCCCGACGAGATGTCCGGCGGCCAGCAGCAGCGCGTCGCCATCGCCCGCGCCCTGGTCGGCGACCGCCGTCTGGTCCTCGCGGACGAGCCGACCGGCGCCCTCGACTCCGAGACCGGCGAGTCCGTGCTCGCCCTGCTCCGCGCACGCTGCGACGCGGGCGCGGCCGGCATCCTCGTCACCCACGAGCCGCGCTTCGCGGCCTGGGCGGACCGCGTGGTCTTCCTGCGCGACGGCTCCGTGGTCGACGAGACGATACGCACCGAGGCCGACTCCCTCCTCACCGTCGCCACCGGAGCCGGGAACACCGGTACGACCGGGCAGGCGGGCGCCAAGTGAGCGGCTGGTACCACTCCTGGCTCGCGGCGATCCGCATCGCCCGCCGTGACGCCTGGCACTCCAAGGGCCGCAGCATCCTGGTCCTCTCCATGATCGCCCTGCCCATCCTCGGGGTGAGCGCCGTCGACGTGACGCTGCGCAGCGCCGAACTGGGCGTCGCCGACCGGATGGACCGCCGGCTCGGCGCAGCCGACGCCCTGCTGGACGACAGCGGGATGGGCGGGACCGCCATCGTGCAGAACCCGCACAACGGAACCCTGGGCTCCGACAACTACGAGCCCGTCGGCGGCTGGGAGGCCTATCAGAACAAGCCCGCCCCCGAAGGGAAGGTGGACCTCGCGAAGGCCGTTCCCGCCGGGGCCAAGTTCCTCACCGACACCAAGGGCACCACCCCGATCCGTACCGAGCACGGGCTGCTCCAGGCCGAGGTGCGCGAGCTGGCGGCAACCGACCCGCTGGCGAAGGGCCTGCTGGCCCTCGGTGAGGGCCGCTTCCCCGAGAAGGCCGGCGAGATCGCGGCGACCCACCACTTCCTGGAAGCGGGCGGCCTGTCCATCGGCGACAAGGTCAAGCCCCGTTCCCTGGACACCGAGTTCACGATCGTCGGCGCCTACGAGCTGCCCGACGACCTGTCGCTCGACCAGATCAACGCACTGCCCGGCACCTTCCTCGCGCCGCTGAACAAGTCCCTCGCCACCCAGGGCCTGTCGCCCACCGGAGGCGACACGAAGTACCTCGTGGGCCCCGGCAGCAGCGGCGAAGGTTTCACGTGGAACATGGTCAAGGAGGCCAACACCAAGGGCATCACGGTGCTCTCCCGTGCGGTCGCCCTGAACCCGCCCGCCGACTCCGAAGTGCCCTACTTCAAGCAGAGCGGGCCGCGTGACACCTCCGGCGGATCGGGCGACGCCCTCGCGGCGGCGGCCACCGTCGTCGGTCTCGCCCTCCTGGAGATCTGCCTGCTGGCCGGCCCCGCCTTCGCGGTGGGCGCCCGCCGCTCGCGCCGCCAGCTCGGCCTGGTCGGCGCCAACGGCGGCGACCGCCGCCACATCCGAGCCATCGTCCTGTCCGGCGGCCTGGTCATCGGCGTCGCCGCCGCCGTCATCGGCACCGTGCTCGGCATCGCCCTCACCCTGGCACTCCAGCCCGTCCTGGAGGGCTACCTCGGGAAGAGGTTCGGCGACTTCGACCTGCGTCCGCTGGAACTCCTCGGTATCGCGCTGCTCGCCGTGTTCACCGGCCTGATGGCGGCGATCGTGCCCGCCGTCACCGCCTCCCGGCAGCCCGTCCTGGCCTCCCTCACCGGGCGGCGCGGCGTCCGCAAGGCCAACCGGGTCCTGCCGATCGTCGGCCTGATCGCCGTCGCACTCGGCGCGACCATCGCCCTGTACGGGGCCGTGGCCAGCGACAGCTTCCTCCTCGTCGGCGGCGGCAGCGCCCTCGCCGAACTGGGTGTGGTCGCCCTGACCCCGGTCCTGGTCGGCCTGTTCGGACGGATCGGCGGCTGGCTGCCGCTCTCGCCCCGGCTCGCCCTGCGCGACGCCGTACGCAACCGGGGGCGTACGGCACCCGCCGTCGCCGCGGTGCTGGCCGCCGTCGCGGGCACCGTCGCGGTCGCCACGTACACCGCCAGCAGCGAGGCCAAGCAGCGCGCCGAGTACCAGGAGACGCTCCCGTACGGCGTGGGGTCCGCCACCACCGACGAGGCGGGCGGCCGCGATGTGACCGCCATGCGCTCCGCGATCCAGGCGAACGTGCCGCTCGACGTCCTCGCCGACGTCCAGCGCATCGTCATCGGGAACAAGAACTGCACCGAGTACAGCGACGACGCCAAGTGCGGCAAGTACGAGGTCTACGTACCGAAGGCCAACCGCTGCCCGCTCCACGAGGGCGGCATCCAGGGCAGCGACCCGACCGAGCGCTTCTCCGTCGAGGAACGCCGCAAGCTGGCCAAGGACTGGCGCTGCACCCGGGAGTTCGGCGGCAACGCCTACGGCTCCAACGGGGTGGCCATCGGTGACGAGAAGATCCTGAAGGTCCTCGGCATCACCGACCCGGGCGTCGTGAACGCCCTCAAGCAGGGCAAGGCCGTCTCGTTCGAGCGCGCCCACAGGGAGAAGAACAGCGACAAGGTCGGCATCAAGGTCATCACCGACCACAAGAAGGCCGACGAGGCGGTGATGGCCGGCAAGGAGGCACCCGGAAAGATCACCTACCTGCAGGTCCACCCGGCCCCCGCGAGCGTCAAGACGTACGGCCTCCAGCTCCTGATGCCGCCGGCCACGGCCAAGGCGGCCGGGTTCACCACGGTGCCCTACGGACTGTTCTTCTCGACGTCCGCCCTGCCCAGCACCGAACAGACACAGGCCCTGAACGGGTCCTTCGACAAGATCGGCATCACCACGATGCCGTACATCGAGTCCGGGTACACCGGCCGCACCGGCATCGTGCTGCTCGCCCTCACGGTGTTCGCCGGGCTGATCACCATCGGCGCGGCCGGCATCGCCACCGGCCTCGCCCAGGCCGACGCCGAACCCGACCTGAAGACCCTCACCGCGGTCGGCGCCCCGCCCCGGGTGCGCCGCGCCCTCAGCGGGTTCCAGTGCGGGACGGTGGCCCTGATGGGCGTGGTCCTCGGCTCGGCGGCGGGCGTCCTGCCTGCGATCGGACTGCTGCTCAACCAGCGGCGGGCCGACGCGGCCAACCTCCAGAGCAACATCGACCAGGGCTGGTCGGGCGGCGCGGGCACGACCGAGATCCCCATCGTCGTCCCGTGGGAGACCTTGGGCGCGCTCCTGATCGCCGTCCCCGTCGGCGCGGCGCTGCTCGCCGCCCTGGTCACCCGCTCCCGGGGCGCACTCGCCCGGCGCGCGGAGGCCTGACGCGGCACGCCGTACAAGCTGTGCCCCCGTACGAAGGTGGATCATCTTTGTACGGGGGCACACCCACTTGTGATGCAGGTGTACGAGAGAATGGCGGCATGGAGATGCCGAGGAGTGAACGGTCGCAGGAGAGCCCCCAGGTCCTGGTCGTCGGGCAGGACGGAATGGCGCTCGGCGGCGGTGACGACGAGTCGCGCGAGGTGCCAGTGACAGACATGGTGGAACAGCCCGCGAAGGTCATGCGGATCGGCAGCATGATCAAGCAGCTCCTGGAGGAAGTCCGCGCGGCTCCCCTGGACGAGGCGAGCCGGGTGCGGCTCAAGAACATTCACGCCAGCTCGGTGAAGGAGCTGGAGGACGGGCTCGCCCCCGAGCTCGTCGAGGAACTGGAGCGCCTGTCGCTGCCGTTCACCGAGGAGGCCATCCCCTCCGAGGCGGAACTGCGCATCGCGCAGGCCCAGTTGGTGGGCTGGCTCGAAGGGCTCTTCCACGGCATCCAGACCGCGCTGTTCGCCCAGCAGATGGCGGCACGCGCACAGTTGGAGCAAATGCGCCGGGCACTTCCGCCGGGCGTCTCGCACGAGGACGACGAGGACGACAGCCACGGCCACGCGGCCCGCACGGGCGGCCCGTACCTGTAGGTCCCCGGTTCGGCCTGTAGGTCACCCACACGGCCTGTAGGTCACCCATCCGACGAGGGGCCCGGTTCCGCACGGAACCGGGCCCCTCGTCGTGTGCCGCCGCTCAGCTCACGGTGAGCAGGATCTTGCCGATGTGACCGCCCTCGTCCAGCGCCTTGTGCCCCTCGGACGCCTGCTCCATCGGGAGGACCCGGTCGACCACCGGACGCACCCGCCCGGCCGCGATCATCGGCCACACGTGCTCGCGCACCGCCGCCACGATCGCCGCCTTCTCGCCCAGCGGGCGGCTGCGCAGCGACGTCGCGGTGATCGCGGCCCGCTTGCGCAGCAGGGTGTTGAGGTTGACCTCGCCCTTCACACCGCCCTGCAGACCGATGATCGCGAGACGGCCGCTGGTGGCGAGCGCCTTCACGTTCTGGTCGAGGTACTTCGCGCCGATGATGTCGAGGATGACGTCCGCGCCCTTGCCGTCGGTGGCCTTGCGCAGCTCCTGTACGAAGTCCTGCTCGCGGTAGTCGATGAGGATGTCCGCACCCAGCTCGGCGCAGCGCGCCAGCTTCTCCGGGCCGCCCGCCGTGACGGCGACGCGCGCGCCGACCGCCTTGGCCAGCTGGATCGCCATGGTGCCGATGCCGCTCGCACCGCCGTGCACCAGCAGGGTCTCGCCCGGACGCAGGTGGGCGATCATGAAGACGTTGGACCAGACCGTCGCCGCCACCTCGGGCAGCGCGGCTGCCGTCACCAGGTCCAGGCCGTCCGGCACCGGCAGCAGCTGCCCGGCGGGAACGGCGACCTTCTGTGCGTACCCGCCGCCGGCGAGCAGCGCGCACACCTCGTCGCCGACCGCCCAGCCGTGCACCCCGGCGCCCAGCGCCACGATCCGGCCGGAGCACTCCAGGCCGGGGTAGCGGGACGCACCGGGCGGCGGGTCGTAGAAACCCTGCCGCTGGAGCAGGTCGGCCCGGTTGACGGCGCTCGCGGCGACCTCGACGAGGACCTCGCCCTCGTTCGGGACAGGGTCGGGGACCTCCGCCCAGACGAGGGCGTCGGGGCCACCGGGTTCAGGGATCGTGATCGCATGCATGGCGGCGAGGCTACCCCGGGTGCCTGTGCTCAGTCCGAAGGGCCTTGCGAAGAATCTTCCGAAGGGTCACGGGGGCCCGTTTTCCGCCCTACTCGGCCGAGGTGACGCGTACGCTGTGGGACCCTTCCGAGCCCTGCGACGCCCGTACGATCGTGATGAGCCGGTCGGTGAGCTGGAGCGGGCTGGCCTTCGGGTCGTCGTAACCGAGCAGCCGGTGCCCGCGCAGCACGCTCACCACCAGGTCCTCGGTTTCCCTGACGTTCTTGCCGACCTCGCTCTTTATGACCGGGCGCTCGATCAGGTCCAGGCCCGAACCCTGCTGGATCAGGTCCTCCATCACGGTGCCCGCGCTCGGGCTGAGCACCGAGAGGCCGAGCAGACGGCCCGCCGCGCTCGCACTGGTGATGACCGCGTCCGCGCCGGACTGGCGCAGCAGCGGCGCGTTCTCCTCCTCGCGGACCGCGGCGACGATCTTCGCGCCCCGGTTGAGCTGGCGCGCGGTGAGGGTGACCAACACCGCGGTGTCGTCGCGCTGGGTGGCGATCACGATCTGGCGGGCCCGCTGGAGTTCGGCCCGCAGCAGTACGTCGCTGCGCGTCGCGTCGCCCACCACACCGGTCAGCCCCTCCGCGTTGCAGGTCTCGATGACCTTGACGCTCGGGTCCACGACGACGATCTGGTCCTTCCGCAGGCCGGTGGCGATGAGGGTCTGCATCGCGGACCTGCCCTTCGTCCCGTACCCGATGACGACAGTGTGGTCTCGCAACTGGGACCTCCAGCGATTCAGCCGGAACTCTTCGCGGGTCCGCTCGGTGAGGACTTCGAGAGTGGTGCCGACCAGGATGATCAGGAAAAGAACCCGCAGCGGCGTCACGAGCAGCACATTGGTGAGCCGCGCGCCGTCGCTGTACGGGACGATGTCGCCGTACCCCGTGGTGGAGAGGGTGACGGTCGAGTAGTAGACGGCGTCGAGGAGATCTACGCCGCCGTCGGAGTTGTCGTGGTAGCCGGAGCGGTCGATCCACACGATGAGGACGGTCACCGCGAGCACCGCCAGCGCCATCATCAGCCGCTTGGCGACCTGCCGCAGCGGGCGGTCGACGACGCGCTTGGGCAGCTTCACCGGGGCGGTCGTCAGATGCTCGTCCGCGTCTCGCGCCATCGCGTCATGGCCGGGCAGTTTCACGTGAAACATCCTTCCGTGCGGGCCGGTTGTTTCACGTGAAACACCCTTCGGCCCAGGGCAGGTCGAGGATTTCCAGCTCGTCGCCGGCCCGCGCACCACCGGGCGGTACGACGGCCAGCCCGTCGGCGGCGGCGATCCCGCGCAGCATCGCCGGGCCGTTGTAGTGCAGCGGTACGGCATGGTCCGCGCCGGTGGGGCTGGTGCGGTGGGTGACGGGCACGAGCCGGGTCGAGACGGGGTGGCCGGGGATCTCGTCGCGGACCGGCGCACGGTACGGCTCGGGGGCCGGCCGGTGGGCGAGTGCCCGCAGCAGGGGTTCGGCCAGCGTCAGCAGTCCGGACACGGCGGCGAGGGGGTTGCCGGGCAGCCCCACCAGATGAGTGTCGGGGGCGAGGCGGGCCAGCAGCATGGGGTGGCCGGGGCGCACGTCCACACCGTCGACGAGGATCTCGGCTCCACTCTCGGCACCGCTCTCAGCACCGCTCGCGGCGGCCTTCGCGGCCGCCTTCGCGAGGAACGGCCGGACGTGGTCGACGGGTCCTGCGGCAGTGCCGCCGGTGGTGATGACGACGTCGGCCTCGGAGCCGAGCACCGCCTTGCGCAGTGCCTCCGGGTCGTCACCCAGGCACCGGGTGTCCAGGACCTCGGCGCCCAGTGCGCGCAGCCAGGGCGCGAGGAGCGGGCCGAGCGCGTCGCGGACCATGCCGTCGTGGGGCAGCCCCCCGGCCAGCAACTCGTCGCCCAGGATCAGTACTTCGACCGTGGGCCTGGGGACCGTCAGCAGTGCGTCGTAACCGGCGGCAGCGGCGAGACCGAGGACGGCCGGGGTCACCACGGATCCGGCGGGCAGCAGGTGGTCGCCGGTGCGGCACTCCTGGCCCCGCGGGCGGATGTCCTGACCGGGGATCACCTCACGCTGGGCGTACAGCCGCAGCTTGACCTCGTCGGCGCGGGCGTGCTCGCTGCGGATGACGGCGGTCGCCTCGGCGGGGATGCGGGCGCCGGTGGCGATGCGCACCGCTTCGCCGTCGGTCAGCGGGTCGGGGGCGGCGCGGCCCGCGAGGATGCCCGTGCCCTCGGGGAAGGACCAGGGGCCGGGGCCCGCGACGGCCCAGCCGTCCATGGCGGAGGTGTCGAAGGACGGCAGGTCGGTGAGCGCTTCGAGGGGCTCGGCGAGGACCTGCCCGAGCGCCTGGCCGAGGGGTACGCGGCGGGGGCGCGCCGGAGCGGTGCGCCCGGCGCGGGCGGCGGTGGCACGGGCTTCGGCCCAGGCAGCGGCGGCGTGGTGCGCGGGGGCGGCCGGGGTGGTGCGGGCGCCGAGTCCGTGGTCTGCGGGGTCCTGGGCTCCGGCGGCGGGGGTTTCGGCTGCCGGTGCGGGAACGGCGGGCTGGTCGCGAAGGTGGTCACGGGACTGCCCGCGTGGTTCGCGGGGCTGCTCGCGGGACTCGCGGGGGCGGTCGTGGGGCTGCTCGCGGCTGACCAGAGCGAGGGCCTGGTCGACTCCGTCGATCTCGTGGTCGGTGTCGCTCATGCGGTGCCGCCCCCGTCTCCGGAGGTCTTGTCGGAGGTTTCCGCCGCCCATCGGGCCGCGAGGGCGGTGGCCTTGCGGACGGCTTCGGCGACGGCTTCGGGGGCCTCGCCTCCGGCCCGCCCGGCGGCGTACCCGACCAGGAACGTCGTCAGAGGGGCGGCGGGTCGGGCGACGCCGTGCGCGGCGTCGCGCGCGAGGTCGAGGAGGAGGGGGGTGTCGACGGCGAGGTCGAGGCCGAGTTCGTCCTTGACTGCGGTGATCCATTCATCCAGCACGTGCCCATGCTCCCTGATGCGGGCACGGGCTGCGGCGATGTTTTCCCAGGTGTCGCAGTCGAAGGAGGCGAGGGGAGCGGCCGTGGTCACGCGGGCGAGGGCGAGTCCGGCGGTGAGCAGCCGCAGCGGGAGCCCGGCCGGGGACCCGTACTCGGCGTCCAGCAGGGCCAGTTCGCGGCGCAGCGGCTCCGCACGGTAGACGGCGACCAGGGGCTGGTCGCGTCCGCCCGCGTCGACGAGCAGCGCGGCTTCCGCGTGCGGATCCGATTCCAGCGTGGCGACGAGCGTGTCCACCGTCACCCGGTCGATGAACGGCAGGTCGACGGAGAGCACGACGACGAGCGCCGTCCGGGTCTCCCGCACCCCGGCGGCGAGCGCGGCGAGCGGCCCGCCACCCGGCGGCTCCTCGCGCGTCCAGGCCACCGGCCGTGCGGTGGCGCGGCGGCCCCCGACGACCACGGTGGCCCCGGCCCCGCCACAGGCCGTCAGCACACGGTCGAGCAGGGGCCGTCCGCCGACCCGCACGGCGGCCTTGTCCACCCCGCCGAGCCGTCGCCCGGCCCCGCCGGCCAGCACGACGGCGTCATACGCATGGGCACTCATGCCCCCGAGTATGTATGGGCCTTCGTCGCGGCCGGAGGCGAGGGGAGCCGCCCGGAGCGCCGGAACCGCGCCCAGCGCCGCGCCCGGCGCCTCAGAACGTGCGCAGCAGCAGCGCCGGGTGCTCCACGCAGTCGGCGACGTACCGCAGGAAGCCCCCTGCGGCGGCGCCGTCGCAGACCCGGTGGTCGAAGGTCAGCGACAGCTGAACGACCTGGCGCACCGCCAACTCCCCTTCGTGCACCCAGGGCTTGGGCACGATGCGGCCGACACCGAGCATCGCGGCCTCCGGGTGGTTGATGATCGGCGTGGAGCCGTCGACGCCGAACACTCCGTAGTTGTTCAGCGTGAAGGTGCCGCCGGTGAGCTGGGCCGGGGTGAGCCGGCCCGTCCTGGCCGCCTCGGTCAGCCGTACGAGCTCCTCGCCCAGCGACTCCACGTTGCGGGTGTGGGCGTCGCGGACGACCGGGACGACGAGACCGCGTTCGGTCTGGGCGGCGAACCCGAGGTGCACCTCGGGCAGGCGGACGATCTCCCGGGCCTCGGTGTCCACGGTGGAGTTGAGCTCCGGGAAGCGGGCGAGGGCCGCCGCGCAGATCCGGGCGAGCAGTGCCAGGACCGACACCTTGGGGCCGCTGCCCACGCTGTTCATCGCCGCACGGGCCGCCATCAGCTCCGTCGCGTCGGCGTCCACCCAGCAGGTCGCGTCCGGTATCTCGCGGCGGCTGCGGGACAGCTTGTCGGCGACAGCGCCGCGCACGCCCTTGAGGGGGAGGCGCTCGGCAGTCGCGGCGGAGGCGGCTCGCGCGGGAACCGGGGCAGGGGCGTGGGCGGCCTCCGGCGGCCGGATCGCCCGCTCCACGTCGGTACGGAGGATGAGCCCCTCGGGTCCCGACCCGTCCAGCTGCCGCAGATCGACGCCGTTCTCGCGCGCCAGCCTGCGTACGAGAGGAGAGATCACCGGCACGGGCCCGGCCGGGGGTACCGCCGGGGTGGCGGGAGCCGCTGGGACGGCGGGAGCCGCTGGGGCGGCCGACGTGGCCCGCGTGTCCCGCACCACACCGTTGGTGCTCCGCGCCCCGGGACGCACCCGGCGGCGGCGTGCCGCCGGAGCGGTGGTGCCGTATCCGACCAGCACGTTCCCCGACCCGGAATCACCGTCACCGGCAGCGCGACCGTTACCGGCAGCACGACCCTCGCCGACAGCGCGACCCTCGCCGGCAGCGGCACCGTGCTCGGCAGGCCCCGGGCTGCCACCCTCTGACGCCGCCGCGCCGACCGCCACCGTCAACAGCGGGGATCCGACCGGCAGTTCCGTGCCCTCCTCGCCGAAGCGGGCCGTGACCACGCCTCCGTACGGGCACGGCACCTCGACCATCGCCTTGGCCGTCTCGACCTCCACGACCGGCTGGTCGACGGCGACGACGTCGCCCACCTCCACCAGCCAGCGCACGATCTCCGCCTCGGTCAGCCCCTCACCGAGGTCGGGGAGCTTGAACTCCAGGCTCGCCATTCCAGAAACCTGTGGCATCAGGACTCCTCCCACTGGAGCCGCGCGACCGCGTCCAGCACCCGGTCCACACCCGGCAGGTGGTGGCGTTCCAGCATCGGCGGCGGATACGGAATGTCCAGACCGGCGACCCGCAGCACCGGCGCCTCCAGGTGGTGGAAGCAGCGCTCCGTGACGCGGGCGGCTATCTCGCCGCCGGGCCCGCCGAAGCCGGCGGACTCGTGGACGACGACCGCGCGCCCGGTGCGCCGCACCGAGGCGGCCACCGTCTCGTCGTCGAACGGGACCAGGGACCGCAGATCGACGACCTCCAGGTCCCAGCCCTCCGCCGTGGCCGCCTCCGCGGCCTCCATGCACACCGGCAGGGAGGGCCCGTACGTGATCAGCGTGGCGCTGCGCCCGGGGCGGCGGACGACCGCCCGGCCTATCGGCTCCACGGCGGCCGGGGCGTCCGGCGACCAGTCGGCCTTGGACCAGTACAGCCGCTTGGGCTCCAGGAAGACGACCGGGTCGTCGGAGGCGATGGCCTCGCGGAGCAGTCCGTACGCGTCCTCGACGGTCGCCGGGGTGACGACGTGCAGCCCCGGGGTCGCCATGTAGTACGCCTCGGAGGAGTCGCTGTGGTGCTCGACGCCGCCGATCCCGCCGCCGTACGGAATGCGGATGGTCAGCGGCATGGGGAGGGCGCCGCGGGTGCGGTTGCGCATCTTGGCGACATGGCTGGCGAGCTGCTCGAACGCCGGATAGGCGAACGCATCGAACTGCATCTCGACGACCGGTCGCAGCCCGTACATCGCCATGCCGACGGCCGCCCCGAGTATCCCCGCCTCGGCGAGCGGGGTGTCCGTACAGCGGTCCTCGCCGAACTCCTTGGTCAGCCCGTCGGTGATCCGGAAGACCCCGCCGAGTGCGCCGACGTCCTCGCCCATGACGTGCACCGTCGGGTCCTCGGCCATCGCGTCGCGCAGCGCCCGCTGAAGGGCCTGCGCCATGCTCGCGGGCTTCGCGGCGGGTTTCTTCCCCGCCACCGGGCCCGCCACCGTGCTGTTCATCGCCCGGCCTCCGCTTCTGCTTCCAACTCGGCCCGCAGCTGGCCCTCCTGCTCGCGGAGCTGAGCGGTCCGCTCCGCGTACACGTGGGTGAAGAGGTCCATCGGGTCGAGCACCGGGTCCGCGTTCATCCGGGCGCGGAGGTCCGCGGCCATCGTCTCGGCAGCCTCCCTGGCCTCCCGTATGCCGTCCTCGTCGAGCATCCCGCGCTCCGTCAGCTCGCGCTCCAGGAGTGCGATCGGATCGTGGTCGCGCCAGGCCTCGACCTCGGCGTCACCGCGGTAGCGGGTGGCGTCGTCGGCGTTCGTATGGGCTTCCATGCGGTACGTCACGGCCTCGACCAGGGTGGGGCCGCCGCCGCGCCGGGCGCGCTCCACAGCGTCGGTCAGCACCTCGTGCATCGCGGCCGCGTCGTTGCCGTCGACCAGGCGGCCCGGCATTCCGTACCCGACGGCCTTGTGGGCCAGGGAAGGGGCGGCGGTCTGCTTGGCGAGCGGCACGGAGATCGCGAAGCCGTTGTTCTGCACGAGGAAGACGACCGGGGCCTGCCAGACGGCGGCGAAGTTCAGCGCCTCGTGGAAGTCGCCCTCGCTGGTGCCGCCGTCGCCGACCATGGCGAGCGCCACCACGTCGTCGCCCTTGAGGCGGGCCGCGTGGGCGAGACCCACCGCGTGCGGCAGCTGGGTGGCGAGGGGGGTGCACAGCGGGGCCGTGCGGGTCTCGCGGGGGTCGTAGCCGGTGTGCCAGTCGCCGCGCAGCAGCGTCAGCGCCTGCACGGGGTCCAGGCCGCGCGCCACGGCCGCGAGGGTGTCGCGGTAGGACGGGAACAGCCAGTCCTGCTCGCGCAGCACCAGCGCGGCGGCGACCTCGCAGGCCTCCTGTCCGGTGCTGGACGGGTACACGGCGAGGCGGCCCTGCCGGGTGAGCGCCGTGGCCTGCGCGTTGTACCTCCTGCCGCGCACCAGCTCCGCGTACAGCCGGCGCATCAGGGCGGGGTCGATCCCGGCGGCGGCCCCGGTGCCGAGCACCCGGTACGGCTCGGAGTCCGGGAGCAGCGGGGCGGGGTCGGTGCGGGGCTTCCAGGCCGGGGGAGGGCTGGGCCGGTAGGCCGTGCTGCCCGGCATCTCTTGAATCGTCACGACGAACACCTCCTCGTGGGAGCGGTGCGGAACGGTCACGAGGGCGCCGGCACCCCTGGTCGGAATGTGGTGCGCCTCACCTACCGATTGTTCGGTCGTGGATGCAGTTTGGCTACAGGCGGCATCACCCTGTGGACAAACGGTTCTGCACGGCCTGGGATGGGAACAGGACGTCCATGGAGGGGAGGCGGGGGCACATGGCAGCTGAACAAATGGCCGGACCGGGAGCGGGTGTCCCCGGATCGGGTGACGGTTTTCGCGGCGAGCCCGAAGTTGTCCACAGCCCGCCGCCCCCGCCCAGGCCGCTGGACTCCATCGACAAGGACATCCTGCGCATGCTCCAGGCCGACGGCCGCGCCTCGATACGGTCGGTCGCCGAGCGCGTCCACGTCTCGCGCGCCAACGCCTACGCCCGGATCAACCGCCTCATCGACGACGGCGTGATCCGTGGCTTCAGCGCCCGCATCGACCACGAACGGGCAGGTCAGGGCGCCTCCGCCTACATCACCCTCAAGATCGTCCAGAACTCGTGGCGCACGGTCCGCGAGGAGCTGCAAGCGCTCCCGGGGGCCGCGCACATCGCCCTGGTCAGCGGCGATTTCGACGTACTGCTGCTGGTGCACACCCCGGACAACAGAACGCTCCGCGAGCTCGTCCTGACGAAGATCCAGGCCATACCGGAGGTACTGAGCACCCGCACGCTGCTGGTCTTCGAGGAGACCGACCTGGAGCCGCAACGGCCGCCACGGGACTGACCCGACCAGCACCGCGGACGGAAACCCGCAGGTCAGCCTGCCCATAGCCCGCCCATAGCCCGGCCGGTCAACCCGCCCGCAGCCCGTCGAAGGCGAGCCGTACGACGGTGTCCGCGAGCTGCTCCTGCTCCGCGGCCCCGTCGGGGTGCGGCCGGTACCACTCCACCAGCGAGTTGATCATCCCGAAGAGCAGCCGGGTCGCCAGCCGGATGTCCACGTCCGCGCGCAGGTCCCCGTCGGCCGCGGCGGCCTTCAGCAGGTCGGCGACCCGCTGGTCGAACTCGCGGCGCCGCTCCAGCGCCCACCGCTCGGTCTGCGTGTTGCCGCGTACCCGCAGCAGCAGCGTCACGTACGGCAGCTCCGCCATCAGCACCTCGACGGTGCGCCGGGTGACGTGCTCGACGCGCTCGATCGCCCGCCCGCGAACCGCCTGCGGCTCCTCCAGGGCGGCGAACAGCCCGTCCAGCGCCCGGCTGACCGCACGCCGCAGCAGTTCCTCCTTGCCGGAGACGTGGTGGTATATCGACGACTTGGAGATCCCGGCGGCCTTGGAGAGGTGCTCCATGGAGGTGCCGTCGTAGCCACGCTCGTTGAAGACGCGCACGGCGACGGCGAGGAGCGTTTCGGGCGTGTACGTGTCCCTCTTCACTGTGCCGACGCGATCACCGCTCGTGCGATCACCGCTCGTGCGATCACTGCTCCTGCGATCACCGCTCAGACGATCTGCGCTCGTACGGTCTGCGCTCGTACGGTCTGCGGTGGTCATCCCGTGGTCTCCTCTGCGGACGCGGGCGCCTCTTCGGCGTACCCCTGCCGGTAGTGCGCCAGGGACGGGGCGTAGCGCCCGGTCGGGCAGCGTGCGTGCATCGCGGTGAGCAGGTCGAAAGACCAGTCGCCGGTGAGGTCGCGGCCCCATTCCAGCGGTCCGCGCGGGTAGTTGACGCCCAGGCGCATCGCGGTGTCGATGTCCTCGGCGGAGGCGACGCCCTTGGCGACGGCGTCCAGCGCCAGGTCGACGAGCATGGCGACCGTACGGCCGACGATCATGCCGGGCACGTCGCCGATGATGCTGACGTCCTTGCCGAGCGCCTGGAAGAGCCCGACCGCCTCTTTGAGGGTGCGCTCGGTGACGTCGGCGGAGGCGGCGAGGGCGATGCGGGTGGCGGCCCGGTAGTCGAGGGCGAGGTCGAAGTAGACGACGTCGCTGTACTCGACGGAGGTGTGCCCGTCGACGGGGGCGAGCTGGCCGCCGCCCGGCAGGCCGATGTAGGGGCCGCCGGAGGTCAGCTGCTTCACCTCGATGCCGTCCGCCTCCTGGAGCATCGTGAGCACCTCGGCGGCCGGCCCGAAGTCACCGGTGACGGTGACGTGCGCGGGGGCCCCCTCGGGGGCCGCGGTGTGCGGCTCGGGCTTCGCCACGCCTTCCTCGTACGAGAACCAGCCGTGACCGGACTTCCTGCCGTGCCGCCCCGACTCCACCAGCCGCCGCTGCGGCAGCGACGGTACGAACTTGGGGCTCTGGTAGAACGCCTCCCAGACCGACCGGGAGACGGCCTCGTTGACGTCCTGGCCGATCAGGTCGGTGAGCTCGAAGGGGCCCATCCGAAACCCGCCGGACTCGCGCAGCACGGCGTCGATGGTGGCCGGGTCGGCGGCGCGCTCCTCGTACACCGCGAAGGCCTCGGCGTAGAAGGGGCGGGCGATCCGGTTGACCAGGAAGCCGGGGGAGTCGGCGCAGCGCACCGGGCTCTTCCCCCAGGCGAGCGCCGTGTCGTACGCGCGCGTGGCGACGGCGTCGTCCGTGGCGAACCCGCTGACGATCTCCACGAGCGGAAGCAGCGGCGCCGGATTGAAGAAGTGCATGCCGACGACGCGGCCGGGACGCTCCAGACCGCCCGCGACAGCGGTGACGGACAGCGAGGAGGTGTTCGTGGCGAGCAGACAGTCCGCGGCGACGAGCTCCTCAAGAGACCGGAACAGCTGCTGCTTCACCGGAAGTTGTTCCACGATCGCCTCGACGACCAGTGCGGCGCCGGAGAGGTCGCGCAGGTCGTAGACGGGGTGCAGCCGCCGGAGCGCCGCGTCGGCTTCGGCCCGGTCGAGGCGCCCCTTCTCCACCAGCCGCTCCACCCGCGCGCGTACGGAAGCGTCCGCGGCGGTGGTGCGGCCGGCGTCCGCATCAAAGAGGTGGACGGGGTGCCCGGCGAGGAGGGCGACCTGGGCGATGCCCTGGCCCATGGTCCCGGCGCCGACGACGGCGACGGTGCGGGCGCGCTCGATTGCTGTCATGCGGCCAATCCTCCCGGACGAGTTATCCACAGCTTTACGTCGGCCCCCTTGTCCCGACCGATCGTTCGGTTACTCTAGCCGTGTCCGTCCACCCGAGCCCAGTCCGAGCCCAGCTCGACGAGGAGTTGGTCCGCGAAATGCAGTCGCCCCAGAAGCTGACGCAGCTGACCGAGACCCACCGGCCCACACTCGACCAGGCCCTCGACGCGATCCGCACGCGCGCCTACTGGTCCCCGCACCCCGAGCACCCGAAGGCGTACGGCGAGAGCGCGGCGGCCGACGGCCTCGCGGCGTTCGAGGCGCTGAAGAACACCCGCTTCGACCTGGGCGAGCAGCCCGGCACGGACGGCTGGGTGGGCGGCGCCGCCTCCGAGGGCGGCGAAGTCTCCCCGTACGGCCCGGAGCTGGGCGTCTCGTACCCGCATGTCGACGTCGACGTGCTGCTGCCCGCGATGCGCGCGGGCATGGGTGCGTGGCGGGACGCGGGCCCCGAGACGCGTGCCGTGGTCTGTCTGGAGATCCTGGCCCGGATCAGCGCCCGTACGCACGAGTTCGCGCACGCCGTGATGCACACCAGCGGCCAGGCGTTCATGATGGCGCTCCAGGCGGGCGGCCCGCACGCCCAGGACCGCGGCCTGGAAGCGGTGACGTACGCCTACGCCGAGCAGACCCGCGTGCCGGCCACGGCCGACTGGTCGAAGCCGCAGGGCAAGCGCGACCCGCTCAACCTGTCGAAGGCCTTCACCGCCGTCCCGCGCGGCATCTCGCTGCTCATCGGCTGCAACACCTTCCCCACCTGGAACGGCTACCCGGGCCTGTTCGCCTCCCTGGCCACCGGCAACCCGGTCCTGGTGAAGCCGCACCCGCGCGCGGTGCTGCCGCTCGCCCTGACGGTGAAGGTCGCCCGCGAGGTCCTCTCCGAGACGGGCTTCGACCCCAACCTGGTGGCGCTCGCCGCCGAGCGGCCCGGCGAGGGCATCGCCAAGACCCTCGCCACCCGCCCCGAAATCAAGATCATCGACTACACGGGGTCCAGCGAGTTCGGCGACTGGCTGGAGGCCAACGCCCGCCAGGCGCAGGTCTACACGGAGAAGGCCGGTGTCAACACGGTCGTCGTCGACTCCACCGACGACTACAAGGGCATGCTCTCCAACCTGGCCTTCTCGCTCTCCCTCTACAGCGGCCAGATGTGCACCACCCCGCAGAACCTCCTGATCCCGCGCGAGGGCATCAGCACCGATGCGGGCCCCAAGTCGTACGACGAGGTGGTCGGCGACCTCGCGAAGTCGGTCGGCGGCCTGCTCGGCGACGACGCCCGTGCGAACGCGCTGCTCGGCGCGCTGGTCAACCCGGACGTGAAGTCCCGCCTGGAGGCGGCGGCCGGACTTGGCGAAGTCGCCCTCCCCTCAAGGGAGATCAGCAACCCGGACTTCCCCGGCGCGACCGTCCGCACGCCCGTCATCGTCAAGCTGGACGGCGCGAAGCCGGACGCGGAGGCGGCGTACCTGTCGGAGTGCTTCGGCCCGGTGTCCTTCGCCGTCGCCGTCGACTCCACGACCGACGCCCTGAAGCTCCTGCGCCGTACGGTGCGCGACAAGGGCGCCATGACGGTCGGTGCGTACACGACCTCCGCGGAGGTGGAGCGCGCCGTCGAGGAGGTCTGCTGGGAGGAGTCCGCGCAGCTCTCCCTCAATCTGACGGGCGGGGTGTACGTCAACCAGACCGCCGCGTTCTCCGACTTCCACGGCTCCGGCGGCAACCCGGCCGCGAACGCCGCACTGTGCGACGGCGCGTTCGTGTCGAACCGTTTCCGGACGGTGGAGGTACGCCGCCAGGCCTGACGGCGGCGTACGGACTCAAGACGGATGCCGTGGCCCGCGCCCCCCAACGGGGGCCACGGCATTCACCGCACTACGTCGGCAGCCCCCGCCGCAGGACGTCGGCGATCTGCTCGGGAGAGCCGACCATCATGAACATGCTCCCCGCGTCGGGGGCTTGGGCCTCGACGGTACGCAGCCGGGGCTCGGGCGCCTGGGCTTCGCCGGCGTCCCGCTCGCTCAGCCGCCGTACGACATCGACGAACTTGACGCTCCCGCACGGCCGGGCCGTACGGCTTCCCCTGATCCCGTACCGCTCGATCTCCTGACACCGGTAGTACGGGCCGAACGGAGGCCCACTGTCCTCTCCCGGCGCCGGAACGCAGATCTCCATCTCGCCGTGCCGACAGTGGACCGTCCCTTCGGACATCACGGTGAAGTCCTTGTCGAGGGCGTGCCCGACGTCCGCGACGGCGTGCAGTCGGTGCCCGATCGCTTCGGCGAGGGTCTCGGCCATGCGGGTCTGGTGGGCGTCGAGGCCGGTGTCGCCGCGGCGGATGGAGGGGAGGAGGTCGGCGACGATCCAGCGCTGGAAGGGGCGGGCGGCGGGCTTCCGGGACTTCAGGATCAGGGTGTAGAGACCGGCTTCGCTGACCAGGTTCAGCGGTGGAAGGTCGCGGTGACGCACGCTCTGACCTGCTGTTTCCTCGCTACCGTAGATAGTATCTAGGGCAGCGACCTTCCGGAGGTCCACCGGATCCAGGATCTTGCGCACGTCGCTCGGGTTCTCGACGCCGAGGACCCTGCAGAGGTCCACGGCCGCGAACCACGGTTCGCCGTCGAACAGGACCACCCGGACCGGATCTCCAGTGGCGGGGAACGTGGTTCGCACCATCACGGGACGCTCGTCCGCCTCGCCCCGGATCGCTCCCACCGACTCCAGCAGCTCTGCCCGGACGGCTCTCGCGATCTCGCTCGGCTCCAGCACCATCGCGAGCACAAGAGCAGCCGGAACGGTGAAGACGCCCAAGTGCCTCCTCGGAACCCTCGATTCCGGCAGATTCACCGCGACGAACGCCCGCAACTCCTCCCCCTGGAGCTGCCGGTACCCATAACCCCCCAACTCCCCGGCGTGCTTGCGCACCACCCGCCGCAGCACCACCGCGTCGACCTCGAAGTATTCGGCGAGCAGCGTCGCGGTGACATGGGTGCCGTCGGGCAGCAGCGGCAGCCGCTTCACCTCGTCGAGGACGTCCGCCCGGTGCGCCAGGGTGGCGCGCACCTCGCGCGCGTCCAGCAGAGCTCGTTCCGTGTACATGGCTGTGCCCCTCCAGGGGCTCGCAGGAATACGGCGAACCACCCCTCAGTGCAGGAACCAGCTACGGGCGGTGACAGAGACGTTCACATGACCTTGTCCAAGGTCAGCTCTCAGGCCAGCTCTACGCGCGCGGCTTCACCATTTCTGCCGCAACCAGGATCGACGCTCCGCTCGAAGACGTAAACGACACACTCGTCCGAAAGTCACACTTACGAGGGCACAGGCCTACGGGCGCACAGGCGCCTACACGCGCCCAAGCCTGCGAGGGCCTTTACGAAGGCTCCGGCACGTCCGCGTACCGCTGCACCCACGCATGCATCGCGATCGCCGCCGCGGCCCCCGCGTTGATCGACCGCGTCGACCCGAACTGGGCGATCGAGCACACCATCGACGCGTGCGCCCGCGCCTCTTCCGTCAGACCGGGTCCCTCCTGCCCGAACAGCAACACGCACCGCTTCGGCAGCACGGTCCGCTCCAGCGGCACCGCCCCCGGCAGATTGTCGATGCCGATGATCGGGAGGTCCTCGGCCGCCGCCCACGCGGTCAGCGACTCGGTGTCGGGGTGGTGGCGGACGTGCTGGTAGCGGTCGGTGACCATGGCCCCGCGCCGGTTCCAGCGCCGCCGCCCCACGATGTGGATCTCCTTCGCGAGGAACGCGTTCGCGGTCCGCACCACCGACCCGATGTTGAAGTCGTGGCCCCAGTTCTCCACGGCCACGTGGAAGTCGTGCCTCCGGGTGTCCAGGTCGGCGACGATCGCCTCGCGCGTCCAGTACCGGTACGGGTCGACGACATTGCGCCGGTCGCCGTGCGCGAGCAGCTCCGGGTCGTACCGCTCGCCCTCCGGCCACGGTTCGGGGTGCGGGCCGACGCCGATCGCGTCGCCGAAGCCGTCGTCGTACTGAACCGGCTCGCTCGGACCGGGCTCACTCGGACCGGACACGCTCAGGCCGGACTCATTCAAGCCTGGCTCACTCGGACTCGACTCGCTCGGACTCGACCCGCTCCGACTCGACCCGCTCCGGCTCGACTCGCTCGGACCGGTCGCGCTCTGTTCGGGCTGAGGGGTGTTCTCGCTGCTCACCCCACGAGCGTACGGGCCCGTCGACAGGCTCACGACGCTGCTGCACGGCCTTGCCCGGAGGCAGCACCCGGTCCCGTACACGCCCCGCGCGCCCGCCCAGCCACACCAGGAACACCGTCGGCAGGAACACCGCGTCCGCGGCGATCATCGCCATCGAGAAGAACGGCAGCCCGAGCAGCACCGCGATGCTCGCGTGCTCCACGATCATCAGCGCCAGCAGGACGTTCTTCACCCGCCTGTTGAACAGCGTGAACGGGAACGCGACCTGCACGATCACCGTTCCGTACGTCACCACCATCACCATCGTGCCGCTGGAGGCGAGCAGCGCGGACAGTTCCGGCCAGGGCGTGAAGTAGTCCAGGTGCAGCGGGTAGTAGATCGCGGTGCCGTCCTGCCAGCGCGAACCCTGCACCTTGTACCAGCCGGCCGTCGCGTAGACGAAGCAGACCTCGACCATGATGACGAGGAGCCCCGCATTGTGCACGAGGTTCGTCAGGACGTTCATCAGCAGCCGCGGCTCACCGTCCGCGTACCGGCACACCGCCCACCACAGGGCGTGGACCAGCAGCAGCGTCCAGAAGATGAGGACCCAGCCCCAGCTCATGACTCCCATGAACGTCGCCACCGCAAGGGCGACGCCGAGCACCGTCCACAGGGCGGGGCCCACCCGGTCGCGTACGACAGCGGCGACGGCGCCGCCCGCCGCACGCACCCTGCGCGCATCCAGCGACCACACCTGTCCGCAGCGGGTGAGCACCAGGTACATCGCCATCAGGTGAATGACGTTGTCTCCGCCGTCACCCATGAAGACGCTGCGGTTCAGCAGGGACAGCACGCCGATCATGAACAGGACGGACGTCGTCCGGGTGCGCCAGCCGATCAGCAGCAGCACGCTCGACACGATCGCCAGGAGGTACACGAGCTCGAACCACAGGGTGCTGTCGGCCCACATCAGCGCCGTGAACGCCTTGTTGTCGGCGATGATCTGCTCCGCCATGCCCCAGCTCCACGGCCCCTCGGGCCCGTACAGCTCGTGCCGGTGGGGCAGCTCGCGCAGCAGGAAGACCAGCCAGGTGGCGGCGAACCCTATGCGGACGACCGCCGTCTGGTACGGGCCGAGAGCGGCCGAGGTGACGTACTGGACGCCCGTCCGCAGGCCTCGCCCGAGGCCCTGCCGAAGGCGGATCAGGCTGCTCACTTGGTCACCCCTGCCTCTTCCGCGACCTTCGTGAGGTCGGCCGGTGTCACCGTCCACCAGGGCAGCACCCGGTACGAGGGTGTGGTGGCCACCTTCTCCGTGCTCCACGGCGGCGGCTTCACCGAGGTCGTACGCGAGCGGACCTGGATGCGGACGACGGCGCCGCCCATGTCAAGAGCGGACATCCGCTCCAGCACGATGCGCCGGACGTATCGCTCGGCGAGGTTGCCGCGCATGCCCAGCGACCGGTTGTTCTCGTCGTGCCAGCCGGTGTAGAAGTCCCAGCCGCGGCGTAGTTCGTTCTGGACGGTGTGACTGGGCAGCAGGCTGCTGCGGATCTCCTCGGCGTCCTTGGCGGAGAAGTCGATCCACTCCGTGGTGCGCCACTGGCCGCTCTTGGTGCGGATCTGGGCGCGGGACTGGACCGCGATGTTCTGCTGGAGCGGATTGGGCGCGAAGAGCTTCCAGTTCTGCTCGAACTCGGGGTTGATCCACTTGTCCACCACCGCGCCGTTCTCCTTGGTCACCGTGTTGGACGGGCTGACGTGCAGGAAGACCATCCCGAGGTGGACGAGGGCGGTGACCCCGACCAGCGCGAGCGCGAGAGCCGCGACGACCTGGGAACGGAAGGACAGCCCGGCGATCCCGGCCTTGTCGTCGTACGAATCCATCCCGCCCCGATCAGCACGTGTCGGCCAGTTATCCACAGAGGTTGACACCCTACGGGCCGCCGCCCCACCATTGAAGTCAATGAACCGAACGATCGGTCGGTAGGTGGCACAGGGGGCCAGGATGACGACAGTGACGGCAGAGCAGACCCCGCCGGGGACGGAACCGGCGAATCAGGCAGCGCACCAGGCGGCATTCGATACGGCCGTCGCCGCCGACGAGCGGATCGAACCGCGCGACTGGATGCCCGACGCCTACCGCGCCTCCCTGGTCCGCCAGATAGCGCAGCACGCCCACTCCGAGATCATCGGCATGCAGCCCGAGGCCAACTGGATCACCCGCGCCCCCTCGCTGCGCCGCAAGGCCATCCTGATGGCCAAGGTGCAGGACGAAGCCGGCCACGGCCTCTACCTCTACAGCGCCGCCGAGACCCTGGGCACCAGCCGCGAAGAGCTCCTCGACAAGCTCCACGCCGGCCGCCAGAAGTACTCGTCGATCTTCAACTACCCGACCCTGACCTGGGCCGACGTCGGCGCGATCGGCTGGCTGGTGGACGGCGCCGCGATCACCAACCAGGTCCCGATCTGCCGCTGCTCCTACGGGCCCTACGCCCGCGCCATGGTCCGCATCTGCAAGGAGGAGTCCTTCCACCAGCGCCAGGGGTACGAGTCACTGCTCGCCCTCTCGCAGGGCACCCCGGCGCAGCACGCGATGGCGCAGGACGCGGTGGACCGGTGGTGGTGGCCGTCGCTGATGATGTTCGGCCCGCCCGACGACCAGTCCGCGCACTCCGCGCAGTCCATGGAGTGGAAGATCAAGCGCCATTCCAACGACGAGCTGCGCCAGCGCTTCGTCGACATCGCCGTCCCGCAGGCCGAGTCCCTCGGCCTCACCCTCCCGGACCCCGACCTGCGGTGGAACGAGGAGCGCGGGCACTACGACTTCGGCGCCATCGACTGGGCCGAGTTCCGGGAAGTACTCAAGGGCAACGGCCCCTGCAACGACCAGCGGATCACCCAGCGCCGCCGGGCGCACGAAGAGGGCGCCTGGGTGCGCGACGCGGCGGCGGCCTACGCGAGCAAGCACCGTAAGCACAAGGGGGAAGCGGCATGACCGGCACCGGCAGCAACCACGACTGGCCACTGTGGGAGGTGTTCGTGCGCTCCCGCCGCGGGCTGTCCCACACCCACGCGGGCAGCCTGCACGCCCCGGACGCCGAGATGGCGCTGCGCAATGCGCGCGACCTCTACACCCGCAGGTCGGAGGGCGTCTCGATCTGGGTGGTGCCGTCCACGGAGATCACCGCGTCCTCCCCCGACGAGAAGGACTCCTTCTTCGAACCGGCCGGCGACAAGCCCTACCGCCACCCCACCTTCTACGCGATCCCGGACGGGGTGAAGCACCTGTGACCGCGGCGGCGATTTCCCGGACGGCAGCCCTGGCACTGGGCGACGACGCACTGATCCTCTCCCACCGGCTGGGGGAGTGGGCGGGCCACGCCCCCGTACTGGAGGAGGAGGTCGCCCTCGCCAACATCGCGCTGGACCTCCTCGGCCAGGCCCGGATCCTGCTCTCCCTCGCCGGCGACGAGGACGAACTGACCTACCTCCGCGAGGAGCGGTCCTTCCGCAACGTCCAGCTCGTCGAGCAGCCGAACGGCGACTTCGCCCACACCCTCGCCCGGCAGCTCTACTTCTCCACCTACCAGCACCTTCTGTATGGACAACTGGCCGCCGGTGACAGCGAGTTCGCGCCCCTCGCGGCGAAGGCCGTCAAGGAGACGGCGTACCACCGCGACCACGCCGAGCAGTGGACACTGCGCCTGGGCGACGGCACTGCCGAGAGCCACAGGCGGATGCAGCGGGCGGTGGACGCACTGTGGCGGTTCACCGGCGAGCCGTTCCAGCCGGTCGAAGGCCTGGAAGGGGTCGACCGGCAGGCGCTGGAGGCCGACTGGCTGGCCTCCGTGACGGACGTCCTGGAGCGGGCCACGCTGACCGTGCCCGAGACGCCGCGTGCCGGAGGGTGGGCGGCGGGCGCCGGACGGCAGGGCCTGCACACCGAGCCGTTCGGCCCCATGCTCGCCGAAATGCAGCACCTGCACCGCAGCCACCCGGGGGCGACATGGTGACCGGGGAAGTACGGCAGGAGACCGCGCTGGAGGGGGAGCTGCGGCGCCTGGCCGGCTCGGTTCCCGACCCGGAACTGCCCGTCCTCACCCTGGCGGAGCTGGGCGTACTGCGCGCCGTCCACGTCTCGGGGCCCGGCCGGGTCGAGGTCGAACTGACCCCCACGTACACCGGCTGCCCGGCCATCGAGGCGATGTCGGCGGACATCGAGCGGATACTTCACGAGAGCGGTGGCATGGCCGAGGTGACGGTCCGCACCGTCCTCGCCCCGGCCTGGTCCACGGACGACATCAGCGCCGAGGGGCGGCGCAAGCTCGCCGAGTTCGGGATCGCACCGCCGCGCACGACCCGCGAGGTCGGCAGCGCCGTCTCCAACGGTGCCGCTCCGGAGCCGATACCCCTGTCTCTCGCCATCCGCTGCCCGCACTGCGGATCCATCGACACCGAACTGCTCAGCCGGTTCTCCTCCACCGCGTGCAAGGCGCTGCGCCGCTGCGTGTCCTGCCGTGAACCCTTCGACCACTTCAAGGAGTTGTAGATGCCGTTCCACCCACTCCGGGTCCGGGGCATCGAGCGGCTCACCGACGATGCGGTGGCCGTCACCCTCGCCGTGCCGCCCGAGCTGCACGAGACCTTCCGGCACGTCCCCGGGCAGCACCTGGCGCTGCGGCGGGTCGTGGACGGACAGGAGGTCCGGCGCACGTACTCGATCTGCGCGCCCGCGGCCGCCGCCCCCGCCGAACCGGTGCTGCGGGTCGGCATCCGCCTCGTCGACGGTGGCTCCTACTCGACGTACGCGCTCAAGGAACTACTGGTCGGGGACACCGTCGAGGCAATGCCGCCGATGGGCCGGTTCACGCTGGAGCCGCGGAGCGGGTACTTCGCGGCGGTCGTCGGCGGCAGCGGCATCACCCCGGTCCTCTCGATCGCGGCGACGCTGCTCGACCGGTGCCCGGACGCCCGGTTCTGCCTGGTCCGCAGCGACCGGACGGCGGCGTCGACGATGTTCCTGGAGGAGGTCGCCGACCTCAAGGACCGTTTCCCCGACCGGTTCCAGCTGGTCACCGCACTCTCGCGGGAGGAGCAGCAGTCGGGGCTGCCGTCCGGCCGGCTCGACGAGGAGCGGCTGACGGGACTCCTTCCGGCGCTACTGCCGGTCGAGGAGATCGACGGCTGGTACCTGTGCGGTCCGCTGGGCCTGGTGCAGGGCGCCGAGCGGGCGCTGCGCGGGCTCGGGGTCGCCCGGGACCGTATCCACGAGGAGATCTTCCACGTCGACGACAGTCCCGCTTCCGCCGCTCCGGCCGCGACCGTCCCCGCCGCCGTGGGCGGCACGCTGACCGCGACGCTCGACGGCAGGTCCGGCACTTGGCCGGTCCAGGACGGCGAATCACTGTTGGAGACGGTACTGCGAGCCCGCGCGGACGCTCCGTACGCCTGCAAGGGCGGGGTGTGCGGGACGTGCCGGGCGTTCCTGGTGCGGGGCGAGGTGCGGATGGACCGCAACTACGCGCTGGAGGCGGAGGAGACCGAGGCGGGGTACGTACTGGCCTGCCAGTCCCATCCGGCCACCGGGGAAGTGGAGTTGGACTTCGACCGCTGAAACACGGGTGAAGCAGGAGTGCGGCAACCCGAGACGGGTTCCGCGCCCGCACCGCCATTCCCTTCCTGTAGAACGTGTTCTATCTTGACGCACCGTCAGACGTCAGTGTGTGCACGGGTACGGGAGGGCAGGCAGTGGACTTCACCTTCACCGAGGAGCAGCAGGCGGCCACCGAAGCGGCGAAGGCCGTCTTCGCCGGGGCGGCGCCCGACGCGGTACCGAGCCCGGCACTCACCCCGGGCGCCGTCGCCGACGACTTCGACCGCCCCCTGTGGGCGAAGCTCGCGGGCGCCGACCTGCTGAGCCTGCTGCTGGACCCGGCACACGGCGGCGCGGGCCTGGACCCGATCGCCCTGTGCCTCGTCCTGCGGGAGTCCGCGAAGGTCCTCGCCCGGGTCCCCCTGCTGGAGACGAGCGCGGTCGCACTGGCCGTACAGCGGTACGGAACAAAGGAGTTGGCCGAAGAGCTCCTGCCCCGGGTGGGGCGCGGCGAACTGGTCCTCACGGCCGCAGCGCACGGCCGCACCGGACACGACCCCGCCCCGCTCGCCGTCACCGCGCGGCGCCCGGACCACGACGAATGGGTCCTGGACGGCGTACAGACCGTCGTGCCGTGGGCACAGCACGCCGACCGGATCGCGGTGCCCGCCCACACCGGCGAGGGCCGCACCGTACTCGCCCTGATCCCCCGCGACCGTACCGGTGTCACACTCACCGACCAGGTCTCCACCAGCGGCGAACTCCTCGCCGAGGTGCGCCTGGACTCCGTACGCACCGCACCCCACGAGACAATCACCGACGAAGCCGCATGGGAGTGGCTGCACGCCCTGCTCACCACAGGCACCTGCGCCCAGGCCCTCGGCATCGGGGAACACGTCCTCGCGATGTCCGCCGAATACACCTCGCAGCGTGAGCAGTTCGGCTTCCCCGTCGCCACGTTCCAGGCGGTCGCCGTCCAGGCCGCCGACCGCTACATCGACCTGCGCGCCATGGAAGCCACCCTCTGGCAGGCCGCCTGGCGCCTCAGCACGGGCGGGGGTGGCGGGGGCGCGGGCGGGGCACTGCCCCTCGCCGGGGACGTCGCGGTCGCCAAGATCTGGGCGTCCGACGGCGTACGCCGCACCGTCCAGACGGCACAGCACCTGCACGGCGGCTTCGGCGCCGACACCGACTACCCGCTGCACCGCTACCACGCCTGGGCCAAGCAGCTGGAGCTCTCCCTCGGCCCGGCCGCCGCCCACGAGGAAGCCCTGGGCGACCTGCTGGCCGCCCACCCGCTGGGCTAGGACCCGTCCGGGGACATCTCAGAGCTCCCGGGCGCTCAGAGGCCCCGGACTCTCCGACCTCTCAGAACCCTCAGAGCCCTCAGAACCCTCAGAGCACGAACGCGGGGGCGCTGCCGTCGGCCACCATCGGCCGGCCGGCGCCGTCCCAGGCGAGCATCCCGCCCTCGATGTTCGCCGCGTCGATGCCCTGCTGCACCAGGTACTGCGTGACCTGCGCGGACCGCCCGCCAACCCGGCACATCACATGGGCACGGCGGCCGTCCGCGACCGCCTCGGTGACCTCGCCGAACCGGGCGACGAAGTCACTCATCGGCACGTGCAGCGCACCCTCGACATGTCCGGCCGCCCACTCGTCGGCCTCCCGGACGTCCAGCACCAGGCCGTCGGCCGGTACCGACGCGACGTCCACCGAGGGCATGGAGGCGAAATTCATGGGTCAGGCCTTCTCTCGTACACACACAGACAGTTCCTTCACACCGGCCGCGGCGGCAGCGCAGCCACAACCGTCCCGGAACGCTACTGCACCCACCGGGCAAGCTCGTCCTCACGCTCGGAGACCTGTGCCAGCAACTGCTCGGCAATCTCCTCCAGCAGCCGGTCGGGGTCGTCCGGCGCCATCCGCAGCATCGACCCGATGGCGCTCTCCTCCAGGTCACGGGCGACGAGCGTCAGGAGCTCCTTGCGCTGCGAGAGCCACTCCAGCCGCGCATACAGCTCCTCGCTCTCGCTGCGCCGCACCTCGGGCACCGGACCTGCTGCCCACTCCTCGGCCAGCTCCCGCAGCTGCGCCTCGTCACCGCGCGCATAGGCGGCGTTCACCCGGCTGATGAACTCCTCGCGCCGGGCCTGCTCCGCCTCCTCGCGCGCCAGGTCGGGGTGCGCCTTGCGGACCAGCTCGCGGTACACCTTCCGGGCCTCCTCGCTGGGCCGCACCCGCTCCGGCGGCCGCACCGGCTGCTCGGTCAGCATCGCTGCGGCCTCCGGCGACAGCCCGTCGGAGTCCATCCAGTCGTGGAACAGCTCCTCCACGCCCGGCATCGGCATGACCAGCGCCCGCGCCTCCTGCGCCTTCGCCAGGTCCTCCGGGTCCCCGGTCTTCCGGGCCTTCGCCTCGGCGATCTGCGCATCCAGCTCGTCGAGCCGTGTGTACATCGGGCCGAGCTTCTGGTGGTGCAGGCGGGAGAAGTTCTCGACCTCGATCCGGAAGGTGTCCACCGCGATCTCGAACTCGATCAGCGCCTGCTCGGCAGCCCCCACGGCCTTCTCCAGCCGCGCCTCGGGCCGGTCACCGGCCGCACCCTCGGCGGGCTGTACGTCTTCCTTGGGGGTAGCCGGTCCCCCGGCGGCATCCTGAGTCACCCAGCCAGCCTACGGTCCCACCCGCTCAGGAAGCTCCCCGCACTACTTCCCCTTCTTTCCCCTTCCTTCCTCCCTCCTTCTCCTTCCTCCTCCTTCCTCCTCCTTCCTTCGCTTCCATCTGACGTGCCCCCGTCACACCCCCGTCTCCGCCGCGATCCGCCCGTTCTTGACCGCCGTCGCCAGGACCGCGTGGTCGGCCTCCGTGCGGTCCGCGTAGGCCACGGCGAAGTCGGCGACGGCTTCGTCGAACTCCTCGTTCTTCCCGCAGTACCCGGCGACGACCTCCGGGTCGGCGCTGTGCGCGTGGGCACGGGCGAGGAGAGCGCCGGTCATCCGCCCGTAGTCGTCGACCTGGTCGGCTTCCAGGGCCGCCGGGTCCACACTCCCCTTCCTGTTCCTGAACTGCCTTACCTGGAAGGGCAGTCCGTCGACCGTGCACCAGCCGAGCAGGATGTCGCTGACCACCTGCATGCGCTTCTGTCCGAGCACCACCCGCCGGCCCTCGTGGTCCGGCCCGGGTATCGCGAACCCGGCCTTCGGGAGGTGCGGGGCCAGCGCCGAGACCCGGGCCTCCTTCACCTGGAGCACCAGCGGCTCGCCCCGGTGGTCGAGCAGCAGCACCACGTACGACCGGGTGCCCACGCTGCCGGTGCCGACCACCCGGAACGCCACGTCGTGTATCGCGTACCGGGCCAGCAGCGGCAGCCGGTCCTGCGCGACGGTGCCCAGGTACTCGCCGAGTGCCGAGGCCACGGCCGCCGCTTCGGCGTCGGGCACCCGGCGCAGTACCGGCGGTGCGTCCACAAAGCGGCAGCTGCCGTCCTCGCCCCGCTCCGTGGACCGGGCGGCGAAGCGGGCGCTGGTGTTCCTGCGGGCCTTCTCGGAGACCTTCTCCAGGGTGCCCAGCAGGTCGCGGGCGTCGGTGTGGGAGACGAGTTCCTCGTCGGCTATCGCGTTCCAGGCGTCGGCCGCGGGCATTTTCGCCATCAGCCGCATGGTCCGCCGGTAGGCGCCCACCGCGTCGAACGCCCCTTGCCGGCAGGTGTCCTCGTCGGCTCCGGCCTCGCGTCCTGCCAGTACCAGTGACGCCGCGAGCCGTTTGACGTCCCATTCCCACGGTCCGACGACGGTCTCGTCGAAGTCGTTCAGGTCGATGACGAGGCGGCCCCTGGCGTCCCCGTAGAGACCGAAGTTCGCAGCGTGCGCGTCTCCGCATATCTGCGCGCCGATTCCGCTGACGGGCGTGCCCGCCAGGTCGTACGCCATCAGTCCGGCGGCGCCACGGAGGAAGGAGAAGGGGGTGGCAGCCATCCGTCCTACCCGCAGGGGTGTCAGGGAGGCGACTCGCCCCCGGCCGGACTCCTCGACGGCGCGCAGCGCGTCCGGGCGTCCCGCGTCGAGCACCAGCGTGCGGTGCGCCCCTCGCGGCGCCCTGGCACGCAGTGCCTTGCCCTCCTGCTTGCGCGACACGGATTGCCCGGCGCCCGGCTTCCCCGCGCCCGGGACGGCCCGCTGCGCGAAGCCCTCCACCGCTGGAATCCGTGCGGTCCCCGCTTCTTTTCCGGCCTCGCTCATCACGTGTCGCCTCCCCCGCTCCGTACCGCCCCAGGAGCCGCTTGCCGCAGCCCCGAAATCAATTCCCCACGACCGTAACGCCGTTGTCGCTTCCGTGCCCCAACCCCCTGTGGACAACCCAGGAAAAGTATGAAGAACGGCCCCGGACCAGGTCCGGAGCCGTTCTCATCCACTCGCGTTCACACCCGGCTCACACGCCGACCGCTTCCTCCAACTCCTCCTCGACCGAGGCACCCGAGACGCCTGAGGCATCCGAGGCACCCGAGACACCCGAGACACCTGAGTCACCCGAGGCCTCCAAAGCGCCCGAGGCCACCGGCGCCGCGCCAGCCGGCACCACAGCCTCCCTGCGCCGCCGAGCCGCCTCGGCCAGTCCCGCCGCACCCATCACGGCAACCCCCACCACGAACCACAGAGCCAGCACCAGCACGCTGCGTCCCACACCGTTCCCGTCGAAGTACACGTGTCCGCGTGCACCCTCGATGAAGCCGGCACCGTTCCAGAAGGAGTGCAGTGAGGCGAAGAAGCCGGACTGGAGCTCGGGCTTGAAGATGCCGCCGGAACTGGTGAAGTTGAGCATCACGAACAGCACCATCACACCCAGCGTCGTCCACCTCTTGAGGAAGGTGTGCAGCCCGACGCCGACCAGCAGGATGCCCGCCGCGTAGAGCCACGACATCGCCCACACTCCGGCCAGCCCCTGGTACACCAGGTGGAAGAGCGGTCCCGCGAAGACCGCCCCGATCGCGCTCACGACGAGCGACATGCCGAGCGCGAGCAGCGCCCTGATCCGCAGCGGCAGCACCGCACCGGCTCCGCCGATCACCGCCACCGAGGCGTACGAGCCGATGCTCAGTGCGACGAGCAGGAAGAACAGCCCCTGCCCCGTCGGGTCGCCGGACGACACCGGCGCCACGTCCGTCACCTTGAGCGGCGCTCCCTGCTCCGCCGCCACCTCCGTGAAGACCTTCTGGACGACGGTCGCGGTCGTGTCGGACCCGGCCGTGGCGACCATCAGCTCGGGCTCGGCGCCGGGCACGTACGCCCCGTAGATCTCCCGGTCCATGAGCTGCGACTGCGCCACCGACCGGTCCGCGACGGTACGTACGTCGAGTGCGCCCGCACCCTTCTCGTGCAGCGTCTGCGCCAGCACCTGTGCACTCGTTCCCGAGCCGACGACGTCGACCCGCAGATTGTGCGGTTCGGGGGCGTGGAAGGCGCCCAGGTAGGCCAGCCCCATTCCGATGCACATCAGCAGCGGGGTGACGAGGTGACCGAGCACGTGCCGCAGCGACGCTCCCGTACTGCTCTTACCTATGGGGGACGCAGACATCAACAGACTCCAGGGGGACACGACACAGTGGTTGGTAATTACAACCACATCGATGGATGTACTCTACAACCAATCGAGCGGAGGGCAAAACAACCCCATGACCACCCAGCAGCCCCAGGACCCCGGGCACCCCCGGCGCACCACCGCCGTCGACACCATCGAGCGCGAGCTGACCGCCTTCGCCCGCCGGGCCCGCGCCGCCGCCGCCCGGCTCCACCCGGACCTGCCCCTGGTCTCGTACACGCTCCTCGCGCACATCCACGACCAGCAGGGCTGCCGCGCCACCGACCTCGCCGCGCACTACATGCTCGACAAGTCCACCGTCAGCCGGCAGCTCACCGCCCTCGAAAGGCTCGGCCTGGTGGAACGCCGCCCCGACCCCGACGACCACCGCGTCCAGGTCCTGCACCCCACCGAGGCGGGCGCGGCCACCCTCACGGCCACCCACGCCAGCCGCCACGCCGCCTACCAGGAACGCCTCGCCGACTGGTCCGAGGCCGACCTCACCCGCTTCGCGTCCTACCTGCTGCGCTACAACAACAGCCACGGCTGAAGCACCGCCGCAACAGCGCCGGAATCACCCGCACCTCAAAGAGGCGACGCCGGAACCAACCCCACCCAGACGGCGCCAGAGCCTCAACGAGACGACGTCAGAACAGACCAGAACAGACGTCAGAACAGACCAGCACAAAGGGGCGACGCTAGAACCGCACGCTCCACACCGTCGCCGCCCCCGCCGACCCACCGTTCGCCGCCGGCATCCGCAGCAGCGTGGCCGGACGGCCGCCGATCAGCTGCCGCACCCCCGCCGCGTCGGGCTGCAGCCGTCCCTCCTCGAACCGTACGAAGCTCACCCGGGTCCCCGGCTCCACCTTCATCCCCCGGTACTGGCGGTACGTCACCGCGTCGCACCCCGAGTACCAGCCGAACTCCGGCTCGTATCCCGTGACGATCAGGCAGCTCTCCCCGTCCTGCGCCACCAGCGCCCGTGCCACCGGCACCGTCGAGGCACCCAGTGAAGCCGGGCCGGGCATCGCCCCGTGCGCCACCGCCTGCGCCGTGCCGAACACCGTCAGACCGGCCAGCACGCCCACGCACACCAGCACCCGCGGCGCCCACGCCCGCGCGAGCTCCGCCACCGCCTGTACGCCGAGGATCGTGAGCAGTGTCACCGGCAGGTACACGAACCGCGGCTCCCCGTCCGTCGCCACCCCCAGCACCACAAACACCAGCAGCGCCGCAGCCCCCAGGAACACCCGCCGCCGGTCGTCGGCCCGCGCCCCCTCGCCCGTGCCACCCGTGCCACCCGCACCGCCGCCCCGCCGCACCCGCAGCCACGCCGCGACAGCCGCGCACACACCTGCGGCCATCACCACCGCGCCCAGGTCCCCGGCAAGCCGATAGGGGAAGACGCTCAGGTAATAGACCAGCCCGTCGCCGACGTACTCCCGGTTGGCCTGCGAGGTCGCCGAAAGGATCATCCCCAGCGGCTTCCCGGTGCGCTCCGTCGCGTACAGGAAGTGCGGTACGAGACCCAGCGCGAGCACTCCGACCGCCGCCCACAGCCGCCACCCCAGCGCCAGCCAGGCCCGCGGCCCGTACGCGAAGACGCCGGCCAGCGCGACGGCCAGGAGGTTGCCCACCACTCCGTACCGCAGATAGAAGGCGGCCAGCGCGACGAACGGCACGAGCAGCAGCGCCCGCGCGCCCGCCTTGGTGCCCGCCCGCTCCTGCGCCCTGACCAGCAGGAACACGACCATCAGCAGCAACGCGGTCGACCCGATGTCATTCAGGTACTCCGGCACCCGCCGCAGGAACCCCAGCCCGCTCAGCAGCACCAGGGTCACCACCACGGCCCGCCTCGGCGACGTCCACGCGCGTGCCACGAGGTACGTCGTGCAGAGCATCACCAGCGCCAGTACGAGCGCGACCGCCCGCAGCGCCCCCATGCCGCCGCCCGAGGCGTACCCCTCGTACCCCGTCAGCCACAGCGCGAGCGTGCCCAGCGCGGGCAGTCCGACCGGCCGGTAGACGCCCCATCCCGCATCCGGCGTCCCGTCGAACCAGAAACGTGCCTTGTTCGCGTAGACCGCTTCCTCGTGACCGAGGTACGGCTCGAAGTCCTGCAGCCAGGCCCACACCCCTGCGCTCAGGGCGAGTGCCCCGACCACGTACACCCACACCGGGATCCGCCGCAGCCACTTCTCCGCCCGCGTCCAGAACCCGGGAACTCCGGCGCCGCGCGGCCCGTTCTCCAGCCACCAGGGCTTCGCTACCAGCCAGAGCACCGCCGCAAGCAGCAGATAGGGCCACGGCTGCCACCCGGGCAGCCATCCCCCGAGACCCACGGCCAGCATCAGCTGCTGCGCCGCAGCCAGCACCGTCAGCACCAGCGCACCGACACCGAACAGCCTCGACCGCGTCACAACCGCCTCCGACCAGCAAGACACCGGCCCGGCCGGACGAGCAAGACCGTCAGAGCAGGACCAGTAAACGGACATACAGAAACGGGCCCCACCGTTTTCACGGTGAGACCCGAATCTCAAAAGTGCGCGAGGGGGGATTTGAACCCCCACGTCCCTAAGGACACTGGCACCTGAAGCCAGCGCGTCTGCCGTTCCGCCACTCGCGCATGAGTGATGTCGTTCGATTCCTCGCACTGGTTTGTGCGACTGGCTGGCGACAAGAAGAAGATTAGCACGGTGGTCAGGGTGGATTCACACGCATAGTTTCCGGGGACCCGCCAGTGGAACGCCGGCCTCCGGCACCCACTCCTCCGAGGGGAAGCACGCGTGCGGGACACTGTCAGGACGCCACCTCTACGATCCCTTGTGAGGGGTGACACTCATCGACTGGGCGGACAAGGGGAACCAGCCGTTTTCCCGGCGCGTGGATACGATCAGTAAGCAGTACCAGGACGACAACGACGGAGGAGGTGCCCCATGGGAGTCCTGAAGCGTTTCGAACAAAAGCTCGAAGGCATGGTGAACGGCACCTTCGCCAAGGTCTTCAAGTCGGAAGTCCAGCCCGTCGAGATCGCCGGCGCCCTCCAGCGCGAGTGCGACAACAACGCAACGATCTGGAACCGCGAGCGGACCGTCGTCCCCAACGACTTCATCGTCGAGCTCAGCACCCCGGACTACGAGCGCCTCAGCCCGTACTCCGGCCAGCTGGGCGACGAGCTGTCCGGCCTGGTCCGCGACTACGCGAAGCAGCAGCGCTACACCTTCATGGGCCCCATCAAGGTCCACCTGGAGAAGGCGGACGACCTCGACACGGGTCTCTACCGAGTACGCAGCCGCACGCTCGCCTCGAGCACCTCGCAGGTCGCAGCCCCCTCCGATCCGGGCCCCGCAGCCCCCTCCGCCCCTCGCGGCGGCGGTTACGGCTACCCACCTGCGGCCTCCGGCGGCGCACCGCCGATGCCGCAGGCCCCGCCCGGCGGCGCAGCCCGCCCCGGTCCGGGTGCCGACCGCGGCGACCGGCGCACTCCCGGAGCAGCTCCGGGCCCCATGCCCGGCGCCCAGACCCGGCGCTGGATCGAGATCAACGGCACCCGCCACCAGATTTCCCGGCCCACCCTTGTGATGGGTCGCAGCACAGAGGCCGACGTACGGATCGACGACCCCGGCGTCTCCCGCCGGCACTGCGAGATCCGTACGGGCACACCTGCGACGATCCAGGACCTCGGGTCCACCAACGGCATCGTGGTGGACGGCCAGCACACCACCCGCGCTACGCTCCGCGACGGCTCGCGGATCGTCGTGGGCAGCACCACCATCGTTTACCGGCAAGCCGAAGGGTGAAGCGGGGGCAATGTCAGAGCTGACCCTGACGGTCATGCGGCTAGGTTTCCTAGCTGTCCTGTGGCTATTCGTAATTGTGGCCGTCCAGGTCATCCGCAGCGACCTGTTCGGTACGCGCGTCACGCAACGCGGCTCACGCCGCGGCAATGCGTCCGACACGCGTACCCAGCAGCAGAACACCGGCGGGGGGCGCCAACAGGCCGCGCCCCCGCCACAGCAGCAACAACGCCAGCGCCGCGGCGCCCCGACCAAGCTTGTCGTCTCCGAAGGCAGCCTCACCGGAACCACGGTGGCGCTCCAGGGGCAGACCATCACGCTGGGCCGCGCGCACGATTCGACGATCGTGCTGGACGACGACTACGCGTCCAGCAGGCATGCCAGGATCTACCCGGACCGCGACGGCAACTGGATCGTCGAGGACCTTGGATCCACCAACGGCACCTATCTCGACCGGAACCGGCTCACCACGCCGCAACCGATTCCGCTGGGCGCACCGATCCGCATCGGCAAGACCGTCATCGAGCTGCGGAAGTAGTACGACAATGAGCGAGCGGAGCGAGCGAGCCGCAGCGGCCCCGGCACAGGGCCCCAGCGCCCTGGCCACGGGCCCGAGCGCGCTCCCGACCGGAGGGTGGGCAGTGTGGCTCGAAACCCGGTGTACCCGGAGCCGACGGGCGAGGTGCGTATGAGTCTGTCCCTGCGCTTCGCCGCCGGATCGCACAAGGGCATGATCCGTGAGGGGAACGAGGACTCCGGCTACGCCGGCCCCCGTCTCCTCGCGATCGCCGACGGCATGGGTGGCCAGGCCGCCGGCGAGGTCGCCTCTTCCGAGGTGATCTCCACGCTGGTCCAGCTGGACGACGACGTTCCCGGGTCGGACATCCTGACCTCCCTGGGCACCGCCGTGCAGCGGGCCAACGACCAACTGCGCATGATGGTCGAGGAGGACTCCCAGCTGGAGGGCATGGGCACCACGCTCACCGCCCTGCTCTGGACCGGTCAGCGCCTCGGCCTCGTGCATGTCGGGGACTCCCGCGCGTACCTGCTGCGCGACGGCGTCCTCACCCAGATCACGCAGGACCACACCTGGGTGCAGCGCCTCGTCGACGAGGGCCGCATCACCGAGGAAGAGGCCACCACCCACCCGCAGCGCTCCCTGCTGATGCGCGCGCTGGGCAGCGGCGACCACGTCGAACCCGACCTCTCCATCCGTGAGGTCCGGGCCGGCGACCGCTATCTGATCTGCTCCGACGGCCTGTCAGGCGTCGTCTCCCACCAGACGATGGAGGAGACGCTCGCCAGCTACCAGGGCCCGCAGGAGACCATCCAGCACCTCATCGAGCTGGCGCTGCGCGGCGGCGGCCCCGACAACATCACCTGCATCGTCGCCGACGTCCTGGACGTCGACGGCAACGACACCCTGGCCGGGCAGCTCAACGACACCCCGGTCATCGTCGGCGCCGTCGCCGAGAACCAGATCCAGCTCCACGACACCGGCGCCATGCAGACCCCAGCCGGCCGTGCGGCCGGCCTCGGCCGCCCCACGCCGACCCCCCGGTCGCAGCCGCAGCCGCCCTCGGGCAGCTTCGGACCTGCGGGCAGCGGCGGCGGGTACGGCGGGAGCCTCCCCGACGACACCTTCGACATGTACAACGGCGAGGACTTCGTGAAGTCCCCGGGCCGCAAGTGGCTGAAGAGATCCCTCTACCTCGCGCTGGCGCTCGTCGTCGTCGGAGGCGGTCTGTACGGCGGCTACCGCTGGACCCAGACCCAGTACTACGTCGGTGCCAGCAGCGAGCACGTCGCGCTCTACCGGGGCGTCGACCAGGACCTCCCGTGGGTCTCCCTCTCGAAGATCGAGAAGGACCACCCCGAGATCGAACTCAAGTACCTCCCGGACTTCCAGTCCAAGGAAGTCAAGAACACGCTGCCGGCCGGCGACCTCGCCCAGGCGCGCGAGAAGATCGAAAAGCTCGCGCTCCAGGCATCCGCCTGCAAGAAGAAGTCCGAGCAGCGCACCACACCGCCGCCGAAGCCGCCGGCCCAGCCCAACCCCGGCAAGACGCCGGGCGCCAAGAACGGCGCCAAGACGCCGAACGCAGCCACACCCACTCCAAGCGCCCCCGCTCCCGGCCCCACCCTCTCCGAGGAAGAGCAGGAACTGGCCTCGCAGTGCGGTAAGCCGGCCACACCGTAGGGGGCCCACACCACCATGAGCGTTGTCACCAACACGACCACCATCGGCGCGATCGAAGCTCCCAGCAGGCGCAACACCGAGCTGATCATGCTCGCGTTCGCCGTCGCCATCCCGGTCTTCGCGTACGCCAACGTGGGCCTCGCCAAGGACGGCAGCCTGCCCGCGGGCATGCTCGGGTACGGAGTGGGGCTCAGCCTCCTCGCCGGCATCACGCACCTGATGATGCGGAAGTTCGCGAAGTACGCGGACCCGCTGATGCTGCCCATCGCGACCCTGCTCAACGGGCTGGGGCTGGTGCTGATCTGGCGGCTCGACCAGGAGCCGTCCATCACCACCGCCGCGCTCGGCGGGCCGATGGCGGCCAAGCAGCTGATGTGGTCGACCGTCGGCGTGGCACTCTTCCTGGCCGTCCTGCTGCTCCTCAAGGACCACCGGGTACTCCAGCGCTACACGTACATCTCGATGGTCGTGGCCCTCGTGCTGCTGATCCTGCCGATGTTCTTCCCCGGCGTGAACGGCGCGAAGATCTGGATCACCATCCCCGGCCTCGGCTCGCTGCAGCCCGGCGAGTTCGCCAAGATCATCATCGCGATCTTCTTCGCGGGCTATCTGATGGTGAAGCGGGACGCGCTCGCCCTGGCCAGCCGCCGCTTCATGGGGATGTACCTGCCGCGCGGCCGAGACCTGGGCCCGATCCTCGCGATCTGGGCCCTCAGCCTGATGATCCTGATCTTCGAGACCGACCTGGGCACCTCGCTGCTCTTCTTCGGACTCTTCGTGATCATGCTGTACGTCGCCACCGAGCGCACCAGCTGGGTGGTCTTCGGCCTCACCCTGAGCGCGGCGGGCGCGGTCGGCGTCGCCACCTTCGCCAGTCACGTCCAGACCCGCGTCAACAACTGGCTCAACCCGCTGGCCACGGTCTGCGACGCCAAGGGCAACTGCGGCCTGGTCACCGAGACCGCCCAGTCGATGTTCTCCTTCGGATCCGGTGGCCTGTTCGGCTCCGGACTCGGCCAGGGCTACTCCCGCTTCATCGGCGGCATCGCCCCCAAGAGCGACTACATCCTCGCCACCATCGGCGAGGAAATGGGCCTCACCGGCCTGATGGCGATCATCCTGCTGTACGGCCTGCTCATCGAGCGCGGCATCCGTACGGCGCTGGCCGCCCGGGACCCGTTCGGCAAGCTCCTCGCAATCGGCCTCTCCGGCGCCTTCGCCCTGCAGGTCTTCGTCGTCGCGGGCGGTGTCACCGGCCTCATCCCGCTGACCGGCATGACCATGCCGTTCATCGCGCAGGGTGGTTCCTCCGTGATCGCCAACTGGGCGCTCGTGGCCATCCTGCTGCGCATCAGCGACACCGCGCGGCGCCCCGCGCCCGCCCCCGCACCGTCCCCCGACGCCGAGATGACCCAGGTGGTCCGACCGTGAACAAGCCCCTGCGCCGGGTCGCAATCTTCTGCGGAATCCTCGTCCTGGCACTGCTCGTCCGCGTGAACTGGGTTCAGTACGTCCAGGGCGACAACCTCAAGAGCCACACGGACAACCGCCGCGTCCTGGTCGAGCGCTACGCCCACCCGCGCGGCGACATCATCGTCGACGGCAAGGCCATCACCGGGTCCGTCGAGGCCAAGAACGGCGACCTCAAGTACAAGCGCACGTACAAGGACGGCCCCATGTGGGCCCCCGTCACCGGCTTCGCCTCACAGGTCTACGGCGCCACCCAGCTGGAGAATCTCAACGACGGCATCCTGACCGGCACCGACGACCGTCTCTTCTTCGACCGGACGCTCTCGCTGTTCACGGGCGGGCAGAAGAAGGGCGGCAACGTCGTCACCACCCTCAACGGCGACGCCCAGCGCGCCGCCTACGAGGGCCTGAAGGGCAAGAAGGGGGCCGTCGCAGCCCTCGACCCGAAGACCGGCAAGATCCTCGCGCTGGCGAGCACCCCCTCGTACGACCCCTCCAAGATCTCCGGCATGGGCGACGGCGAGGAGTGGAAGAAGCTCGACAAGAAGGTCAACCCGGACGACATCTCGCTCAACCGGGCGCTGCGCCAGACCTACCCGCCGGGCTCGACGTTCAAGGTCGTGACGGCGTCTGCGGCGCTGGAGCACAACAAGATCACGAACATCGACGATGCGACCGACTCGCCGTTCCCGTGGAAGCTGCCCCAGTCCTCGAAGGACCTCCCGAACGACGGCAACCACCCTTGCGAGAACGCCAGCCTGCGGGTGGCGCTCCAGTGGTCCTGCAACACCGTCTTCGGCAAGCTCGGCTCCGATCTTGGCAGGGAGAAGATGCAGGAGACGGCGGAGAAGTTCGGCTTCAACAGCGAGCAGTTCACGCCGGTCCGCTCCAACGCGAGCGTGTGGCCCAAGAAGATGGACCCGCCGTCGACCGCCCTGTCGTCCATCGGCCAGTTCGACACCGCTGCCACCCCTCTCCAGATGGCCATGGTCACCGCCGCCATCGCCAACGACGGCAAGCTCATGACGCCGTACATGGTCGACAAGCTGACCGACCCCAACGGGCTGGACGTCATCAAGCAGACCGACCCGGTCGAGATGAGTCAGCCGTTGTCGGCCGACAACGCCCAGAAGGTCCAGCAGATGATGGAGACCGTGGTCAAGGACGGCACCGGCAAGAACGCCCAGATCGACGGCGTCACGGTCGGCGGCAAGACCGGTACCGCACAGCACGGTCTGAACAACGACAAGAACCCGTACGCCTGGTTCATCTCCTACGCCAAGACCGACAAGGGCTCCCCGGTCGCCGTCGCCGTCGTCGTCGAGGACAGTGAGGCCGCCCGCGGTGAGATCTCCGGAGGCGGTCTCGCCGCCCCCATCGCCAAGGGCGTCATGAAGGCAGTACTCGACCGCGCGAAGTAGGCCGGACCGAGAGGTGGGGATGTTTCACGTGAAACATCCCCACCCGCAATCGGGGCCCGGAGTGACCCCGGTCACCACTCCGCCCCATTCGCGCACGTTGACGTACCGGTCAGGTATCAGGTGACGGTCTCGGGCCGACCGGGTGCGGACTGCCCGGTACCGTATGCGCGAACAGCACACCGCCGGACCACGCACGGGTGCGGTCGGGACAGACGGAGAGGGCTGGATTAGCTATGGAAGAGCCGCGTCGCCTCGGCGGCCGGTACGAGCTGGGCTCGGTGCTCGGCCGTGGTGGCATGGCCGAGGTCTACATCGCCCAGGACACCCGGCTCGGCCGCACCGTCGCTGTGAAGACGCTCCGGGTGGACCTCGCCCGCGATCCGTCCTTCCAGGCCCGGTTCCGCCGTGAAGCCCAGTCCTCCGCGTCGCTCAACCACCCGGCGATCGTCGCGGTCTACGACACCGGTGAGGACTACGTCGACGGGGTTTCCCTCCCGTACATCGTGATGGAGTACGTCGACGGGTCGACCCTGCGCGAGCTCCTGCACTCCGGGCGCAAGCTGCTCCCCGAGCGCACCCTGGAGATGACCGTGGGGATCCTCCAGGCCCTGGAGTACTCGCACCGCGCCCAGATCGTCCACCGCGACATCAAGCCGGCCAACGTCATGCTGACGCGCAACGGCCAGGTCAAGGTCATGGACTTCGGCATCGCCCGCGCCATGGGCGACTCCGGCATGACGATGACCCAGACCTCCGCCGTCATCGGCACCGCCCAGTACCTCTCCCCGGAGCAGGCCAAGGGCGAGCAGGTCGACGCACGGTCCGACCTGTACTCCACCGGCTGCTTGCTGTACGAGCTGCTGGCGGTCCGTCCCCCCTTCATCGGGGACTCGCCGGTCGCGGTCGCCTACCAGCACGTACGCGAAGAGCCGCAGCCCCCGTCGAACTTCGACCCTGAGATCACGCCCGACATGGACGCCATCGTCCTGAAGGCCCTGACCAAGGACCCCGACTACCGCTACCAGTCGGCAGACGAGATGCGCGCCGACATCGAGGCCTGCCTCGACGGCCGCCCGGTGGCCGCGACCGCCGCCCTCGGCGCAGTCGGATACGGCGGCTACGACGGGTACGGCAGCAACGACCAGCCCACCACCGCCCTGCGCCAGGCCGGCCATGGCGGCGGCCAGACGGCGATGATGCCGCCCGTCGGCAACGGCGGAGACGGCTACGGCAACGGGACCGGCGGCTACGACGAGCCGGCGGGCCGCCGCCGCCAGCAGCCCAAGAAGAGCAACACCTCGACGATCCTGCTGGCCCTCGCGGGCATCCTGGTCCTCGTCGGCGCCGTCCTCATCGGCAACTCGCTGTTCAACGGCGAGAAGAAGCCCCAGACCACGGACGTACCCAAGCTCGTCGGGCAGACGTACGCGGCGGCGCAACAGTCCGCCGAGAGGATCGACGTGATCCTCAAACGCAGCGACGCGCCCTGCGCGGACCAGGAAAAGGGCAACGTCTGCTCGCAGAACCCCGCGACCGGGAAGATCAAAAAGGGCGAGACCATCACGGTCGTCGTGTCGACCGGAGCCCCCAAGGTCGAGATCCCCGACGTCATGGAGCAGACCCAGAAGCGGGCCACGGAACGGTTGAAGGAGGCCGGCTTCACGCCCAGGGTCAAGCAGGCGGATTCCGAGCAGACCGAGGGCACGGTCATCAAGCAGTCCCCCAAGGGCGGTGAGTCCGCGGAGAAGGGCTCCGACGTCACCATCACCATCGCCAAGAAGAAGCAGCTGGCCGTACCGGATCTGAGCGGCCAGACCTACGAGGCTGCCGAGCAGACCCTCAAGAACCTCGGCTTCCAGTCCGTGAGCAAGGCGGAGCAGGAGTCCGAAAAGACGCCGAACACCGTCATCGACCAGAACCCCAAGGGCAACACCCAGGCCCTCCCCGGCACCGCGATCACCCTGATCGTCGCCAAGCCCAAGCCGCAGGAGACCCCGCCGCCCGATGCCGAGCAGGTGCAGATCCCGGCCGACCTCGTGGGCAAGACCTACGGCGAGGCCAAGGGCATCCTGGAGGGTCTGGGACTGACCGTCCAGCCCGGTCCCGGCGGAAAAGACAAGGACGACGCCAGGGTCGTGGCCGTCAACCCGGGCGGCGGCACCATGGTCGCCAAGGGCTCCGCAGTGGCCGTGACCGCCTTCGGCGGAGGCGGCGGCGACCACGACAACGGACTCTTCGGCAACTAGCCGTACGCACCCCCTGGGTCCCGGCTCCACCGGATCCCGGCCCCACCACAGCGAAAGGGCCCCCGGCACACACCGTGCCGGGGGCCCTTCGCCGTACCCACGAAACCTGCGAACCGCGAAACCTACGATCCTCGAAACCTACGAACCTAGAAACCGCGCGACACCTACGAGCTGCTACCCCAGCTCCTCCGGCGGCGTCCGCTTCGCATCCACCTTCTCCGTGCGCTCCAGCTCGCCCCACACCACATAGCGGTACCTCGACGTGTAGACCGGCGTGCACGTCGTCAGCGTGATGTAGCGGCCGGGGCCGGTCCTGCCCGACTCCTTCGGGACCGGGTCCAGCACCTTCACGTTGTACTTCGACGTCTCGGGCAGGGACGCGTACACCTTGTAGACGTACCAGTTGTCCTTCGTCTCCAGGACGATCGAGTCGCCGTTCTTCAGCTTGTCGATGTTGTGGAACTTCGCCCCGTGCCCGTCCCGGTGCGCGGCCAGCGCGAAGTTGCCCTGCTTGTCCCAGGGGAAGGCGGACTTCACCGGGTCCGTGTAGTAGCCCGCGACACCCGCGTTGAGCCCCTTGGTGTCGGTGCCCTTCCTGACGAGCACCTCACCGTTCTTCATCGCGGGCACGTGCAGGAAGCCAATGCCGTCCTTGGTGTCGAGGGCGCCGGGCGCGGTGCTCTCCCAGTTGTGCCGCACGTCGTCGGCCTGCTTGCCCGCCTCGCGGTCGGCCAGCACGTTCGTCCACCACAGCGAGTACGCCACGAAGAGCCCGAGGACCAGCCCCGCGGTGATCAGCAGTTCACCGAAGACGCTGACCGCGCCCGCGATCCGCCCCCGCGCACGCGAGACCCGACGCGGCGGCGCGGAATCCCCTTCCGCCCGCTCGTCCTGCTCGGTCCTCGCTGCCACCGCACCCGTCCCTCGTGTCCTGGTCGCCGGCCCGTACCGGTCCCCGCCGGTCGCCAAGCCGTCCTCGGCCGCTCCCGGCCGCTCTCGACCACTCTCAGCTGTTGAGCGCCGCCGGTATGCCCTTGCTCCGGGGCCGCTCGTCGACCATCTTGCCCCAGACAATCAGCCGGTACGTGCTGGTGAATTCAGGGGTGCACGTCGTCAGAGTGAGGTACCGCCCGGACTTGGTGAAACCAGACCCCGGCGGCACCGGCCGGATGACCGAGACATTTGCCGGTGACGTCTGCGGCAGCACCGACGTCATCTCGTACGTGTAGAACGCGTCCTGCGTCTCGACGACGATCTTGTCGCCCTTCACCAGCCGGTTGACGTAGCGAAAAGGTTCGCCATGGGTGTTGCGGTGCCCCGCCACCGCGAAGTTCCCCTGCTTGTCGGACGGCATCGCCGTCTTCAGCTTGCCGTCCGCGTAGTGACCGACCATGCCCCGGTCCAGGACCTTGTGCTTGTCGATGCCCTCGGCCACCGGAACCTTCACGTCCAGCTTCGGGATGTGCATGATCGCGAACCCTTGGCCCGGCTCGAACGCCCCGGCCGCCTTCGGCTTCGCACCACCCTTCGCCCAGCCGTCCTGAAGGCTGTGCGCGGCCCCGTCGGCCTGTATCCCGGCCCGGACGTTGGTCCACCACAGCTGGTACGTCACGAACAGCAGCATCACCACACCGAAGGTGATGAACAGCTCCCCGACGAACCGGCTGACGACCACTCCCGCTCCGTCCTTCCCCACCGACGTACCACCCCTGGCCGCCCGGCGCCGCCCGGCACGACCGCCGGGCTCGGGGACGACGGGGACAGGGACGGGCTCGGGAACGACGGGGACGGGCTCGGGGAGGGGCTCTACTATTCGGCGCCGACGGGGCGCCTGCGCGATCGTCGGCAGCGCGAACGTCTCGTCGTCCGCGGGCTGTTCGGTCACACAGGCCTGCGGCTCGGGCCGCGCATACGTCTGCGGCTCGGGCGCGTAGGCCTGCTGAGACGCCTGGGCCTGCTGAGGCCCGTACCAGTCGCGCCGGTACCCCTCGGGGTCGTACCACTCCTCGGGCTCGGGCCGAGGCTGTGGGTACTGCTGCTCCAAGTACTGCGCCTGCACCTGCTCCTGGGGGTGCTGGGCGTACTGATACTGCGCCTGCTGGTACTGCTGCTCCTGGTACGGAGGCTGCTGCAGGGCCTCCTGCTGCCCCGCGTACGGGTCGTACGCCCCGTAGGGCTCCTGGGCCCGGTCCGCCTGTTCCTGTCCCGGCAGCGGGTCGTTCAGCGGGTCCGCGAGCCGGTCCACCGCCGCGCCAAGGCCGTCCGCCCCGAAATCACCCTGTCCGCCGTACTGCTGCGCCCCGTACACCTGCTGCTGCGGGTCGTACTCGTACTCGTGGGGCACGCCGTACCCGGCGGCGTCGTGCTCGTGACGGAGCTCCGTCACGCGGCGGCCTTACCCGCACCCACCACCGGAGCCAACCCGACCGACCGCTCCACGGCCTGGGTGTCGCCGCACTGCACGAGCCAGTTGGCCAGCATCAGGTGCCCCCACTCGGTCAGCACCGACTCCGGGTGGAACTGCACGCCCTCGACCGGAAGATCACGGTGCCGCAGCCCCATCACGATCCCGTCGGCGGTCCGCGCGGTCACCTCCAGCTCCGCCGGAACGGACTCCGGTGCGGCCGCGAGCGAGTGGTAGCGCGTCGCGGTGAAGGGCGACGGCAGCCCGGCGAAGACCCCGGCGCCCTCGTGCAGCACCGGCGACGTCTTGCCGTGCAGCAGCTCCGGGGCCCGGCCGACCACGCCTCCGTACGCCACCGCCATCGACTGCATGCCCAGACACACGCCGAAGACCGGAACACCGGTCTCCGCGCAGTGCCTGACCATGTCGATGCAGACGCCCGCCTGTTCCGGCGCACCGGGTCCGGGGGACAGCAGCACGCCGTCGAAGCCGTCCTGGGCGTGACTCAGCTCGACCTCGTCGTTGCGGAGAACCTCGCACTCGGCGCCCAGCTGGTACAGGTACTGGACGAGGTTGAAGACGAAGCTGTCGTAGTTGTCGACGACCAGAATGCGCGTACTCATGAGCCGTCCGTCCCGTTCGTTCCGTCGACCGTCACTTCACCGAACGGCAGCAGGGGCTCCGCCCACGGGAAGACGTACTGGAAGAGCACGTACACCACTGCGAGGATCAGGACGAGCGAGATGAACGCCCGCACCCATGCGTTGCCCGGCAGATGCCGCCAGATCCAGCCGTACATGCTGCCCCTTCCGTTCGGTCGTGACCAGACTAAAGGGCGGCGGCAAGCAGGTGGGCTCAGCCGGTCAAAGCCGCGGGCCTGCCCTTGCTCACGGGCTGCGTCGCATCAAGATGTGCCCATACGACCAGCCGATGGCTGCTGCCCCACTCCGGGTCGCAGGTGGTGAGGGTGAGATAGCGTCCGGGCCCGTCGAACCCGGCCTTCCGCGGCACCGGGTCCACGACCCCGACATCGCTCGGCACGGTCAGGTACGGCAGCTTGTCGATGCGGTACGTGAACCAGGTCGTGCCGTCGCTGAGCACCACCGCGTCGCCCGGCCGCAGTTCGGGGAAGTCCTTGAAGGGGTCGCCGTAGGTCCTGCGGTGTCCCGCGACGGAGAAGTTGCCCGTCTCGCCGAGGCGCGCCGTGCCCGCATAGTGGCCGAGGCCCTTCTTCAGCGTCCCGGCGCCGGTGCCCTCCAGGACTGGCCAGTCCCACTTCGTGCCGAACCGGGGCACGTACATGACGGCGAAGGGTTTTCCCTCGCGGTACGAGGGCGGGGCGGGCGGCACCGGTGCGGCGGACCCCGTGGGAGCGGGGGTGGTCGCGGTGGCTGCCGGCCGGTGCGACCACTCGTCCCGCAGCGCGTCCATCTGCCCGTCGGAGGCGCCGGCGGCCTGGACGCCGGTCCAGAACAGCACGTACACGACGAACAGGACGATGACGGCGCCGACGGTGATGCAGAGCTCGCTGAAGGTCCTGACGGCCAGTCGTAAGGAAACGGACGCGGACACGGCGTGGTCCCCCTCCCGTCACCCGTGGCTGTGGCGGCTACTGCTGCACGGGCTTGGCGTAGTGGAGATCCACTGTGCCCGAGTAGCCGGGCAGAGTCATCGCCTCGTGCTCGTCGACTTTCCAGCCGAGCCCGTACGCCTTCACGTACAGCTGGTAGTTCTGCAGCGCGGGGGATGCGGTCAGCGCCCTCTTGAGACTGCCGCGGTCGCCCACCGCGGTGACGGTGTACGGCGGCGAGTAGACGCGGCCCTGGAGGATCAGGGTGTTGCCGACGCAGCGGACGGCGCTGGTGGAGATGAGGCGCTGGTCCATGATCTGGATGCCCTGGGCGCCGCCCTGCCAGAGGGCGTTGACGACGGCCTGGAGGTCCTGCTGGTGGATGACCAGGTCATTGGGGTGCGGCTTGGGGTAGCCGGGGTTGGCGGTGGCTCCGGGCGGGGCGTCGTTGAGGGTGACGGTGAGGGCCTGGCCCGAGAGCTTCCTGGACCCGGCGGCCGTCTCCAGCGCACCGAGCTTGGCATCCTCGGCCCGGGTGCTGCCGTCGTCGCGCCGGGCGAGGGCGTCGACGTCACTGCGGACGGCTCCGGTGGACTTCTCCAGCGCCTTGTTCTTCTCGCTGCGCTGCCGGGTGAGGTCGGAGAGCTTCAGCAGCGAGTCGTCGGTGCGGATGTTGGTGCCCTTGGCCGTGTTGAAGCTCGTGACGAAGATGAGCCCGGCGAGGGCGAAGACTGCGGCGCTGAGGAGGCGCACGGGGCGCAGCGCGGGACGCCGTACGGCAGCCCCCTCTGTGGACTGATCCGCAGACCGATCTGTGGACCGATCCGCGGACTGATCGGTGGACCGTTCCGTGGACTCGTCCGGGGAGTCGGCAGAATTGCTCATACCCTTATCTCCTTCGACGCCGCGGAAGCACTACGCTAACGGACGCCCGGGGGAGGCAGTGTTTCCCCTGACGGCTCCCGCCTGCCCCTTGGCGTCACGCCACAGTTCCCTGCGCGGTAACGCAGCGCATCGACAGGAGAGTCCCTCGTGCCGAAGTCACGTATCCGCAAGAAGGCTGATTTCACGCCTCCGCCCGCCGCGAAGCAGGCAACCGCGATCAAGCTGACCAGCCGGAGCTGGGTGGCGCCGGTGATGCTGGCGCTGTTCCTCATCGGTCTCGCCTGGATCGTGCTGTTCTACGTGACCGAGGGCGATCTGCCGATCAAGAGCCTGGAGAACTGGAACATCGTGGTCGGCTTCGGCTTCATCGCCGCCGGCTTCGGCGTCTCCACCCAGTGGAAGTAGAGGCACTTCCGGGGCCTGTCCCGCAAGCACTGCCCAGAACTGTCCACAGCGTTATCCACACCTGAGGAAAAGTTACGACGATCTGTGGATAACTCTCGCGCTGTTGACGCCAGTGTGATCGCATCCTCACTCCGCACCTCACTGCCGCCCCTTGTCCTGGCCGGGAAAACCCAGCTCAGCGACAAGGGGCTCAGTTGTTCCCCCGCCTCCCCACAGAATGCACAGCTTTCACCACGCGCTGTGGACAACGTACGAAGACGGGGCCGGAGGACCGGCAGGCCGGGGCCGGTATCCGGCCCTGCGCACCGTCACGCGGTGAGCGTGGCCGTTCTGACCAGCACCGTCACCAGGACCACCACGAAGACCAGGCCGAAGGTCGCGTACTGCACGAGGTTCCGCTTGTCGCGCGGCGCCGCGATCAGCCCCAGCGTGAGCAGCACACCCGCGACGAGGCCACCGATGTGCGCCTCCCAGGCGATGTTGTGGCCGCCGAAGGTGAAGATCAGGTTGATGACGAGCAGGGCGATGACGGGCCGCATGTCGTAGTTCATGCGCTTCATCAGGACGGCGGTGGCGCCGAGCAGCCCGAAGATCGCCCCGGAGGCACCGAGCGACGGCTGGTTCGGTGCGGCGACCGCATACGTCAACGCACTGCCGGCGAGCCCGGACAGCAGATACAGAGCGGTGAACCTGACCCGTCCGAGCGCCGCCTCCAGCGGGCCGCCGAGCCACCAGAGCCCCAGCATGTTGAAGGCGATGTGCCAGATCTCCTCGTGCAGGAACATCGAGGTGAACAGCCGGTACCACTCACCCTCGGCAACACCGTGAAGGGCGAAGTCCGGCGGCGGCGACCATGCTCCTCCGAGCAGGTAGAAGTCTCTGACGATCCGGTCCCCGGTGCCCGGGACGAGGAAGACGACGGCGAAGACCGCCAGGTTCAGCCCGACCAGGATCTTGGTGACGAGCCGGGGGTCGCCGCTGCTGAGGACGGTGCCGGCGATGTTCCGCGGCTGGTTGGCGGTGGGTGCGTGCCCGGTGCCCGACCCGTTCCGTACACAGTCGGGGCACTGGAAGCCGACGGACGCGTCGATCATGCAGTCGGTACAGATCGGCTTCTCGCACCGGGTGCACCGGATGCCGGTCTCCCGGTCGGGGTGCCTGTAGCAGTACGGAATCGAGCCGTCTGCGTCGGCGGGCTGTGGGTCCGGGCTCTTCGGCGGCTGGTCCATGCCGTCCATTGTCACGATGTCAGCGCATCTGGACGACGACCGTCTCCAGAACGATGTCCTCGACGGGACGCTCGGTGCGCGGGTGGCGTTCGGTGCGGGCGATGGAGTCGACGACCTTCTTGCTGGCCTCGCCGACGACCTCGCCGAAGATGGTGTGCTTGCGGTTGAGCATCACGGTCGGCTCGACGGTGATGAAGAACTGCGAGCCGTTGGTGCCGGGCCCGGCATTGGCCATCGCCATCAGATACGGCTTGTTGAAACTGAGTTCGGGGTGGAACTCGTCGGCGAACTCGTACCCCGGGCCCCCCATGCCGTTCCCGAGCGGGTCGCCGCCCTGGATCATGAACCCGCTGATCACACGGTGGAAGACCGTGCCGTCGTACAGCTTGTCCGTGGTCCTCTGCCCGGTCTCCGGGTTGGTCCACTCACGCTCACCCCTGGCGAGCTCGACGAAGTTGCGGACCGTTCTGGGAGCGTGGTTCGGCAGCAGCCGGATCTCGATGTCGCCCCGGCTTGTCCTGAGGGTGGCGTAAAGCTGCTCTGCCACGGGTCTGCCTTCCGCTGGATCCGGCGCCCGCCGAGTGGTGCGGCGGGCGTGCGCCGATCCTCGCACGGAGCCCCGGCCGACCTGCCCTGCGACCGGCTTTCTTCGGACGAGTCCGTACGGAACCAGGGCGATCGGCAGCGAAGCGTGGCATTGTCGTCCACAGTTCCCCTTGCACCGTATTTGCCCCATGATCTTCGTTCATGACCCGGATGCCCTTCCGCACGTGCCGCACGTACCTGTGACGGGCATGATTTCGGTTTGGGTGGAAAGGCGCATCGAAGAAGCGCCACCGAGGAGGAGGATTTCCGTGACCCGTAAGGACAGCGTGCGCAGCGCGACCGGTACGGCGAAGGACAGCGTGCGACACGCCGCCGAAGTGGTGGCGCCCTACGCGGGCACGGCCAAGGACACGGCCGTGCATTACGCGCACGAAGCCCGGACTCGGCTCGCGCCCCGGGTATCGCACGCCACCCAACAAGCCGCCGGACAGGCCCGCGCCCAGTACGAGGCGCATCTCGCGCCCCATATCGAGCAGGCGCGCACCCACGTTCCGGCCCGTATGGACGAGGCGGCCCACAAGGCCGCATGCGCGACGAGGAAGGCCGCCCGGCAGGCCGCGGACTACACCGTCCCGCGCGTCGAGCAGGCGGTGGCGGCAGCTCAGCCGGTACGGGACGAGGCGGCGGCCCGCAGCACGGCCGCGCTGGCCGCACTGCGCGGCCAGGTCTCCCCGAAGGAGGTCCAGAAGCTGGTGCGCAAGCACGAGCGCCGGGCCCGTTCGGGACGGCTCGCCAAGCGTCTGGCCGTGCTGGGCCTGCTGGCGGGCGGAGCGTTCGCCGCCTGGAAGTGGTGGGACAAGCAGGCCAACCCGGACTGGCTGGTCGAGCCCCCGGCCGCCACCGAGGTCCACGACCGCACACCGCTGACCTCGGTCGACGGCAGCGACCAGGACGTCCTCGACCCCGAGGTCCAGGCCAAGCAGGCCGAGGCCGAGGCGGCGGACCCGAAGGACCGCTGACCCGATACCGGCGGGCCCCGATACCGGCGGGCCCCGATACCCAAAGAGACCCTCTGACCTGCGGCGATGCAGGTCAGAGGGTCTCTTTCGCTGTGGAGCCTAGGAGATTCGAACCCGAGATCGTTACCTTTCTGACCTGCGGTTTTACCGGAGAGCCGGACATTAGGGTCGGTTTCCACCCCTCTGAGTCCAGCTCCGTCCCCCTCGATCCGGCCACCGTGTTGATGTGTCAACACGACCTCTCGGTACGTTGCATCTGCAATACGAGGGGATCACCTCACCGCCTTGAGCACAGGGAAGATGCCCCATCTCAGCACCTGCGCTCAAGCAAATCACCAGGCGCGGCCCCTGTCGTAACGCAGGCGGCCCAAACTTCTCCCAGGCGCCTTCACTTTAGGCCTGTAAGTGCCAACAAGAAGTCGACGAGCTTGGTGGTCACTGCGACGGCAACAGCCGCCGCACTCGTCTGAGCACAGCGGTGGAGGATCTCACCGGTCCGTGGGCTCCTGCTGGTCGGAGCGTAGCGTCGGCGTCGCAGCGGGCGGCGCGTACGGTTGTTCATGCAGCCTCCTCATGGGTCGTCGGGCCCTGCGCCACCGACTCCGCCAGAAGGTGTGGTGCAGGGCTCTTTGTTACGGCTTCACACTGGGGCAGCAACATCTCTGATGTCCCGTCCTGGACCGCGAATCTCGATGTACGTTCCAGACGTGGCGAATTGGGACGACGGGTGGGAGCCCGGGACAGCGGAAGACCTCGTAGCCGATGCCCGGACGCTCGGTGTTGAGATCACTCCGCGGACGGTCAAGAATCACGTGGAGTACGGGTTGCTCGCGCCCCCTGTACGTCGGAAGAGCACTCAGCGAGGCAGCGATCCGGCTGTCTTCCCGAGTGAGCAGCGCCGTCTCTCTTACGAACTGCACTCCGCGCGCCTTCGGACCACGCTTCCTCGCACGCCCTACAGGACGATGATCCCCATCGTGTTGCACCTGTGGTGCCTGGATGACGCCGTGATTCCCACAGCGCAAGCACGCCGAGCACTTCGGACCCTCGCCCTGTCAGCGGGTATCAAGTCGGCCACGCGCCGCAAGGAGAGCGTTCAGAGGGTAATCGACCAGTTCGCGCACCCTTCGGCCACAAGAAGCCAGCTCGCGGCGGCTAAAGCCTGGATCCGCGAAGGAGAGGAGTCCGGCAAGCCGAACTGGGACGCTGTCGCGGACGCCCTCAGCGCCGTGGCCAGTCCGTGGCGCCGCCTTGGCCTTCCCGAGATCGTGCGTGGTCTCGGGCCTCCGCAGGCCCCTCTCACCACAGACACGGCAGTCGCCATGTGGGAATTGCGGCATCAGACGAACAGCGCGTTGGCTTTCAGGGGCATCAACGAGGTGGTGTTGCTCCGTGCTCGTGAGGAACACCGTCGGATGTGGGAGCAGTATCAGCAGCAACGCCCGCAACTGATGGCTCAGGCCGGCGGGTTGGCTGACATCTTCGAGCTGCCTGCCGACCAGGAGCAGGCGGCTCGCCAACAGGTCAACGGCTTCGTGACGGTTCTCGGAAACACGCTGGGCTTCGCCAAGCCTGTCTTCGAGCGGGCCGGAAACCGGGCCAAGAGGCGCTGACACGCCTCGGGCCCGAGTCCGGCTCGTACCCTCGGGGGACAGCTACTTCGGCGGGTGGAGCTTGCGCCAGTACGTCCAGCTGGTCTCGTTCGGCGCGCTCCACTGTTTCGGGGCGTGGGCGAACTCCGGGTGGTGGGCGGCGATGTAGGCGCGGGTGCGCTCGGGCACCTCTTCGTACGAGCCGAGCTTGCGGCCCCGGCAGTGGTAGGTGAGCCCGCCGGGCCGCTGGCCTCGGCCCATCCACGGGAGCCACGGGGCCATCCGGCTCCACGACATCGTTGCCGGGATGCTGGGAGCCTCGCCCTCCAGGTCGTCGCGGTCGGCGAAGAACTGGAAGAGTTCCAGGGCCTTGTACGTGTCGCCGGCGGAGGCGAGCGGGTAGTCGGCCACCGGCAGCGGCGAGGGGTAGGCGAGGGGGATCTCCAGGCTGAAGCAGACCTGTCCGCCGAGGTCGGTCGTCGGGATCGGGAAGGGGCGCCACTTCTGATTAGCCGGGTCGTTCCAGATGTGCACCACCGGCAGGTCCTGCCAAGTCTCCAGGATTTCCCGGGTCGCGGGGTCCAGGTAGAAGGCTGCCTCGCGGGTGAGGAGCTGGTACGCGTCCGGGCCGTTCTCGGGGTCCTCGACGAGGCGGGAGACGTTGAGCCCCTCGAAGCCGAAGAGGCGCTGGTATGGCTCGTCGGGGGCCCAGGAGTACACGTCACCGGACCACCAGTACGTGACTTCCTCACCATCGAGTGAGGCCCGGGTGCGAGCGAAGGAACGAAGAAGCTCTGCGGGTGTCGTCATGACATCCAGCCTGCACGATCTCCCCTCCGTCCTGCACGTTCTCGCTACTCAGGGGCGATGGTCCGGCCGTTGTCAGTGCCGAGGGAGAGAATCTGCGGATGGCCAGCGAACTTACGGCGGATGGCGAGTCTGTGACCCTCGCCAGTGCCTTACGCACGTACCTCTCGGAAACCGGACTCACCTTCACCGGGCTCACCGGCTCGGAGGCAACCCGATGTATCACCCTGGCGGTAGCCGGGTGGGCACAGGCGTCAGGTTGGAGGTGCTACGCGGAGGAACCCGTGCGCTACATCGACCCGCCTCGCAGGGTACGTGGGGGCTGCATCATGTACTGGTCGCCGCCCTGGTTGGCCTACCTGGACCTCCGCGTGGTTCGTGAAAACGGCCCTCCGGTCGCCATCGAGATCGACCGAGAAGACGCCAGTACCGCCGTCGGCAAGCTCCGCGACGAGGCTCTCCGCGGGCATCCAGCAGTGTGGATTCGCTGGCACGGAGCGGTGCGTGCCGGGCTTCCCGATGGCGTCGCCCGTCTGCACCTGCCGGCCCGCTCCCGGCGCTCTCCCATCCGGTACTCGATGCCACCCGTAACTTCCTCAGCGGCAATCACCTTCGGCAACGCCGTAGCCCCCGAAGCCCGGGAAACTGCCCTGGGTCGGGACAGGCAAAGAGCAGCGAATGAGAGCCGCGCCGCCACTCTCCTCGGAGTCCCGAGCCACTCCATCCCAACGGTGATGACCAGCAACGGTCTGCTCACTTAGGCCGAGGAGATCTCCACCCAAGAAGTAAGGCAACCCTCAGTTACCTAGCGCACTCACTCCGAAGTGTGGCGCACCAGCTATTCGCCTCCGCACACCTGGAAACCCCACAGGAGATACACCCCCGCACGGGCCAGTCGCGCCAGGTCACAGCCCCAGTGGCCATACGGGGGCAACTCGGCGCAATAGTCCGAGTTTCAACCGCATCCATCCCCCCTCAAACAGCCCTTTAGGGGCTTTTAAAGGGATTCAAATGACCAAGAAGCTAAAGAGTCACGAAATATACAAAAGCCTCATAGTGGATGTGACCTTCGTCGCCAATGCCGGGACTTTCGCCCCCTATTGACTACAGCTCCACCCCAAGGTCAATTCGGCTCCTTCGCAACGCACTGCCACCGAACAACCCTTCTTCTACAGTCCGTAGAAGAAATCGGAACCAGATCTTGCGTTTCGGGAATGCTCGCGCAACTCCGACTGATCACTCAGGTGACTACGGAGAGCGATGATCACCACCGTGCAAGATGGCTTCCGACCGCTCCTGAACCAAGGGCGGTGCTTCTTCTGGATGATGGAGGACCGGCCATGTGGTGGCATCACGGTCGCTCCGACTCCCCGGCCCGACGGGGAAGGACGAGTGGCACGAACCGGGGGAGGGCGGGGACCGTGTTCCCCGCCGGGCGAGGCGACTGTGCCGACGAACGTGGTCTTCAGCGCTACGTCCGCCAACAGCTCCAGGCACTCGATGTGCGGACGCCTCTCGACGTCAAGGCACTGTGCCAAGCGTTGTCGAACCACCGGGGGCGGCACATCGAGCTGCGGGAGTTCCCCTTGCGGACCCCAGGGCCCCAAGGGTTGAGGGCCGAGCTGCCGACTGCGGACTTGATCGTCTATCAGAGCGAAACGACGAAGCTGCACCAGGACCACATCATCCTGCACGAGGTCGGCCACATCTTGGCCGATCACCCGGGCATCAGCCCCGAGAAGTTGCAGGGCGCCATGGCCCCGGACGGCAGGCCGGAGGCTGTCCGCAGCACGCAGCACCGCGAGATGTACGACACCGCGCAGGAACTCGAAGCCGAGATGGTCGCGACCATCATCCTGGAGTGGGCCGCAGTGCTCGATGACGTTATGCCGCCGAGCGCGGACGATCCGTCCGCCCGCCGGATTCAAGCGGCGCTGGGTGATCACCAGGGGTGGATGTAGTGGTCATCGTCCCGTTCTTGACCGTGCTCTTCATCGCGGTTGTCTGGAAGTTCGCCCAACTCGCTCGCGACCCAGGCAACGCTGCGCTCCGCTCGGTGGCGCTGTGCCTCTTGTGCGGCGGGCTCTCGTACACCGTCGCCATGCCCAGCGGTGTTGCCGCGTTCGACACCTTTACCGGGCACGGCCTGGCGAAGCTCGTGCAGAACCTGCTGCTGATGGCCTGCTGCTACTTCCTCATGTGCTTTTACCTGTACTCGGCTGCGGACGAGGTGGCCGGTCAGCGGCGAGCCCGCCGGGAGGGTGTGGCACTCCTGGCGGTGGCCGCCGTACTGACGGTGGACGCGCTCTCGACGTCGCAGACGGCACTCGCCGGTAGTTACTCGACGGCGGACATGACCATTCCGCAGACAGCGATCTTCTTCCTTCTGGCCGGCGGGTACATGGCGTACACGGTGGCCGCGGCCTTCTGGTGGACCCGCCGGTACGCACGGATGACGCAACGCCCGCTCTCCACCGGCCTGTGGCTGGCGGCAACCGGGCTGGCCTTCATGGCTATCTCCTGCGCCATCCGCGCGGTCTTCGTCGTGATCCGAAGCCAGGACGGTGACGTACCGAAGCCGCTCACTGCCAGCGTGGCGCTGCTGCTCGTGCTGGCGAGCGTGTTCTTCGTGGTCGGCCTCAGCTATCCGATGTTCCGTGCGCGAATTGCCTCCGTTGGCACCAGGCGCCGCCACAAGCGTGTGCACCAGCAGCTCGCACCCCTGTGGCACCTCCTCATCGAGACGTATCCGGACCTCGTACTGCGCCCTGCCAGCTCTTCGCTCCGCGACCGTTGGCGGGCCCGGAATATCCACCGGCGCTACCACCGGCGCATCGTCGAGTGCCGCGACGGCTTGGTCCGTCTCAGCCCGTACGTGGACATGAACGACACCGCCGACGCGGTTCCTTCGGTCATCGCCGAACGCCTCCGCGACGCCGTGCGGCGTGCCACCTCATCCAGCGGCGGCCCCGTACGTGCGGTGTCACTCACCATCCCCCGCCAGAGGGACCGTGCCGCCGACGTGGAACAACTCCTGCGGCTCGCTGCCGCCTTGAAGCTCCCGGCCTCCGCTCCCCGGACGGACCTCACCACCCCGAAAGTGAAAGAGAGCCAGAAGACATGCTGATCACTGCTGGACGCATCCTCACCGAAGCCACAGGCGAGTACCTGACCGACGGCGCGGTCCTCGTCAAGGGCGACTCCATCGTGGCGGTCGGCCCGCGTAAAGAGCTGGAGGACCTGGCCCCCGAAGGCACGCCGCACCTCGACTTCCCTGAGTCGACCCTCTTGCCGGGGCTGATCGACTGCCACGTCCACCTCGTCTTCGACGGCAGCGCCGACCCGACCGCCGCCCTTCAGCAGGCGCAGGACGACGACCTCTTCGCGGACATGGCGGTACGGGCCGAACAGCTCTTGGGCACCGGCGTCACCACCGCCCGCGACCTCGGCGACCGCAACGGCCTCGCCGTGCGACTGGGCGCGGCCATCGCGGAGGGCGTGGTCCACGGTCCGCGCATCGTCTCGGCGGGCACGCCGGTCACGCCCAAGGGCGGCCACTGCTGGTTCCTCGGCGGCGAGGCCGAGGGCGAGGCCGAAGTCCGTGCCCTCGTCCAGCGCAATGCAGCCAACGGCGCGACCGCGATCAAGGCCATGGTCACCGGCGGCGGGCTCACCAAGGGCGGCGCCGCTAGCTGGGAGAACCAGTTCAGCGCCGAGGAACTGACCGCGCTCGTCGACGAAGCGCACAAGGCCGGTCTGCCGGTAGCCGCGCACGCGCACGGCACCGACGGCATCGCCGCGGCCGTGGCCGCCGGTGTGGACTCGATCGAGCACTGCACGTGGATGACGGAGACCGGATTCGAGCTCCGTAAGGAGGTCCTGGACGAGATCCTCGCCAAGGGCATTCACGTCTGCCCGGCCGTCAGCCAGCACTGGCAGATGCTCCCCCGAGTCTTCGGGCAGGAGCGGGCCGACGCGATGTTCGGCCTCATCCGTGAGATGGCTGACGCAGGGGTGAAGCTCGTGGCAGGCACCGATGCCGGTGTCCAGCGCGCGGGCTTCGGAGGACTGATCTCCAGCCTGGCCTTCTACGCCCACCTCGGACTGCCGAACAGCCGGATCATCGACATGGCAACCGCCGAAGCCGCCCGCGCACTCGGACTCGGCGACCAGACCGGGCGTCTCGTGCCCAGCTACAAGGCGGACCTGCTCATCGTCGACGGCGACCCTCTGGAGGACCTCGGCGCGCTGTCCTCGGTCCGTACGGTGATCGCCGCAGGGAAGCGGTACCAGCCGAAGGCGTAGGTACCGCGAACGGAGCGGGGCTACTGCTTGTCACCCTTGGGGTCGGGCAGGCCCCGCTCTTTCAATTCGGCGGCCACCTCCTGAATGAAGGCGAGTACGTCGTCCGAGAGGCCCTCGGGTCCCAAGCCACGGGCCTGAACACGGCCGATGTCGCCTTCCGAGCCATCCCCCAGAAGCCTCAGCCCTTCGACGATTTGCCGCGCGACGGCATCACCCGTCTTGAAGTAGGCCGGCGAGACGCCGAAGAACGCACCGAGCCCTTCGCACACCAACGGCGTCGTCTCCTGCACGACGCCGGTGCGCAGATTCGTGATGTCGTCCGCGGTGACGATGGGTCCGCCCGCGTACTCGTTGACTCCGTGCGCGATCTCGGCGTCCGAGGGCGCTTCCTGATCGCCGGGGTACGAGCGGGTGAGCTGGTGGGCGAACTTGCCAGCCAGGGTCTGCGGCGCCCGGACCGAGTCGGCTGACTCACTATCAGGTTCGCGTACGTCGTTGCCGAAGGACCGCTCTTGCGCGGCGAGAAGTTCGTCAACAGTGACCCGGTATCCCTTGGCCAGCGGGACGACGAACTTGTCCCCCAGCCGCCTCTTCCCTCGCTCGGCGTTCGCGACCGGTCCTGCGCTCTTGGTGCCGAGCAGTTCCTTGGTCTCGTACTGGGAGAACCCTGCATCACAGCGGAGGTCGGTCAGATCTGGCAGGCCATCGCGCGGAAAGAGGTCGTCCAGGTCCTGCTTGAGGAAGCGGGCGACGGCGGGAAGCGCCTCGCCATCGGGGACCGAGCGTCCGCCCTCCCACGAGGCGACAGCAGCTGGGGAAACACCGAGCCCTTCGGCCATGTCGCTCTGAGTGGCGTCGGCAGCCCGACGCAGCGCACGTACGCGCTCCGGGTCGAACCGGCGAGGGGCCATCCGAGATCCTGCTCCCGAACCTTGGTTGTCGAAACTAGGGAAACTTCAATCTGTTGATCCGTTCCCCAAAATGCGATAGAGTCATTTTAGCGAAACAGGGTGCCCAACGTACACCCCGTAGCGCTACTTGCCCATTTCCCTGGGCGCATTACATCGCCCCCGGCGCGAGCCTGGAGACGACTTCGGCCCACCGACAGGAGCTGTAACTCCACGTCGGCGGGCCGAATCGCGGGGAGGCGTATGCCTCCCAAAGAAGCAGTGCAGACCGCACGTGGCGTAGGAACCTCGCGGTCAGCACAGAGCAGCAACGGCGGGGCGAAGCCCTGTCGTCACCGATCGCGGACAGGTACGAGACTGCCCGCTGAAGGAGTGATTCTCTCATGGGCCTCCCTGGAGAGGCACCTTTGGGTGCACCGGCCCTCAACCTGCCGGGCCTGGACTCGATTCTGCGCCTGCTGGCCGGCGCGGAGCACCTGGAGGCGGCAATCCGTCGGCTCCCGACCTCCGAGGACACCCGGCTGCACGTCACGTACGACGAAGCCGCCCAGCGCCTGGGCATACCGGAGAAGTGGCTCCGGGAGCGGATCGGGAAGCTCCCGCACCGCAAGATGGGCAAGTTCGTGCTCTTCACCGAGTCGGACCTCAAAGCTATTTCTGAGATGTTCTTCGTCAACCCCGAAGAAACGATTACTCCCTCATACGGCAACGGTTCCAAGTCACTGTCTGCGCTCAAGCCGTCTTCACGGTCCCGCACACGTTCCTGAAACCTGACCCGCATTCCTTCGCCTTGCGGGGATTGCCGCCTTATCACGGGGATATTCGATGCCGCTCGTGCAATTTCAGCCGCTGCCCGCTCCTGAACGAAGGGAACGGAAGAGCGGGATTCGTCTCGCTTCCACCGCCAAACTCTTGATGGAACACCCCGGCCAGTGGGCGAGGATTCAACGTCATGAGAAGTCGACGCAAGCCGCTGCCGCCGCATACAAAATCAACCACGGCCTTCTCGCAGCCTTTCGGCCTGCCGGAGCCTTCGAGGCCGCCTCACGGACCGTAAGAGGCGAGTTTTTCGTCTATGCCCGGTACACGGACCGCGAGGAAAACCCCTTGGGGGTTTCAGAATGACTCGACAGATCGCCCCCTTGCTCGCCTCTGCGCGGTCTGGTGACTGGAATCCCCTGGTCCTGACTGCTCTAGAGACAGAGAGTCGGCATTGGACCGATGCTGCTGCCTGCTCGGGACGCGCTACGGAAGACTTCTTCCCCGCCGGAGATGCCTTCGACAGGAATCCAACCGTCGTCAAATCACGGGCCGAAGAAGCGGGCAACTCACTGCAACGTAGTTTGAATACGTGCGCTCGCTGCCCACTGGCCACACAGGCTCGATGCCTCGTGGAGGCTCTGGAGCAGGAAGCCGAGTACGGCGTCCGGGCTGGGCTGCTGGCGTCGGAGCGCGAGGACCTGCATATGGGCTGGAAGCGAAGGGTCCGGGATCGGGCCGTGACGAACGCACTGAACGGGGTTTCGTCCGCCCTCTCCCAGGCTGAATTCAAGGAAGCCATTTCTCGCTTCGCCCGCAGTCAGGGAGCGCATGACGCGGAACGAACAGCCCGGGGCCTAGGAATAACCCGCAGCTACCTCTTGCAGCTCGTAAGGAACGAACGCAAGAAGTTTGAAAATCTCGCCTCTGAGCACACCGCAGCCTGACGCCGACCGATTATCTGCGGATGAGTTCCGCCATCACCGGAGATCCCCCATGTCTAAAACTAGCGAAATTCACCCCACCACCTCCTTCCATTACGGCGAAAATACGGTGTCCAGGATTTGGGCTTGTTCCCGATCCCGCAAGGGGACTCGCCTCGTACTTCTTGCCCTGGCTCACGCGATGGATGGGTCCAGCAGCGTGGAAATTTCAGTGGAGGAAATATCTACTCTGACCCACCTCACCAATCGCACCGTGTGGAAATGCCTGGGTGAACTGGACGACCTTGGCGAGATTCGAGTGACCAAGGGGGGTGGGAGCGGTCACCGCAACCGGTACACCATCGTTCTACGCGGTTCCGCGGAGGCAGAATCAACGGACTCGCGGCAACAGAACGTGCGCGGTAAGAAATTCACTGAACCCGCATCTGAAACTATGAAATCTGCTTCCGAAACCCTGAATTCCACGCCTCAGAAGGGTGAGATTTCTTCAATAGGCACGGAGGGTGTTAATACTCCCGTAGGGAGTATTAACACCCAAGAAAAGCAAGCTGGCTTGCCCAGCCGTACGACGCCGCCCGGTGAAGCCCAAGCAGCGGGTTCGGCACCAGTCCCGGAAGGCGCCACAGGTCTCGTGTCTGCGCTGACCAGTGCCGGAATGCTCGTCGGCTGGAGGCTCTCGCCGCAGGAGTGGGATCAGGTAACAGCTCTCTCGGCCCGCTGGGGAGTGGAAGCGCTCGTGGAGTTCATCAGCCGCCGCTGGAGCGCCTCCCGTCCGCCGCAGACCGCCCGCTATCTCCTCCGAATCTGGGCTGACCTCCCACCCCAGGGGCCTGACTCCAAGTTGTCCACTGTCGTACCGCTCCGCTCTGTGGCCGCCGGGTGGACGCCGTACCGCAACCCCGTCGCCGCCGCGTACCAGAACGGATTCTGATCATGTCTGAGCCTGAGACCCCGCACAGGGCGGTAGAAGCGCTCCGGCGCGCGATGGAAGCCCACGGCGCCCGTCTGGTGCCCGACCCCGCAGAACCGAGCGACATCGAGCCGGGCAGCCCGGTATGGCACCGCCAGCAGCGCGCCCGGATGGCCCTCAAGCGCTGGGAAACCGCTGCCCCACCGCGCTACCGCAAAGCGTGCTCGACCCTCCCCGACGTGAACGACTGGGCAGACCGGGTGATCGCCGATCCCACCACGGCCGGATCGCTGCTTCTCGTCGGTCCGACCGGGACGGGGAAGACGTACCAGGCATACGGCGCGCTGAGGCGGATCGCGGAGTCCGGTCCCGACCGCTACGGGGTTATCGGGACGAACAGCGCTGACCTGTATGGCGCGCTGCTGCCGTCCCAAAACCTCGGACAATCCGAGCAGGAACTTCGGCGGCTCCTGACGGTGCCCCTGCTCCTGGTGGACGACTTCGGAACGGCGAAGGGCTCCGAGTGGAAGGAGGAGATCACTTACCGGTTGATCAACCACCGGTACAACCACTGCCTCCCGACCGCGTTCACTTCCAACCTCCCCGTCCGCAGCGATGACCCGTCCGTCCCCGATCTGACGGGAACCCTCGGCGAACGGATAACCAGCCGTCTCGCGCAGATGGCAATGATCGTCCCCATGATCGGCGCGGACCGCCGCCGGGAGGCCGCGTGATGCCGCGCCGACTCCAAGGTCTCTCGCCCTCCCACGCGAGCGGTAGCCACGGGGCCGTATTCATCGGACGGGGGTTGTTCGGCAACCCCTTCCGCCCCGGTGATCCGAGCCCGACGGCTCCTGGTCCGATGTCCCCCGGTGAAGCTGTCGACCTGTACGCGGCAACGCTGCGCGGGCCGGTCGGCCGGCGGTACGCCGAGACGTTCGCCCGCCTACTTCGCGGCAAGGATCTGCTCTGCCCATGCCCGCTCGGTACCCCCTGCCACGGAGATCTGCTTCTCCAGTTGGCCAACCGCTCGCACCCCTGCAGCCGGTCACACGCCCAGAAAGTGAGCGCTCGATGAGCTACGCCAACGGCACACCGACGGGGCGCCCGCCCGTCGGTGACGACCAGGTGATGACCGGCTGGGACGTCACCGCGGTCGTCTTGCTCGGCGCGGCGGGCTTCATCTTCTCGTACGACTCGTTGCGGCAAATCGCCGTTGCGATCCACGCCCGCGCGTCGCTCTCCTACCTCTTCCCGGTCTTCGTGGACGGCTTCATCGCGTACGGCGTGAGGGCCATCGTCGTCCTGCGAAACCGGCCTTTCGGCGCCCGTCTCTACGCGTGGACGCTTTTCCTCCTGGCGACCGGCGCGAGCCTCTGGGCGAACTCGCTCCACGCGATCACCCTCAACCGCAACGCAGCCTCCGGGCCGTCCGCACTCCGCCTCGGTGACTCAGTCGTGGGCGTTCTCTCGATGCTCGCGCCGCTCGCTCTGGCCGGAGCCGTACACCTGTACATCCTCATGACGCGCACACATGGGACGGTCTTGTCGTCCCCGCCGTCCGTCCGTCCGGGACCGGTCCCGGACGGTGATGGCATCCCAGCAGTTTCGCTGGAGAAGGTTGCCCGCATCTCCTCTTCCAGCGGACGGCACCAGGCAACAAACGAACTTCCCGGCGTCGCTGTTACCGCCTCGCATGATGCTTCCCGGGAGTCCGCGGACGGTCCCGGACCGTCCGTTGCCCCGGCCGCAGAGGCCAAACCGGCACACCCGGCGGACAGCGAAACCGAACTGTCCGTCGCCAAAAGCCACGACCCCGATCCCGTCCCGGACCAAGAAGTCGAGGACGGGACGACGAAAGATCGGCCGAGTACCGTCCGGGACGGAAAGCGTGGTGCTGACAACGAAGACGACGGCATTGGCGCGCACAACGCGCCCCTGCCACAGGCTGCGGACGCTGAGGAATCGTCCGTCTCGGACGTCTGGCGCAGGAGTCCAAGAATCCCGAGCGACGAATTGCGTCAGATGCTTCCGCTGGCGCGCGAGGCCGTGAAGCACGGACGTATCACACGGGACGAGGTAGCTGCGGCCGTTCGTGCCCAGTACCGAATCAGCAACGACCGGCTCAGTGAACTCCTCGCGATCCTCCGCAAAGAGGCCGAGGACCAGGCACATGAACCGTCCGTCGAACCGCGACCGCTCTGGTAACAGCCACCGGGGCTGAGCACTGTACTTACCGTTCAACTGTGGCCGTGACGCCGATCTTCGGCGTCACGGCCACCTGCGCCAAGGAGGAAGATCCCTCAGTGAAATGGGCCCGTCACCGCTCACGCGAAATGACACTCCAGGAAGGACAGGAAGCGGCATCCGCCCTCTCCCAGTACCTCCAGGCCGGCGGCTCTCTCCGGCCGGTTCCCGCCCCCGGCCTCGCCCTCCAGAGCGGCGAGGTTCCATACACAGATGTCACCTGCACCATGGCCCGCTGGTACTCAACAGAGGTCGTCTACCCACGCGGACGGGCGGGCTTCTACGAGGACCACCCGGCCTTCGGTCGCCGCTGGGTCGACAATCCTGCGCTCGCGGCTCGGCGAGCGTACGAAGCAGAAGCGGAGGCAGAGGAACGGTGGCGCGATCACGTCTCCGCTCGCGTGGTCCTGACGTCTGTCGGCCTGCGAGTTATACCGTTCAGAAGCCGCACGTGGTTGCCTTTTGACCACGCACTCCTCGACGCTTACGAGGTAATGCCTCAACAAGGAGCGTTGGCGCTGTCGTACACCACGTGTGCCCCACTGTTGCTGGAAGGTACCTCCGCCCCCTGGGTTGCTGTCGCCCTCTCCGACATCATTACCGTCAAGAGCTGGGCGCCTTGAGCTCGTCACACGATCATGAGCGGGTCGCCTTGAGGCGTCTCCAGCAGATCAGGCTGCAGGCCAGGGAGACGAAGGCGTCGTGGAGTTCGGTGCGCGGTTCCCGCCGAACGGCGAGGCGCTTGACTGGTGGAGCAGGGCGAAGGTCTGCTCGACGACATAGCGCAGCTTGCCCAGGCCCTTGATGTTCGGGGCTCCCTGCGTGGAGATGACGAGCAGGATCCGCCGGTGAGGCAGTTCGTCGCGATGGGCGTGGGAGTCGTAGCCCTTGCCCCGAGGAGGGCATCGGGTCTGGGGCGGGGCTGGCCTGGGCGACTCCGCGACGGGTGGGGTGCCGTCGACCAGGGCGAGGGTCTGGGTGACGTCGTTGACATTGGCCGCGGTCGTGATGACCTTGAGCGGGGTGCCGCGCCCGTCGCAGATCAGGTGGTGTTTGCTGCCCGTCTTCCGCCGGTCGGCCAGCGACGGACCGGTGTCGGCGCCCCCCTTTTCGCACGGATGTGAGAACCATCCACGCACGCCCGTGACCAGTCGAGTTCGCCGGCCGCGTTCAGCTTTGAGAGCAGAAGCTGGTGCAACCGGTCGGAAGACCCCCGCCCTCTGCCACCGCTACATCCGCCGCCAGCACGTCTCTCCGGAGCCGAATCCCAGCTCAAGGGCCAGGAGTTACCCGGCCATGTCGTTGTAGAGGACGACAGGATCGCGTGCAGACAGAGCCGGTCCGATACCGTCGTCGAGTACCCACACCCTCACGAACAGCCGAGAGAGAAGCACTTTGCCGGCCGCGGTTACTCCACCTCACCTCGAAGGGCTCCCCGGGGCGAACGCCCGCACTACGCTAGCGGCTTCACCGGAGCCGCCACATCCCCGCCCCCGGCAGCGTTTCCCTCACCGTGGCCGAACATGATCCGCTGCCGAGCCGCGAAGTCCGGAGCCACAGTCACCGGCTTCCACTGTTAGCCGTCCCACCGCACCACCAGCCAGGGCGTGTTCCGTTCCGTTCCACCTGCACCCTGCACAGGTTGCGCCCGCATCTCCCCACCTGCGGCCACGGCTGTGAGTAACAGGGTGCGAAGGCGCTCAGCTATCCGGCCCGCAGGCCATGACTCCGTAGTCATTATTCACACACACGGCAGGCTCCCGGGCGGAAGATACGGTATACCACTCGCTATAAAACGCCTTGCTATTCTCAAGTTCCTTCTCGCCCAGAGTATTTTCCATCCCTGGCTGGAAAACCCACGCCCTACATCCATTAGATCCACCTGGGGTGTACCAACGCATGGCACCGGGCTTAACCTGCTGATAAATCTTGCAGCCGTCCACTACGACGAGGCGCCCCCCGTCTGCTCGACGAGCAGGGGGACTATCGGCCGCACTCCTGGCCTTCGGTGTGGCCGCAGGCAAAGGTGAATTCTCCCCTCCCTTGAGAGCGCAACCAGATGACGCCACTAGAGAAGACGCCGCAACTATCATTCCAAGAAAGAGGCGGAAATCACGGGGACTCTTTGCGAACATCACTATCCTTGAAGCCGGAGTGGGGCCGTATTTCAGGGGGGTCACGCTCACCCTTAGCGCAAACTCTACAGCTTGAACCCTCAATGGAGCGCGGGGCGTACAGGAGTGCCCTATACGCCCCGAGATATAACTGAGTGCCCTGTTTGTCAGTTGATCGGGCCGCAACCCAGCTGGCCTGACGGGCCGTTCACGCAAACCTGCATCTCGTACTCAGGGCCGTTGTAATACCACTTGCTGTAGTACGCCCCATTGGTGGTTATTTCGACCTCGGCGATTGAGCCCTTGGTGGTGGGGTTGAATATCCACGCCCGGCAGTCCTTCGACCCGCCATTCGTGTAATAACGCATGTAGTCATGCTGAGGGCTTCCTTGCAGCTGGACCTGCTGCTTGACATTGCAATAGGCAACAGTAATCTCCCAAGTCCCCGTTGCAGCCTGGGCCGGCAAAGCCATCGCCACGACAGCGGTGGCAGAAAGCCCCGCGAGGGCAGCAGTCCTACGGACCAAACTCATACTCGTCCTCTATTCCCCTATTGCCCAACAGATCACCCTTGAGGCCTAAGTGCCACTTGGGACTATTGGAGCGCGATCAGATTAGAAGGGAGAGGCGAGATAGTAAAGAAATTAGATTTAGCCCCATTTACCGCTATTTAGGGAAATGCGAGACTCCCATAACCCCCAAAAGGGATACCAGGTGACCCGCCTTGATCGATTCTTTGCAATGTATCGTCTGGATTGGATCGGCAACGTCCGAAAATGATCCTTCCTATTGGCCGTGGCCTGCCCCACGGGGTCCGTGCGGTCGTCCCTCGCAACAACTGCTGACGCCTGAGGCACAGGTGCGACTATGCAATTCGACAGCAAGAGGCCCTAACAAAGGTGCTCAGGCCGTGTACGGGGGGGGAGGTCCGGCCCAGAAACCGACCAGGTGTCGGACGCACGGGGGGGGCACCGCCGGTGTTCACTCATTCGTGGAAACCGCTCAATCCGTTAGAGCTAGGCCCCAGTCAGCCCGTGGCGGTTTCTAGGGGCCTTCACCACGGCGCGCCCGGCCCGAACGGTTCGAAAACATGACGTCCAGCGGATGCAGGTCCCGGCCGGTCAGACCGGGGAAGCCGGATTCGGCGGGGCCGCCGCGCAACCACGTGAGCAGGGTTGCCGTGAAGTCGCCTGGCAGGGGCGGTCCTTGGTCGCAGTGGCGTGGGTTGACGGCTACGCGCCATGTCTCGGGCGGGCCGTCCGCGCACCAGCCGATCTGGTCCCCGTCGATCGTCGACGCGAACGGCAAGAAGCCGCCGGGCTCGGGCCACGCGGGCATCGGGTAGTACTGGGGATGGGCGGCGCGCAGTTGGCGGTATCCGTCAAGCATGTCCTCGATGGTGGTCGCGAGCCCCTGCTCCCGTGGCCGGTCCAGGGACTGAGGGGCGCTCATGTCCAGCCACCAGCTCCAGTTGCCCGCCCCGTACCACTCCGCGAAGCGCCACGAAGTCCGGCGGCAGCCGGGTACCAAGCCGCTCGACGACCTGCTCCCATGTGCCCTCGCCCAGATACGACTCCAGGGGCGGTGGAACCAGCGCCATGAAGGCGTCGAGGCCCGCGCCCTCGGTGAGCGCCGCGTGCTGCCTTGCACTCAGGGGAGGGGGTGGCCAGCGGTGATGCGGTTTACCAGCATCCGAGCCTCCGATATGCGGGGGTGGATCGGATGCAGGTGCTGCTCGCACGCTGCCAGTGCCCTGTGGGCCGTCTGCAGCGCCTGTGGACGGTCGCCCGTCCCGTACAGGGCTGTGGCCACGGCGATGTCCAGGGCACCGGTTGCCTGGACTGACGGTCGTGGGGCAAAGGTGCGAGCCTCCGCCAGAGCCTCTTCGAACCTGACCTGCCCGTTGAGACTGCGCACCAGAACGGTGCGCAGGTTGGTCGCTGAGAAGTCATCAGCACGGGGCAGGTTCCCGCGGGCAATGGCTTCCGCTTCCGTGTAGCGGCCCTGTCCGCACTGGGCGTCGGCCAGGCAGACCAGTGCCGCCTGCTGTATCGGCCACGTGTCGGCGGGGTGCTGGGGAGCGGAGATGTTCGTGGCTTGCAGAAGGTCCTCTGTGTCTGCTTCTGCTCTGGCGTACTCCCCCTGCTGGAGAAGAATCCTCACCCTGAATGTACGGGCCATCAAATAGGAGACCCGGCCAGAGCCCGTGAGGGGTTCCATCTCTTTGATCAGGGCTTCCAGTTCGCCCTTCACCTCGGCTCCGCGCCCGTGTGCCACGGCAGCGCCAGTGGCAAGGAACCGTCCCACCCTGCCCGACACAGGCCCTCGGGCCCACGGCCGCCTCGGCGAGGCGGCGAGCGCCCTCGCGCCGGCTTCGGCCTCCTCGTACCCACCTTCCTTGAACAGGCCAAGGAGGCACTCGTACTCGGTCTTCTGGGAATGAGACAGGTCGTTCGTGTTCCACCCGCTACGCGCGTGGACCCACAGAGTTTGTAGAGCCTTCACAAGCTATGAGGATACGCGAGGAGCCGACAGTCCTGGCTGGGGCACGGAAACACGAGTTCCTACTTTCGCCCACACCTACCTCTGATCAATAGTTCAGTGAACTATTTGCGCGAAGAATTGAACGGGAAGCCAGTGCAAGAATCTTGCCACGCCCGAACAGTGCATTGCGTAAACGGGCTGCTGAGATATTGGGGCCTCCGGAGTGAATCCCCTACCGGCGACTAGCTCCGCCAGTAAGGGCGGACCCAAGAGCCACTCAGCCTCTCTCTATTCAGTACGAGGTTGTGGTCCTGCCATGTCTTTTCCAACCCGCCCTATAGCAATAGTCGGAGCGATAGGAGTTGGCATAACTGCGGCTGCGCTGGCATTCACCACCAGCCCCAATTCCTCAGCTTCAAGCGCCGCACCTAGCAACAACATTGCTGATGTGAGGCCTGAATCGGGTCCCACTCAGTTGCCCGACCCAGGTGCCGGAAAGCCTTCTCCGATGCTTCCAAGGGACGCTGCGGTAACGGCCCGGGAGTTCGCGACCGCCTATCTCCAGCACGACGCGCGGGATGGTCACGACGCGTCCTACTCCGACGCGGGACAGCGCGCCGCCCGGTACGCCTCGGCTGACCTCGGTGCCGTGCTCTCCCAGAAGCGCCCCGCACAAGATGCTCCCTGGTCGGCGCTGCGTCGTGAACAGGCTTTGGTGACCGTCAAGGTCACCGACGTCTACGTGCCGGACGGAGCTCCGGCGCCCGACAGCTCCTCGGCGCTGGCGCGCGTCTCGTACGTCCAGGCGACTGCCCCGAAGTCGGGTCCCCTACGGCGGGAAGCCGGCCAGTTCGCGGTGCGGCTCTCCCGTTCCGCGAAGGGCTGGCAGGTCACTGACCTGCCGTGGGCCTGACGGGGTCAGGGCGATGAAGAAGGTTTTGGCGGCTCTGGCTGCCCTGCTGCTGGTCTGTGTGGCCGCGTTCATGGGGTTCTTGATGCTTCTCGGCGGTGCCGACAGTGCCAAGGCAGACGAGGCCGGCGCGGGGGCTGGGCTGACGCCCGATTCCCCAGTGCCGGACTGGGTGCGGCCGTTGATCAAGAAGAACGCGGGGAAGTGCCCACAGGTCACGGAGTCCCTGCTGGCCGCCCAGCTCTTCAGCGAGTCGACCTTCGACAAGGCCGCGAAGTCCAACGTTGGCGCGCTGGGCATCGCCCAGTTCATGCCCGCTACGTGGGCAGCGTACGGCGTTGATGGAAACGGAGACGGGAAGAGGGACGTCTTCGAGCCCGCCGATGCCATCGCGGCGCAGGCCCACTACGACTGTGTCCTGGCCGACGAGGTCAAGGGTGTGCCGGGGGACAGCACGGACAACATGCTCGCCGCGTACAACGCGGGCGGTGGCGCCGTGAAGAAGTTCGGCGGCATCCCGCCGTTCCCAGAGACCCGCGACTACGTCAAGAAGATCCGGCATTACGCCGAGAAGTGGGCATCAAGCGCCGGGCCATCCCCGCTTCCTGCGGGCAAGGGCGCGGCACGCGCCATCGCAGCATCCAAGCGGGCGTTGGGCACTTGGTACCAGTGGGGCGGTGACTGCGTTGCGCCCTACACCGGCGCGGGCGGCTGCGACTGCTCCTCGCTGACCAAGATGGCCTGGGCTGCGGGCGGTGTGAACCTTCCGAGGGTCACGTACGACCAGGTCAACATGGGCACCCCGGTCAAGATCATGGCCCAGCTTCGGCCCGGCGACCTCCTCTTCTCCGTCGGCTCCGCCGCTCACCCCGAACACGTCGGGATGTACATCGGTGGCTCGCAAGTGATCGACGCCCCGCACACCGGCGTGCAGGTCCGCATCAAGCCCCTCTCGTTTTGGACCGATCAGGTCCTGGCCATGCGCCATATCGCGTAGAAGAAACGTTTCTCTCCCCATTTACAGCGCTCTGCACGAACGAAGGAATCCGTCATGCACAACCTGCTCTCCGTCGCCGCCGACCCGGCTGTCCACGGTCAGTTCTCCACCCTCGCGGCCGGTATCGACGTCGTATCGGGGGTGAAGCCAGACTGGGGGCCGTTCAACAAGCTCGGCGGAACCTCAAAGATTCTGCTGGGCGTCCTGGCCGCGCTCGTCCTGGTCACTGGAGCCGGCGCCTTCTTCACGGGCCTCGCGAAGAGCAAGGGGTGGGTGGGCGACGGTCACTCGACCATGGACTCCTCCCGGGGCAAGGGAATGATGGTGGGCGGCCTGGTCGTCGTGTTCCTCGTCGCGTCCTTCGGCACCCTCTTCACGATCACGTACGGCATGGGTGTGTGACGTGAGGAGCACACCGAAGAGGAGCCCAACCAGAGCACGCGCCTGGGGGGTTGCTGCTGGCATAGTCGCCGCGACGACCGTGACGGGAGCGGTCCTCAGCCTGACCATCTCTGCACCGTCCCCTCCCGCCTCGGCACCCGGACAGGGGAGCAGTAACGGCTCCGCTCCCGCCCGAACGGTCTCACCGTTCACGTTCAAGGACGGGGTTCCGAGCAAGTACCCGCGGACGGAGGCCGGTGCGAAGGCGGCGGCTGCCAACTTCGCGGTAGCACGGGGAAGTTCTGGCTTTCTGACGAACGCCTCCGAACGGCATCGAGTCGTTGACGCGATGTCCTCCGAGCAGGCGGCCTCAGCCCTGCGCAGGGAGGCGGACAGTTCGACCAACGCCTCCTCGCAGCAGCTGAGGGGCGGTGCGGCGAGGCCGGACCCGAAGACGGTCATCGCGCGGACAGGTGTCCTGTCAGGGCGAGTACTGGCGTTCGATATCCACAGGGCGGTGATTCGCCTGTGGACAACTGCGGTACGCGGGAACACGGTCGGCGGGCGGGTGCCGACGACTGGGTTCAGTTCCGACACGGTCAATCTGGTCTGGGAGTCGGGCGACTGGAAGATCTCCGCGTTCTCCACGGGCAAGGGGCATGTGGCGCCGGTCTCGACGGACCAGGCGACCAATGTGGCGGCGGACTTCGCCGATTACGTGCCTGCTCGGGCCGATGATCCTGTGGCGAGCGGCTCCACGGACGGTGCCGGACTCCCGGGCCCGTACCGGCGCGACGTACGGGGCGCCCGGTCCGCGGCGGTCAACTCTGTTCTGCTGCACGGCGACCCTCGTTTCTTCACCGATTCCGCCTGGCGTCACACCGTGCTGAACAGCACCAGCGCGCCCAGCGCCCTGCCAGACATGAAGCGGGACGCCGATTCGACGGCGGGTCTCGTCGCGGAGAACCGCGGGGTGGGCACGGACGGCAAGTCTGCCGACGGCGGCACTCTGGTCACGCGGACCGGTGTGCTCGCCACGCGGACGCGTACGTACTCGGACCAGGCGGCCAGTGTCGAACTGTGGACGGCGTCGGTCGGCGGCGTGGCCGGTGACGACGAGACCCTGCGTCCCCAGGTCGCATTCCTGCGGATGAGCGTCGATCTCATCTGGTCCGGTGGCACGTGGAAGGCGCTGTCGGTCTCACCGTCGGAGCCGCTGGTGCCGTCCCAGTCCCCCACCGAACAAGCGACGCCTGCGCCCCAGTTCAGCGACGTGGGAGGTGTGGCTGATGCGGCTGCGTTTGCGTGAGGACGCTCCTGGTCTGCTGACCGTCGACCGTTCCCGTCCGCGCTCCACGATCGGGCGCCGGCTGTACGCCGTGGCCTGGGTGAACGTCGTACTCGGCTTCATCTTCGTACCGGCAGCGACCGCCAACCCCTTCTGCTACATCCCGATGGTCTGCGACGCCAAGAAGGCGATCGACTTCGTGGCCGACCCGATCGGCTTCATCCTCCAGCAGATCGTCGACGCCAACCTCTGGTTCCTGCGCAAGATGCTGGAGCTGATGCAGAACAGCAGCAAGATCGACCTGACCAGTCCCGGGTTCTTGAAGCAGTACGCGATCATCTTTGCTGCGGCCTCTCTGATCACCGCAGCGCTCTGGTTCATCGCCGTGGCGAAGCGTGCAGTGCGCGGTGTGCCACTGATGAAGGCGATGTCGGAAGCTGTCGGCTTCCTGGTGCTTCAGTTCGTCGTCAACGCGCTGACGCCCGGCGTGATCGGGCTGTTCCTGAAGGCGGTCGACGAGGTCACTGCGGTCTTCGAGCCGTACGCCACGGCGAACTTCAAGCCGTTCCTGGAGAACATGCTGAAGGTCATGGCGGTGGCACCCAACCAGGGCGTCATGCAGCTCTTGATCGTGAACCTGCTGATGGTGTGCGGCGCGCTGCTGATGTGGATCGAGCTGCTGATCCGGGGCGCGGCCATCTACGTGGGCGTGGCGCTGGGACCGCTGGTCAACAGCGGCCTGGTCGACCGGGACCTGTGGGGCAAGAGCAAGAAGTGGGTCGGTGCACTCGTCGCCCTCGCGCTGAGCAAGCCGGTCTTGTTCGCTCTGCTGGGCCTGGGTGGCGCGATCATGAGCGACTCCACGGGCAACATGGAGGACACCACCTCCCGAGTTCTGATCGGCGCGCTGATCCTCCTACTCGCCGTCTTCGCCTCGGCGACCCTCTACAAGTGGGTCCCGGCGTTCGGCGACGAGATGGCGCAACTGAGCCAGGACCGTAAGACAGCTTCCTCCGCCGGACCCATGGCGGCCGTGGACGGGCCTGCGGCTCATGCCAACCGGGCGATGGGCTCGCGGATTCAGGACGCCTTGGTCGGCGGGAAGAAGCCTGGAGCCGCGAAGGCGGGTGCTTCCGCGGCGAAGTCGGGCGGCAAGGGCCCGATGGGAACCGCTGCTGCTCCTGCGGCGATGGCTCTCGCCGGGGCGAAGATCGGCGCAGACGCCGTCACGAACAAGGTGGATTCCTCGCCCGGAATGCAGGGAGCCGATGCGGGCTCCGAGAGTTCCGGTACGCCTGGGCAGGGTGGCGGCGACGGCGGGGCGGGTGCCCCGACAATGACGCGGCCCGGCGGATCGGGCAGCGGCCCCACGGGCAGTGCGGGCCCGGGTTCCTCACGGGTCCCCCGCCAGTCTCCCGGTAACGGGCCGGCGGGCGCTCCCTCCGGCCCGTCGACACCGGCGCCGCCCGCCCCGAGTGCTCCGTCTCCGGGCTCGAACCCCCGGCGTCCGTCTCCTTACTCCGGGCCGTCGCCCCGCCCGTCGGCGGGCTCCTCCCCGCCTTCCTCCCCTCCCCCCAGCGCCCGTCCCGGCTCCGGCCCCTCAACCATCCCCATGCCCCCGATGCGACCGCCCGGTGGGTCGTCGGCCCCACGCAAGCCCTCCACCGGCAAGGACCAGTGATCTCAGATGTCTCGTACGTATCAATTCGGCAAGCACCGCCCGACCGGCCTGTTCGGCCGGAGCGACCTCGGAGAGCAAGTGGTGCTGGGCGCTGGTGCAGCTCTGGGGCTCGTGTGCGGCTACGCCTTCGCCGGATTCACCGCGCTTGCGGCCTTCGGCGCGGTGGCACCGATCGTGGCCGCGCTGGTCGTGGTCTACCTCCCGTACCGGCCTAAGGGAACGTCCCAGCGGCGGACGATCTACAAGTGGTGGCGGATCACGCGCTACCACCGCATGGCCCTGCGCCGCACCGGCGGAGTCTGGGTGTCCCCGGCAGTGGAAGCCGGTGTCCGCAAGGACGGCACCGTTCCGGCTGCTGCACTCGCCGAGCCGGAGGGCATCGCCGGGATGACGTGGCTGCCGGTGACCATCCGCGGGCAGAAGGCCGTGGTCGTCCTCCAGCCCGAATCCCGCTGCGTCACCGCCACCCTCGAAGTCACCTCACCCGGCCTCGGCGGCAAGGAGGCCAGCGAGCAGGTCGTTGCCCTCGAACGCTGGGGCGAGCTGCTGGACGCCTTCGGCAACACCGAAGAGCACCCCGTCAAGCGCATCCAGGTCATTGCCCGCCAGCTCAAGAGCGATCCGCACGCCCACCAGCGCTTCATAGCCCAGCGCGACGAGTCGTCGGCCACCGCCAACTCGCCGACGTGGCTTAAGGATTCGTACGACGCGCTTTCCGAAGCGGTCTCCACGTCCGCCGAGGAACACCGCTACTACGTCACCGCTCACGCACGCTTCAACCGTGACTTCGCCGCCGACGCCTCCACCCGGGGCACCGGTGACGAGGGGATCGCCGCCACGATGGCCTCGTACATGGAAGAGCTGTGGTCGCGCTGCGAGGACGCCGACCTCTCGGTGGTCGCGCCTCTCGACGAACGCGGGCTCACCGCACTCATCCGGAACTCGTACGACCCCGACCACGCGATCTGGGACACCGGTCTCCCGCAGGCGCACGCCTTCCCGCGCAACGTCGACGTACGGGAGGGGGCGCACGTCGCCACCCGCGCCGCCGGGTCCACCGACTCCTGGTTCCATGCGACCGCTGCCGTGACGGACTGGCCGGTGACGCCGGTGGGCCCCGACTTCCTCTCGCCGCTCCTCATCGGCATGCCGGACGTGATCCGCAGCATCGCCATCACGCAGGACTTGGAGCCCAACGGCAAGGCCGTGGACCGGATGCTCGACGAGGACACGAACAACCAGGGCGAGATGCTCCGCAACTCGCAGCGCGGCAAGAACATCGACCCCCGCGACCTGATCGCCGCCGCAGCCACCGGTTCGCGCGGCATGGCGCTCGCCGAGTCGGGCGCGGCCGGCGCGGCTGTCGTCGGCTACATGACGATCTCCGCCCGCAGTGCCAAGGAGCTGGAGCGTACGAAGCGGACCGCGGGCTCGCGTGCCCGCGGTGCGAACCTGCGGATCGAATGGCTCGACATCGAGCACGCCCGTGCCTTCGCCACGACCCTGCCCTTCGCCGGAGGCATCCAGTGACCGACCTTCTCGACCTCATCCCGCTCAAGCCGCTGCACGCGACCGTGCGGCGCCCGCTCTACACCGCGACCACCAGCAGTCAGGCCCTCTTCCTGCCCATCGCGCCGCCCTCGCTCGGCTCGGCGGGCGCAGTGATCGGCCGTGAGCTGTACTCCGGCAAGGCCTTCATCTACTGCCCGTTCTGTGCTTTCGGCGACGGCCTGCCGGGCGGCAACATGCTTGTGCTAGGCGACACCGGCCGCGGGAAGAGCGCCCTGGTCAAGACGTACACAGCCCGTCAGATCCGCCTCGGCCGACAGGTCGTCGTCCTGGACACCAAGGAACAGAAGGAGCGCCAGGAGGGCGAGTGGGCAGCCCTAGGGCGCTCGCTCACCGGACACGCCCCGGTGAAGTTCGCACCGGGCGGCGGCAACGGTGCCTCCTGCGTGAACCCGATGGACCCGGCCATCGCGGGCAAGCGGCAGATCGAACTCGTCCGCACCATCGTGGAACTCGGTCTGGGAAAGAAGCTGGACGAGTTCGCGGGCTCGGCGCTTCGCATCGCCATCCGGCAGGCCCACCGCCTGTCGGCCCAGGAGGGACGGACTCCGGTCCTCACCGATGTTGCGGCAGCACTCCGGGCCCCGGAGGAGGCGGACGCGCTGGCCAAGCAGCGCACCCGCGACGAGCTGCTTGGCGACGGTCTCGAAGCGTCATACGTCCTGGACCGGCTGTGCGGCAGCGACGGCGACACCACCGGCGACCTGACGGGGATGCTCGACGGACCGACCAGCCTGAACATCGACCTCGACGCGGACATGGTCGTCTTCGACCTCACCAAGGTTCCCTCCGGCGGCATCGCCATGACGATCCTCGTCGCGGTCATCAGCGTCTTCCTGGAGGAAGTGTGGCTGCGCGCCGTCTGCGAGTGCGGACAGGGCCCCGAGCACCACGACCGCACGGTCATCGACACGGCATCCGGCGCGTGGGAACTGGGCGCCAACTCCGTTACAGGCTGCCGTCGTTACACCCAGCGCAAGCGCATCCTCGTCTGCGAGGAAGCCTGGCACATCCTCGGCACGCCTCAGCTCGCGAGCCTGCTGGAGAAGTTCCTCAAGTTCGCGCGCGGTTACGGGCTCTCCTGCATCTTCATCGTCCACCACCTGAGCGACGTCGACGACAGCTCGGAGACGCAGGCCGCGCTGAAGATGGCGGACACGATCGTCGTCTACAGCATGAAGAAGTCCGAGGCGGAAGACACCGCGAAGCGCCTCGGCCTGCCGGGCTGGACGCCCGAGCACATCATGCGGCTGCGGCGCGGAATCGCGCTCTGGAAGGTCGGCGAGGTGATCTACCCCGGGGTGCAGCACCTGCTGACCGAAGCCGAACAGCACCTCTGCTTCTCCTCCGGGTCCATGACCGATCTGGCAACCACCGACCCGTCCACGGACTGACCGGCAGGAACGCCGCCCGCCCTTCCCGCAACGCTCTGGAGGTTCTCCATGCCCGCCCTGTCCCTTGTCAGCTCCGACGAGAAAGCGGAAGCGCCCGAAGCAACGGACGTACTTGTCCGTCCCGTTCGAGGGGACGTCGACGCGCTGCACGCCGAGTTCCTCCATGCCGCGCATCGGACGTCGCAGCTGGCGGCCGACCTCGAAAGCGACGACTCGCACGCGGCCGGCGGACATGCGCGAGCAGCCGTGGGCCACCTCTGGCGGGCGGCGGAGGAGCTCCACCTGGCGTACCACTCCGCCCCACCCCGTCATGCCGGTCCGGCTGCCCCGCTCGCTCGGCTCTGTACCCGTCGAATGCGCTATCTCGTCGCACGGGCGGCCCGCAGGGGCGCGTGATGAACCTGCTGCCGCAGGGGTTCTCGTACCTGCTGTACGGCGTGGTGGTGCTGGGCGGGGTGGGGCTGATCGTCCTCTGGGCGACGGCGGTACGCACTCGCCGCAACGCGGGGTTCGCGTCGAAAGCGGCGCTCCGGCGTCAGCTGTCGGCCAAGTCGGTTCTCCGTGCGACCGAGATACGTCCGGGGCTGCTGACCCCGCCTGCACGTCGGGTGAACCTTTCCAAGACGGACCGCTGACCGCCCCGTCGCCGTACGGCCGCAAGAAATTCACGCTCTTCAACCTCCGCGGAGTACGTCCCATGCACCACATCCCATACGACTTCGGCTACCCACTGGGCAGGTCTGTCAGGCCGAAGGGCCTGGATCTGTGGTCGCGCGCTGACAAGGCGTGCCGCGTCATCGGCCCCATGGGCAGCGGGAAAACCACGCGCTTCTTCGCTCCTCTGATCCGTGAGTGGCGGGGGCCGGTAGTCGCCACGTCCACGAAGCCTGACCTGGTGGAGCTGACGCTCGACGCGCGGCGGACTGGCGACCGCCCCACGCTGGCCTTCGACCCACAGAACCTCGCCCCGTCGCTCCCAAGGTTCCGTTGGTCTCCCATGGCGGGCGCCGAGTCGACGCTGACCGCGATGTCGCGCGCGAAGGCGTTCGTCGCGGGTTCTCGTACGCCGGGAGCGGTGTCGCAGTCCTCCGAAGGATCGACGTTCTATAAGGGGCAGGCAAGCAAGGTCCTGGCCTGTCTTCTGCACGCCGCCGCGCTGGACGGCGTCGACCTCCCGCAGCTCCTCAAGTGGGCCAGAAAGATCACCGACCCCACGCCCCTCGGCATACTCAACGCCCACCCGGGCGCCGGGCCGGGATGGGCGGACATGCTCCTCACCTCGACAAGCGGCGACGACCGTACGGTGGGAAACACCGCGATCACACTGGCCGCGGCCCTGGAGCCGCTCGCGCATCACGCCGTCGTGAACGCCCTGGTGGGCGACGGCGACGAGAGCACCGACTTCCGGTCGGTGCTGGCAGCCGGGGGAACGGTCTACCTGTTGGGGAAGGACTCTGCAGTCAACTCCATCGCCCCGCTGACCACAGCGGTGACGGAGGACTTGTTCGACATCGCGGAGGAAGTCGCGATCGAGTCCCCCGCCGGCCGTCTCGACCCTGCCCTCCTCGGTGCCCTCGACGAAGCACCGAACATCGCCCCCATCCCGAGCCTGCGCCAACGTGTCGCCGACGGCCGCGGGCGGGGCATCACCGTCATCTACGGCTTGCAGGGATGGGCATCCGCCGAAGCTCGATTCGGTGCGGACACCGCGAAAGAACTGGCGAGTTTCACCAACAACCTCGTCGTCTTCGGCGGCTCGAAGGACCCCGCCTTCCTCCGCGACATGGCCGACCTCTGCGGCCAGGTCGAACGCCGCCGTACGACCAAGACGACCAACAGCGGGGAGCGGGGAGGCACTTCGACCGCCACCCACATGGCGCTCGAACCCGTCCTTCGACCCGATCAGATCAAGGGACTGAAGGAGGGCCAGGCCCTCATCCTCGCGGACAACCTTCCCCCCGTCGTAACGAAGCTGGACGGCATGTGGACATGGGAATCCTGGCCGACGATCACCGAGGAAATCACAGCGTTGCGGCGAGCAAACGAAACGGAACGCAACCGTGCCGATGCTGCACAGAAGAAGCAGGCTGCGGAGCACGCGGCCCAGTGGAGCGCACAGCAAGGAGCTGCCGCATGACCGTTGTGGGGGCTCCTCCCGGCTTCGACCGCTTTCCTGAAGTACCTGCGTTGATCGCTACGTACTTGTCAGAACGGGCTGTCGATGAAGAGCTGGCGGATGCCCCACCCCCGTGGGACATCGGCGCTCTCCCCGAACCACTCGCTTCGGTCATGCTGAACTGGACCGACAGCGTGTGCCGCTGGCTGAACACGACGTACGCATGGCAGCCAAACCACGTGATCCCGCCCTGCTGGAAAGAGCATCAGCAACTTGCGTACGAAGTCGCCGCGTTGGCATTCGCGCGAGACGACGCCTACGTGAACGCAGGCACCACCGTCGTCTGGCACGAGCAGTATGAACGCTTCACCACTCGGATGAACGTGATGCTCGGAAGGGGCGCGGATCAGTGCCGGGTGGGGCGTCACGACCCTCGCCCCTCGCGTTTTCAACTCAGCGTGTGGCACGCCGACGGGTAAGCCCGCACGCGGTGGCGGGGGCTGGGGTCGGCCGGTGAGTGCCCGGCCAGAGTGGGCGAATTCATGTGCGTGACAAGGGCGGGTCGCGATACTGGATCCATGACCGAGCAGACGAACGAGATGCCCAGCGGTGAAGCCAAGGCGCTCATGAACAGAGTGCTGTCGGACCCAAAGGCCGACCTTGCCGTTCCCCTCGCGCTCTCCCTGCTGATGCGCGAGGGACTGCACAGCAGGGTGCTCGCTACGTTGTCCCGAGGGGACTACCACCCAGCCGTCGAGGGTGTGCCTGGGAGCTTGACGTACCGCGATGGTGACCAGATGCGGGCGGCCACTCTGTCCTCGGAGTCCGAACTTCTCCTCTCCGCCTACCTGGAGTGGAGTGCATGGGAGTAAAGGAGCGGGTGCACGTCCCGTCTCAGATGGGTAGCTGCCAGCTCGGTCCCGTCGGCGAGCCAAGCCACACAGTCTGCTCGAAAGGTGTGGCGGTCATCCCGAACTCGGCTCCAGAGCACACACAAAAGCCTCTTGCCTCCGATGGGAGGCAAGAGGCTCAGCAAGCACGCTAGACAGTCCTGCTGTGCATGCTGTCTACGAAGTTCTGCCAGGTAGTTGCATCGAAGAGCAGGACTCCTCGTTCACGGCACTTGGTGTCTCGTACGGCATGGCGGCCGGTGACAAGCTGCCCGTGCTCCACGCAGTTGTTGTCCGTACCGCTGTAGGAGCTCTTGTGCCAGAACGCGCCCTCCAGTTCGTCCACGGTCGTACGGGGCGCTGACTCCTGGGTCATGATCCACTTTCCTCGATGAGATCACGAATGTACTGCTGTGATTCAGATGGGGACATTGCAGCGGCCGTCAGATCATCCCAAGCCTTGGCATACCTCTGAACATCTCGCTGCTGTTCAAGCAACGTACCACCCGTGATGTGCTCCAACCAGATTACGTCTACCGGTGGTTCGCCCCGCAGCCCGAAGATCGTGTAGGGCACGTACTGCTCCATGGGGAGCGTTGCATTCAGCGGGAGGATCTGGATGGTGATGTTGCGCTGTTCCCCAGCTTCCAGCAGGTGGCGGAGCTGGCCGCGGACGATGTCACTCCCTCCGCCTATGCGGTGCAGGGCGGGGGTGTCGATGATCGTGCGGAGGCGGAAACTGCGTCCGTCAGCCAGCAAGTCCTTGCGCTTCTTCCTCGTCTCCACCAACCTGTCGACCCGCTCGCTGGGCTCCACGGTGGTGAACATCTCCCGCATGTACTCCTCCGTTTGCAACGGTCCGGGAATGACGCCAGGTTCGTACATCCGGGAGACCTGCGAATCGGCTTCCAGCGTGAGGTAGTCCCGCAAGGAGTCGTGCAGCAGGGGACCTTGGCCGCTCCACCAGTCCACCTTGTGGATCTCCTTGGCGAGGCGCTTGATGTTCCCGCGCTGCTGATCGCCCTCAACCTGGTAGAGGTTCAGCAGAGTTGTTAGGTCGAGTGGCCTGATGCCGCGCTTGCCGTTCTCGATCTGACTGATCTTGGGCTGGCCGCACTCAAGCGCCTCGGCAGCATCCTGCACCTTGAGGCCGGCCTCCACACGAAGGCGGCGAAGCTCCCCGCCGAGACGGCGGCTACGCATCGTGGGCATCTCGTTCTGAGCCATGGCCACATGATGACCGTTCGCTCTTCCAGCACACAACTGTCATATGCCAACTCATGCCACAGGAAAGAGAGTTCGTAGGAATACTTGCCTTGGTGATGGTTCGCACGCCACCATCTTGCCTGTGACCCACAGCACCCACGGTGTGACGTGGTGTTGATCATTTGCTATGCGCTGATCGGCGCGGAGGAGCCATGACCCTCATGGCAGAGGCAGACACAGAGCAGTACAGGCAAGAGCTGACCGTCGACCCGCAACATCTCAGCGGACTACGTCAGACCGTCGCGGCCCACGTACGTAGCTGGGGCTGGGATCAGGTCGTGGACGCCGCCGCGATGTGCGTCACGGAGATGCTGTCCAACGTGAACCGTCACGCGGGTTCGGACGAGTGCGTGCTGCTGCTCCAAGCGTCCCCGTCGCGGGTGCGCATCGTCGTGAGCGACACCAGTCCGGAACTGCCCGTGGTGAGTGTGCCGGAATGGGACAGCGAGCGCGGGCGCGGGATGTTCATGCTCAGCGAGACCGCTGACGCCTGGGGTGCCGAGCCGACGGATTCGGGCAAGGACGTCTGGATCGAGTTCCGCGCCTCCGGACTTCTGGGTGCGGCATGAGCGACACGATGGTGCTGCCCCGCTTGAACGCCCGCTCCCTGGGCGGGTATTGGGTGGAGGTCAACGGATACCGTGCCGCGACCGGTGTGCACCTGAAGGGCTACCAGCTCGGCGGGTGGGCCTGCACCACGGAAGTACGGGCTGTGGCCCAACTCCGCCTCCGCGTACGGCGGGTGGCCTGGAGGATGGAAGGTTTCGCCGCACGGTCGGCCGCGTTCCAGTGGTTACGGGACGGCTGGGAGGCGCGGCAGATCATTGCCTCGCTCGCGGACGAGCAGATGTACGTGCACCTCGTCTCCGACGGGGACGCCTACTACGAGTTCTCCGTCCGCCCGATCTTCTTCCCCCAGCAGGACCCAGACCGTGCACCCTGCCCGGTGGTGCCGATCCGTGCGGGGGCCGGGCAATGAACCTTCCGCGCGCCTACTGGTGCCACGCAGCTCACCCCACCAGCTCACCGCCTGCTGTGAAACCCGGGGACTGGACGACCGAAGCCCCAGGGCAGGTCCTCGACTGGATACGGGACTCGGTGCGCGAGACCTTCCCCGCTCTCGACCGCGACGCCTTCGGCCGCGCCTGGGCCTGGCTCGGCGGCCACCACGGTGTAGCTGCCGCGGTGCGGGAGCTGCGCCGGGGACGCCCGTACGCCTTTGCCTTGAGTTCCCCGTCCGGCACGTACACGTGGACAGCGCATTTGGTGTCCGTGCTACCTGTGCTCGACACCTGCCCCCACTCCTCTTACTGCGCTCGCAAGTTGGCGCGCTGCGGCTCTGCCGCGCCCCCTCGGTGACCGCCTCCACCGCTGGCGTTCCTGCCCGCGAACGATCCTTCGGAGATTCGGATATGCACATGTCCCCCGCCCCTCTGGCCGCAGCGTCGGACCCCGGGCCCGACAGCGGCTTCTACGTCCCCTTACCGACGCAGGAAGACACGGCGGCAGCCGCTCGTGCGCTCCGCCAGGCACTGAGCGCGGCCAGTCTCAGCATCCACGCCGAGCTGGACGTCGACGGTCAGGGCCCGTACGTGCACCTGGAGCGGGCCAGTGCAGCCTCCGCGACCGCTCTCGCGGAGCTGGTCAACAAGGGAATGCGCCCCGCTCACAAGACGTGCAAGGCCCTGGAGAAGGTGTTGCGTGCCTGTGGTCTGACCGGATTCTCCCGGCCCCCGGCGGTGCTGAACGGTCTGATCGTTCTGGGTGAGGTTCCCGCCGCCACGGCGGACAAACTCGCCTGCCTGCTCGGTGCCCCGCCCGCACCGGATGACTTCGTCGGGGAAGAGGTGACGGAAGGGTTGGAGGCGGAAGCACTCCTGAGCCGGCTGAACGACGCGTTCCGCAAGGCCACCGGTGGCGGCTTCATGGATATGAAGTTCCTGCCCTACTGCCCGCGCTGCGGCGGGGACCCTGGTGTCGAGCTCGGCGACCTCACGGTTCCCACCGCGCGCAGGCTCGTGAAGGCGCTCACCCGTGAGGGCCGACGATGAACGGGGAGCCCCGGCGTCCCGACATCGCCCACGACCTGGTGGAGCGTGCACAGGCGGCCCGCCGGTTCCGGGAACATCTCACACGAGGCCGCCTCTCGGCGGAGGAGCAGCAGTGGGGCGCGCACCAGGAGCGGGCGAATTCTGGGGTGTTGCGGCGGGTCATGGGCCAGCATGGCTGGCCCGGCCGTTCCCTGGTCGGCGAGGAGGGCGCGGAAGCCGCTTGGTGGCTGGCCCTGCACGCCGATCACGAGCCGCCGTTCCAGCGGCTGGCCTTACGAATGCTGACAGACGCCGTCGAACGCGGTGAGGCGACGATCCAGCAGTGGGCCCACCTGCACGACCGCTGTCAGGTAGTTGCGGCTCCGCAGCTGTACGGGACGCAGTACCGCCAGGATCCGGACGGACAGGTGGTGCGTCTGCCGGTGGAGACTCCAGAGAACTTGGATGCCCGCCGGGCCACTGTCGGCCTGCCACCCGCCGCCGTCGCCCACGACTCCCTGCGCCGCCGCTACGCCACCGGCCCCCACGACGGCACGGACGCGGATCCACCCGATATCGCCGACCCGGTGGCTCCGGCCGTACTGGTGGGGAGTTCCGCATGAGCCCCGTGGACAACGCCCCGCTCACCCCACGCGAGTCCGAGATCCTGTCCCTGGTCGCACTGGGCCTGAACAACCCGATGATCTGCTCCCGACTGCACATCGCGATGGACACGCTCAGGACGCATCTGAAGCGCATCCGAGCCAAGCTCGGCGTCCGGCCCCCGCCCGGAACTGGTCACCGTCGCCTACCGGCGGCGCCTGGTACCGCTACCGCCCCAGCCGGACGGACAACCCCCGCACCTCACCTACAGGCAGCTGCGGCCTCTGTGCCTCCTGGGCGCCGGCGCAGACCTGTCCGCCGTGGCAAAGGCGCTGGGAATCACGCATTCCACCGCCCGAACGCGGGTGCAGGTTGCGCGCGATGTTCTCGACGCACGGACCCAGGCGCACGCGGTGAGCCTGCTCTACCAGTGGCGGATCCTGCCCCTCACCCCCGCACCGGGCCACCCGCGCCCCTCGAACTGCCCCACGACAGCACCCGCCGACGAGGGCACCCGGGGCTTCGCAGGCGACAGCGTGAACGGCGGCTGCTCCTGTGTGACAGCAGCCGCGCCGCCCGTCAGGACACCGTGGCGTTCCTCCCGCACGGGGCGCTTCTCGCGCCGCGACATCCGCGCGCCCGTCCCCTAGACGGGCCGCCCCGCCGTGCGGTTCTTATCACCGCACCGCGGGGCGGCCTCCCAACGGGCCTCTTCCTGTTCGGCCAGGAAGCCCGGCAGCCGCTGGTCACAGGCTGCCGGTGGCCGATCGCGCCCAGGGAGAGGAGAGAACCGGAGCGTCTCGTCCGCGTCGGTGCCGACGATCCTCTCCGCCCTCCGGCTGCCGCCCCGTCCCGTGAAACGGGGCGGCAGCCGTCCCACCGCCAACTACCCACGCACCACACCCTGTTGCCGCCGCACAAGGAGGAAGTCCTGATGGCACACTCGGACACCGACTACGCCCACACCGGCCACCGCCGGATCGGTGCGCTCCTGCTCATCCGTAACGAGAGCGGCAACGTCCTGCTCGTCTCGCCGTCGTACAAGGAGGGCGATCAGCTCGTCGGAGGCGGTGCGAAGCCCGGCGAGACCCCGCACGAAGCCGCCTATCGCGAGGGCGTCGAAGAGATCGGCCTGCACGGCCTGACCGTCGGCGGGCTGCTCCTCGTCGACTACATCGCGGCCAACGCCGATACCGGCGCGGTCGAGGGGTACAACTTCGTCTTCGATGGTGGCGTAATCCCGGACACCCCCAGGATCACCCTGCCCGTCGGGCTTCCCGGTCAGGAGCCCGAACTGACCGGCTGGTCCTTCTGCCCGCCCGCCGCTCTTGACGAGTTCTGCCGCCCGTACCAGGCACGGCGGATCCGCGCGGCGCTCGCTGCCCTGGACGACGCCTCGCAGCGTGGGCTGCGCATCGAGGGACGGCCCGCCTGAACCGCCTCCTGGATCAACGGCGGCGACGGCTGCCTCCCGGCCGCCCTCCTTCCCCACCCCCACGGCAGAAAGCCGTGGGGCCACCGACGGACCGTTTGGAGACAGACCTTCATGCTGACCGCCCCGGACTACCCCAGCGTGGAAGACGCCTACCTGGCGCTCCTGGACCTTGCCACCCACCACCCCGAGCACCGGATTTCCGCACGCGGCAACGACGCCCAGGAGACGATCGGCGTCAGTTTCCGGCTCACTGATCCACGCCAGCGGCTCCCGTACCTGGTGGCACGCAAAGCGAACCCGGTCTTCCAGTTCGCCGAGGCGCTCTGGTACCTGGCCGGCCGCCGGGACCTGGAGATGATCGGCTACTACGCGCCGTCCATGCGCGCCAACTCCGCCGACGGGTTCACCCTGGGCGGGTCCGCGTACGGACACACCCTCTTCAACCCGGCGCCCGGCGACACGCTCTCGCCGTTCGACCGGGTCCTTGAACTGCTGCGCACCGAGACCGACAGCAAGCGCGGGTACCTCCCCGTGCACCACGCGGCGGAACTCGCCGTCCCCGACAACCCCGACATGGCATGCCTGGCCGGGCTGCACCTCCTCGCCCGCAGCGGCAAGCTCCACATGGTGTGCCAGATGCGGGCCAACGATCTCGACTGCGGGCTTCTCTCCGACGTCTTCAGTTTCACGATGATCCAGGAGTACGCGGCCGTCCAACTCGGCCTGGACTTAGGTACGTACACCCATGTCATCGGGTCGGCACACGTGAACGACGCGAACGCCGAACGGGTCAAGCGGGTCCTGGACGAAGCCGACCGCCGGGACCGCCCGCAGCACTTCCCGTTCCCGCCCATGCCTGCGGACACCACGCGCAGCACCATCGAACAGCTGCTGCTCCACGAGCACCTGCTGCGGGAGAACCACATCCGGTACAGCGCGGACGGCATCCGGGCTCTCGGCCTCGCCCCGTACTGGCAGCAAGTGCTGCTGCTGTTCGAGGTCTACCGGCAGATCCGGCACGAGAAGTTGGACAGGGCAGGCCGCGACGTGCTCGATGCCCTGGACCCTGGCCTGCGCTGGCTCGTGGCACACCGGTGGGAGTCCTGCGCCCCGGACGAGGTCACGCGGTGACCCGGAAGCCGCCGAGCGGCATGGTGGTGGAGGGCGTCGACTTCACCCGGTACGCGGTTATCCAGTGCAAGCCGGACGCGGTGCAACGCGGCCTGGTCGATACGGTGCTGGACCGCATCGCCGCCGCCGGTGTCCGGATCAGCGGACGCCTCGACCTCACTGCCCAGCCGTGGCAGGCCCACGTCGCCTACCGCGATCTTCTGGCGACGGCGAACCGCCCCGAACAGCCGCTGCACACCCTCCTCGATGCCGCGTACGCCGACCAGCCGGTCACGGTCGCCCTCGCACACGGCGAACCCGGACTCCACGCCCGGCTGCGGCAGCTCATCGGTCACACCGACCCCACCCGGGCGGTGAAGGGCACGATCCGCCACGACCTCGGCAACGACAGCATGGCCGCCGCGCTCGCCGAGCGGCGCCTCCTCCGCAACCTCGTACACACTTCGGACGACCCGGACGCGGCCCGCCGTGACTTCGGCACCTGGTACGGCGACGACCGTTCTTTGGGCATCCCCGACTTCGACCAGTGCGCGGTCATCCTGTGCAAACCGGATGCCGTCCAGGAAGCCCTGGTGGGTTCCGTGCTGACGCGTTTCCGGGCGGAAGGCTTCACTGTCACCGCGCGCCGTGCGCTCACCGCGCGGGCCTGGCAGGCCCACGTCCACTACTGGGACCTGCTGGTCGATGCCGACTGGTTCCCGGACCGGGACATCCCCGCGTGCCTGGATGCGATGTACGCGGACCAACCGGTGACGGTCGCGCTCGCGCACGGCGAACCGGGGTTCCACGACCGGCTGCGGCAGCTCCTCGGCCATTACGACCCGACCCGTGCCGCCCCCGGCACGATCCGCGGCGACCTCGGCAACGACAGCCTGACCGCCGCGCTCGCCGAGAAGCGCCTCGTACGCAACCTCGTGCACACCTCGGACGACCCGGACGCCGCCCGCCGCGACTTCGGCACCTGGTACGGCGCGCACCACGTCGCCCTCCTCGAACCGTCGGCCCCGCCGCGCCCCCGTGTTCCCTCCGATAGCTGACCACCTCGACCCCGAGCATGGAGGCCCCCATGACCACGCACGCCACCACACCGCGCCGCGACTTACCCATCCTGTCCGTGGACAAGATCGGTGCGTTGAAGCCCGAGCTGGCCGACGTGATCGAGTACCGGAAATCGGGTCTGTCGCTGAACTGGATCGTCGGCTGCCCCCTGGAATGCGGCTACTGCGTCCGGCATCTCTTCGACAACTTCGACATGAAGGTGCCCCGGCGGCTGATGGCTGACGAAGAGGCCGCCACCCGCCTCGTCAGCCACCCGTACTTCCGGGCGCACAAGACCCCGGTCCAGCTCCTGAACCGGGCCACCGACCCGATGCTGCCCGTGGTGAAACCGCACCTGTTCAACGTGCTGCGGACGCTGGACGGCATGGGGCTGACCAACCACGTCCTGATCATCACCAGGTGGCGTGTCGACCCGGAGGACTGCGCCGTCCTCAACAGCTTGAAAAACCTGCGACTGACCGTGCTGGTCACGCACTCGAACATCCAGCACCCGGACATCGAGCCGGTCGACTCCCGCATCGCAGCCGCGAGCCTGCGCACCCTCTACGAGCACGCCGACCGCTACCGGACCATCCTCTACTGGCGCCCGATCGTGCCTGGCCTCAACGACACGGACGCCGACATCGAGCGGGCCCGTCAGCTGTCCCGACACGCGCACGCCACCGTGTTCACCGGCCTGTTCTTCCGCGACGAGATCGCCGCCTACTACGAGGGGCACGGTCTGCCGATGCCGTACGAGGAGACGGCCCGCCGCAAGATCATGCCGGAGGCCGCCGAGCAACGCATCCTGGACGCCTTCGGCGACGGCGGCTCGTGGGGCGCCCTGTTCCGCAAGACGTCCTGCGGGGTGGCCTACGCGCACGGCGAGGCCGACTACAACGGCCATTACGGGGTGCGGGAGTTGTGCGACATCTGCCCCGCAGAGCAGCTCGCACGGTGCGCGAAGGCGTGGACGCAGCCGGATCTTGCCACGGTCACCCGGGAAGCCCGTGGCCTCGGCGCGACGGGTGAGGTTGAAGTCAACGACCGTGCCATCGTCGTTGAAGGGCTGGACGAGCCGCCGCGCTACTACCTCCAGCACGGGTTCGGCTACCAGTGCCACGACCGCAACAAGCCCCACCACCACCGCCAGCACGGCCGGGCCCCCATCGGCTGGGAGGCGGAGAACGGACGCACCCCCGTATGAACTTCACCTCCTGGCCCCCGCTCTACGTCGTCGACGTCGAGGGCAACGGCGCCAACCCGCCGGACCTGGTCGAAGTCGCCGCGCTCCCGGTGCGCGAGGGCCGCCCGGACACCGGGGCGGCAGGGGCGTGGCTGACCCGGCCGCGCCGCCCCGTCACCGCTTTCGCGGCAGGGATCCACGGCCTCACCAACGAGCGGTTGGCGCGAGAGCCGGGCTGGGAGGAAATCGCCGAACAGGTGCACACCCTGCTCGGCACCGCTTGGATCTGCGCCCACCACGCGCACGTGGACTACCGGGTGCTCTCCGCGCACCTCCCCCACTGGCAGCCGGCGGGGGTCCTCGACACCCTCCGACTGGCCAAAGCCACCTATCCCGACCTCGGCAAGTACGGCCTCGACGCCCTGGTCAAGCACGTGGGCCCGGACCTGAGCGCCGCTCCCGCGCAGCGGCACCGCGCCACCTTCGACGCGTACGCCACGGCACAGCTGTTGCTCGCCATGGCAGCCCACTACGACACCTGGGACCAGCTCGTCGCCGCGGCCGTGCCGCCCGGCCTGCCCGGAGCCCCCGAACCCGAAGAGGATCTGACCCTGTGGTGAACACAACGACCGCACCCACGCGTATCGGTGTGATGGGCGCACACTCGACCGGCAAGACGATGCTGCTCAAACGCATCGAGATGGAGCTGCGCGGCCACGGCATCCCCGTGGCCCGTACCGGAGGGCTCGGGAAACGGGCCGCACGCGTGCCGCTGCCGAAGATGCAGCACCATACCGCCACCTCCACCGAGTGGATCATCACGCAGGGCATCGCCGACGAGATCGCCGCAGCGGCCCACCAGGGCCCTGAGCCCGTGCAGGTGGTCCTTGCCGACCGGGCCGCCTGGGACGCGCTCTCCTACTACCGTGCCGCTCTGGAATGGCGCCAGGAGCAGGCGGACCGGCTGGATCGCGAACGCCTGTGGATGCTCGCCTCCACCCAGAGTCCGAAGTACGACCTGGTCCTGGCGACGGTCCTCGACCCGGACCTGCCGGTGAAGCCGGGCCACGACTACGACGCCCGCTACCGCACCCTGGTCGACCACCACACCCATGCGGTTCTCGCCGAGAACCAGATCCCGCACCAGCGCGTCACCGGCGACCCCGCCAGCCAGGCCCGCGCCGTCGAACTCGCCGTCCAGATCTGCCTCAAGCAGGAGGAGCGGGTATGAGCAGCGCACCCCCGGCCGGCGCTTTCACCCTCGCCGGAAAACAGGTCTCCCGCCTCGGCTTCGGCACCATGCGCCTGACCGGCCCCGGCACCTGGGGCGACCCCGACGACCGGGACCAGGCCCTCAGCGTGCTCCGCCAGGCCGTCCACACCTACGGCATCACCCACCTCGACACCGCCGACGCGTACGGCCCGCACACCGTCGAGCACCTGATCCGTGACGCCCTCCACCCGTACCCCGAAGACCTGCTGATCGCGACGAAGGTCGGCATGGTCCGGCCCGCACCGGACCTCTGGGCCCCGCACGGCCACCCCGTCTACCTGCGCGCCTGCGTCGAAGCGAGTCTGCGCCGCCTCGGCGTGGAGCGGCTCGACCTCTGCTACCTGCACCGCATCGACCCCGAAGTGCCCCTCACCGACCAACTCGGCGCCCTTCAGGCCCTCCAGGAGGAGGGAAAGATCGGGCACATCGGCCTGTCGAAGATCGGACCTGACGACTTCTACCGGGCCAGCCTCCAGATCCAGATCGCGGCCGTGCAGAACGTCCTCAATCTCAACGACCGCCACGACCTCGTCCTCGAACTCTGCCGCGACCAGGGCATTCCCTACGTGCCCTACCGGCCACTCGACGCCGGGAAGCTCGCACCCGAAGCGAGCACCGCCCTGTCCTGGCTCCTCGAACTCGGCCCCCACGTCGCCCCGATTCCCGCCACCGGCAACCCTCACCACCTGGCAGAACTGATGAACGCCGTCGACACCATCGCGGCGGAACAATGACCGCCGCACCGGAAGCCGACCGGCTGCCCCGCAGGCGCGCCCCGTACGAGAACTGGCGGCCCCCCCGTCATCGGCGTCACCATTCTCGTACCCGTCGGCGTCGGCGAACTCCTCGCCGTCGACACGACCGGCCGCAGTGACCTGATGCTTCCCACGGGATTGGTAGAAGAAGGGCATTCGCCCGAGGAAGCCAGCCGCCAGGTATTGACGGGTGCACCTCTGGGTCGGGTACGGGAGGTCGCGGTCGACCGCGTGCAGACACGGCGGCGTCTGGTAGTGACCCACCTCGTGGTCACAGACCTTCTGTCTCACGAGGACGCATCACACCTCGCCTACCGCGACCCTCGGGCAGTCCGGCGCATACTGCCCTCCCTGCAAGTCATCGACGCTCTCCCCCACCGCGCACGAGCAAGAGCGATCCTGAGTCTGCAATGCCTCGCCGTCCGGGTTCTTGCTCAGTCGTAGCAACGCGATCCCCGCTCGTTGGCCCCCAGGCAGCACCTTAGGGATCGCAGAGAAGCAACATGTTGCTGCCGAAGAAGTACCGGCGCGGACGCCGGACTCTGATCCGCACCGACTCCGCAGGCGACACTCACGAGTTCACCGCCTGGCTCGCCCAGCGCGGAAGCTGGCTGTCGTACTCCGTCGGGATGACCATCACCGACGCCATTCACGCGGTGGTCCTCACCGTCCCCGCTTCCGCGTGGACGCCTGCCATCGAGCCCGGCGGCGAGATCCGCGACGGCGCCTGGATCGCCGAACTTTCCGGCGACGTCCTCAAGGGCTGGCCACCGGGGATGCGAGTGATCGTCCGCAAGGAACGACCCCATCCAGGCGCCCAGTTGCGCTTCACCGACGCCGACGGGCTACGGCTCACCTGTTTCGCCACCAACACCACCGGCATCCCGATCGGCGCACTCGAACTGCGCCACCGCCAGCGTGCCCGCGCCGAGGACCGGATCCGCTCCGCCCGCGCGACCGGCCTGCGCAACCTGCCTCTGCACGACACCGCACAGAACCAGATCTGGCTGGAGATCAACCAGACCGCCCTCGACCTGCTCGCCTGGATGCCGATGCTCGCCCTGACCGGGAAGGCTCGGCTCTGGGAGCCCCGACGCCTGCGGCTGAGACTGTTCTCCACCGCCGCCCAACTCATCACCACCGGCCGCCGCCGCATCCTCCGCCTCGCCGGACACTGGCCCTGGACCGACGTGATCACCGACGCCCTGCAACGGCTCGCCGCCCTGCCGAACCCAGGCTGACCACCATCTTCCCGTCCCCGCGAGTAGCACCACCCGACCGGAACCGTGGAACCCGGCGCCCACCCGACGCGACAGCCGGGCAACCGACTTGCCCGCATTCAACCCAACAAGCCGAAACAGCCAGTCAGTTGAACTGTCAGCCCGTAACGAAAGATCGAGGCTAGATCGGCGGGGGCCGGTAGCCGCGCTCCCAAGTACGTCCCACTCCCCGAGCTGCCGCATCAACAAGCAAAGCGCGCGTGGAGCAAACAGCAAATGGCACCACCCTTTGTACGCGGCTCCGCGCGCGGCTGGCGTCGATCGAATCTTGCCGATCCTGGCAGGCCGTGCACGGCGCAGAGAGTGATTATGGTGACTGCTATTGCCCCTTAAGGACCTATATTTCTAAAAGATCTAGAGGCCATGAGTTCCGATTCACTTACCTAGGGCGACTCTGCTTGCGAGTGTGACTTCGGTGAGTGATCCTCATATCACAGATCCGTCTCACTGTGACCGAAACCTAATAGATGGCTCACGGTGTGCGGATGCAACCCCCCAGATCGCAAGAACCGTTGCCTCATCGATCATGCGTGGCTACTTTTCTCGCCGAGACAGCAACTTCCGATCGAAAGGGAAACGACCATGTCAGCACGAAAGGCCATCGGTTCTGTATTGGCCTCAGTAGCGATCGCCGGGACTAGCCTCATGGTGCTTTCTGCGCCGGCCCACGCAGCTGCTCCCCCAGCGACGAGCACCGAGACGCTGAAGAATTCTGCCCTCGGCAAGTGCCTCGATGCAGACTTCACCGATTCTGTCACCACCGCGCCGTGTAACGGCGGCAACTACCAGAAGTGGTACGTCTCCGGCACAGACTCCAGGCAAATCCGAAATGTAGCTACAGGGCAATGCCTCACGACCGGCTCTGACTCGAATGTCTACACGAGAACATGTAACGGCACTTCCATCCAGAGATGGAACATAAAGGCGAATTTCCATCTCCAGAACGTCACCACTGGGCGTTACCTGGATGCCAACGCCGGCGGCTCGGTTTACACCAGTTCATGGAACGACGGCAACTACCAAGTTTGGTGGTAACTCCTCTGCTATACCTGCGGCACAAATAGGAATTAGGCCCGCCCTACCACAGGGGCGGGCCTAATCCTATGCGTCGTGCCGGCCTGCATATCCGTGCCCATGGGCGTGGGGCTTTGTTGGACCGCGTATTGTGCTGTCCGGTTCGCCATGGAGAGGGGCCCGGCGGTGCACTTACACTGCGCACGGCCATCCCGCAGTTGAGATTCGAGCCATCTGTCGAGCAATGGAGCCCTTTGGCGTTGCACGTCAACCCGAAGGCACGCCACGCGTATGTCTCCGCGATGGCGCCTAGTTTGGTATCGCCCGCGCAGCCAACGTGTCTATCTGGGGCTACCGTGTCCCGCGCGTTCGCCGAGTGCCTGTCGTTGCGCCTGGACATCACCCCGCACACGTTAAGGACAAACCTTGCTCGGCCGACGGCAGTGCTGGGCCGGCCCCGCAGGGTGCTGTTCCCGCTCTGCCCCTGCCAGTTATGCAAGTTGCGTTGCTCGTACCTTGAGGCCCCTCCAACGCCAGCAAAGGTTCACAGGCTGTTTCCATACCCCATTACTCACTGACTGGCCGCTTCAGCACATGGATTCCTTGGTCCGCGAAGATGCGTTGCCACCCACCTTCCTCTGCGTCACGCAACGCAGCAATCGACTCCTCACTCCGCCAGCCACCATGGACGTCCACCACAAGCCATTCTATGGATTTCCGCTTGTCCAGCACCCCGTAGGTAGCGATATAGACCTTTGCCTTGTCCGTTAGGTGCGGGGCTAGGCTGTTACTCGTCGCTACTTCTCCATCTGGTGGTACAAGGTCGATTGCCGTGCGAGAGGCGACCAGGCGTGGGTCGTCAAGCCAAAACTTTTCCGTAGCCATTTCCGAAAGAGGCCTGCCAAAAAAAAGCAGAAGGGAGATAAGCAAGGGGATAGACATTGGGAAACTGCGGTTTCTCCGGGCGGCATCGATCAGGGCAATAAAGAGAATTGGCATCAGAACAGCCGAATAGTGATGGGTTGTTCCCCAATACTCAGGGTTAGATGAGAACATTCTCCACACCAGTGTGGGGAGGGCGAGCAAAACGAAGGGACTACGGAAGGCAAGCCCTGCCGTCACGGCTGCAAGGGCCAAAAGTGTGCACGCCTTGTCACGCCATCCGTCCAAGAAGCCGTAGTCGTGTGGTTGTGTGATGTAACCGTATTGACCGTTGGGAGAAAATGCTGGCAGCGCAACCAGGACAATTAGGGCGGTCGCGATAATTGATGCCCCGAATAGCAGGAGACCCGCCTTGCGATGGTAGCGGATCAGGATGATGCCCAATACTGCAGAAGTTGCGCCAAGGTCTTCTTTGACAAGCATCAACGTCGAGGCCCACCAAGCTGAGGCCACCCAACGTCCGTCCAAGTAGGCGCCGCCCGCCAAGGCTACCAGTGGGACCGCAAAAGCAACCTCGTGGAAATCGAATCCAATGAGCTCCTGTAGGCCCCAAGAGAGGCCATAGGCGGTGCCGATGCAAAAAGCTGGCCAGCGTCGGCCTAAATATTTACTTGCCGACCAGGAAATTACATAAGTGGAAACGCCGACCAGCAGTGCTTGCGCGATCAGAAGCGTCTCAATGTGGGGGAAGAGGCGATATATGGGCCCTAGTATCGCGAGGATCGGGTGGAAGTGGTCCCCGAGCAATGGATATGCGGAGGCATCAAACCCCTCCGGGGCGGTGGCGGTGCGAATCTCGGATTCTGGAAGATGGAGATTTGCGTAGGAGCGAACAGCCTGCCCAAAGATGCCTAGATCATAGGCAGTTGTCTTGAAGCGGGAATGCTCCCGCAGGGCAAAGGTCAAATATCCGAGAAAGACGCACAATGCGACCGAAATAGGAACAAAGCGCCGCTCTAACTGTGTTCGTCTTCGATGTGGTGGATGCGAGAGAGCAAGAGCAGTGCTGGGTGGCATCGGCGTCATGCTGGAAGCATGACGCATGCCTATTAAAGAAAAAATGAGCAGGACTGAGAAATCTCAGTCGGCGCGCTTGGCTGCTGCAGCGACCGTAGAGATTGCGCCGATATTCGCCATCGATTTCCTGCCGGTTCTGTCAACCCCGCCCCCTTTTTTGGGCCGCCGATCGGCTGTGCCGTCTGAACCTGGGGCTCGCAGCCCGCTCCCCGCTCGTGGGAATGGGTGCGCTCGTACAACTTCAACCAGGGCTGGTGGTTGGCGTGCCGTAACCGGGGATCAGCACGCTTCGGCGAGACCGGGGCCCAGGTCAGCCTCGGACGTTTAATCGATCCGGCGCCGTGCCACGTACTTGGTAGGCCCCCGGGCGCACTTCGTCGGACATCATGCGGACGACCGATTCCAACTTCTCAGGACACTGAGTCCCCTGGCTCCAGCAAGCTCCTGCCGGCAGACGCACCCCCTGACATTCGAAGACGAGTCCCGGTCAGCTTCGCGTTGGTCAAGTTCGCATCGCTCAGGCATGCGCAGGTCAGGTTCGCGTGTGACAGGAATGCGTCGATCAGGTTCGCGTTGGTCAGGTTTGCGCCGCCCAGGCCGTCGATGGGAAACGTCGAAAGTGCCGTCAGCCGGATTAACCTCGATCTTACGTGACGGCTCATCAGTTCAACTGGTGGGCCGTTTCGGCCTGTTCAGCTGATGATGGGCATCGCCAGGGCCCGGCCGTCGTGTCGGGTGGGCGCCGGATTCCAAGGGTCCGGTGGGTGTTCAGGCTCGGCGGGGCGGGGAACGTTGCTGGTCAGCCGGGGTTCGGCACGGTCTGGAGCCGTGCCAGGGCGTCAGTGATGATGTGCCGTACTGCCGAAACTGCAGTTTTCCCATGAACGGAGCAGCAGCACGGAGGTCACGAACCCGGACCCCAGAAAGACCACCCACCCGATCAACCAGGCACCGGCGCTGTACTGCCCCCTCTTCTCCGCGGGGGAAGGCCCTACTTTGTCTGTCTCCATGGATCCGCCTTCCGCCGAGAATGGGGAACCAGAGGAGGTGGGCCGACCCGCGACCGGCCCACCTCCGCGGCGCGTGATGGTACACGGGGCCCTGTTCACAGGTGAGGTGCTCTTGGTGTGCCTGGTGTGATCACGGCGTCGGAGCCGTCCTGGATAGCCCCGTTCACCGGGCTGAGCCCCCGCCTGTTCGGGAAGTTGGTGACGGTTCTGCGGCGCGAGGGTGCGGACGCGGTCCGCAAAGGCCGGCCGTGAGGCCTGCCGTTGGAGGACCGGGCATTGTTGGTCGCCGTGTACTGGCGGACGAACCTGACCATGCGCCAGCTAGCCCCGCTGTTCGGGGTGTCCAAGTCGGCGGCGGACCGGATCATCGATCACCTCAGGCCGGTGCTTGCCCTCCAGCCCCGCAAGCGGTTCGCGAAGGACACCGTGCTGATCGTGGACGGCACCCTGGTGCCCACCCGCGACCACACCGTCGCCGAGCAGTCGAAGAACTACCGGTACTCCACCAACCACCAGGTCGTCGTCGACGCCGACACCCGCCTCGTCGTGCCGGTCGGCCGGCCCCTGCCCGGGAACCGCAACGACTGCAAGGCGTGGGAGGAGTCCGGCGCGATAGCCGCCGTCGGCACGACCATGACCCTCGCCGACGGCTGCTATCCGGGCACCGGCACCGGGTTGCATTCCAGCAGGCCGACGGCCAGCAGCACGGTCAACCACCGGTTCAGTAGCAGCTGGCACTCCCAGCACCGCAGCTCATTGCGCGACAGATCACGCCCCGGAGGGCCGCCGGCGCAGTCATCGGCAGAACCGACAACTCGTACGCCTGGCGGGGCTTACCAGGAAGATCGTCTGAGTCAGACAACATCCGGATGGTCTTGCTGCGGCTGCACATCGGGGAGGGGTGACGGCTCTACCCCATAAGGACTCTCGTACAGGTTGGAAAGGTGTTCAGACACGGGCTTCTCGGCGCGCTGTGGCTGTTCTCCAGCCCGGGACACAAGCTCGTTCCGCAGCCCTTCCGCACGGAAGTTGGCAGATACGACTCCGGCTTGTGCCTTGGCCGCATCAGTGCGTAGATCCCGTGCCCTCTGAAGGTCGGTCTCCTGCGCCGCTCGGAATCGGGTCTTCCGCCGTGCTTCCAGTTCGACGGCTTCGGCACGCACACCTTCGTGCTCCTCTGCAGGCCCAGCAACCAGCGCAGTACTTCGGAGCTGCTCCCTGGACTCATCGAGGTTGCCGTTGATCACCTCAGCGGCTTCTTGGAGCTCGTCCCTCCGGGCCTCAACACGCACACGCGCCTCACCGCGGAGCACTGAACGACCGAACACGCCCACCGCATCCAGTTGCTCTGTGAGGTCTTGGATCTGCGCGTATGTCTCGGCCCGCTGGTCGGAACGCTCCTTGATCGTCCGCTTCAGGTCGGCTACCTGCTCGATAGCTTCTGTACGTGCTCGGAGATCGCTTTCGTGTCGGCTCAGCGCCAGTACAGCAGGGCCGCTGTCGGCGGCGGCCTGCTGCTCCGCGCGCAGGGCCGCGGCTTCTGCTGCCGCCGCTTCGCGTGCGGTAGCGCGTGCTGCGGCTGCCGACTTCCTCAATGCCTCGCGGAGGGCGTCGGTGCCGAGATGGGCGTACGAGGTATTCGAGCGTGCGCTCACGGGAGCGTCACCGGCCTTCCGTGCATGCGGCTCTGCCTCGGGTGCATCGTCCCCCGGCGAGGGTTCTTCGTTGTCTTCTCCAGCACCGGGCGCACGGGAAGTGGCGAGGCTGTCCACGATCTCCTGGAGATGTGCCGGGACGGCGCCCTTCGGGAGTTCGGTGAGGATCATCCGCTCCTCGGTGCCGTTCTCGATCTCGCGGAGGAGTCCGGCGACTGCGCGGTCCATCTGCTCCTGCTCCGTGGTGGGGTCGCCGTGCTCGGCGCGGTCCGTGTCGGTCTCGTACACGGAGAGCGGGAGGAACAGGTGGGTGCTCTTCTTGTCGCGCGACAGCATCGTGTAGAGCGCGTTCGCCTGGGCGCCGGGTCCGTAGACCAATGCCTCCTCGACGGTGAGGCCCTGGCTCTTGTGGCCGGTGATGGCGTATCCGAGGGTGAGTCCGCCGTCCGCGATGTAGTCGGGCTCGACCCATTCCGCGACGTCCCGGTGTCCGGCGCCGTGCTTCTCGCGCCACTCCACTAGGACGCGGCGTTGGTCGTCCACGGCGCGGACGATGCCCCGGTATCCGTTGAGTACGTCCTCGTGTTCGCCGTTGCTCTTCCTGGCCTGGTAGTCGTTTTGGCGAAGGAGTACCTGGTCGCCGACGGAGAGGGCGAGTTCCTTTCCGCCCGCGAGTGCGTAGGTGAACTCGGGTCCGGTGAGGTTGCCGTTGATCTTGCGCAGGGCGCGGGCACCGAGGTTGAGTTCGTCGACGACTTCGTTCGTGGCGGCGAGCATGAGCAGCTTCTGCACGGCGGTGTGGTCGTCGCTGTACGCGGCCCGCTTGTCGGCCCACGCGGTGAGCATCGCGGCGAGGGTGGTGTCCTTGTCGGCCAGTGCGTGTACGCGGCCGGCGCTGACGTACGTACGGAGTGCCTGGACGCGGTCGTTGTCCCGCCAGAGTTCCAGTGCGCGGCGCTCGACCGCGTCCTTCTGCCGGAAGTTCTCGGTGAGTTCGAGTCCTCCGACAAGGTGGTGCACGGCGGCGAAGTGGCCGCCGACGCCGGGGGAATGGAGTTGTTTGGGGTCGCCGATGCCGACGACCTTGGTGCCGGTCTTCGCGGCGTGAGTGAGGAGTTCCGCGATGTCGCGGTCGTCGCACATGGCGGCTTCGTCGACGACCAGGACATCCACGCCGCGCAGGCCCGGCCCGCCGTTCCGTACGGAGGTCAGCCAGGATGCGACGGTCCGGGAGCTGATGCCCGCCTCGGCCTTGAGGTTGGCGGCGGCGACGGCTGCGGTGGAGGCACCGGCGATCACCCGGCCTTGCGCCTCCCACGCCTGCCGTGCGGCATCCATGATCGTGGTCTTGCCGGAACCGGCGTTCCCGATCACCGCGTCAATGCCGTGCCCGGCGGTGAGGATGCGTACGAGGACCTCGCGCTGTTCGTCGGAGAACGCGAAGCCGGGGCCGTGCTGCATCTCGACGACCGCGAGCGTCATGTCGACCACATCGCGGGGGACGACGGCAGCTTGCTCGTTCAGGCGCTGGGTCGTCTCGGTGACGATGCGCTCTTCGGCGGCCACGATGTCCGCGGTGGTGTAGCGGTCCGCGTGCGCGTAGTGCTGGGGCCCCTTGGGCCGAAGTTTGACCGCGTATCCGGCGTGCTGGAGTACAGCGGTGGTGAGGCGCTCGGCCTCGGCAACGTCGGCGATTCCGTACGGCAGTGCGTCGAGCACGGCCGCGAGCGCGGCGGCGTGCGTGAAGCTCTTGGAGTGGCTGGTCAGCCCCTCCTTCGGGTCGAACACGGTCGTGCAGATGTCGGCGATCTGGGGGTTGTGGCCGTCGGTCTGGTTGCCGAGTGCGGCGTTGCTGATCGCTTCGGGGTCGTCGCCCGCGGCGCGGCCTTCGGCCTGCCAGTAGGCGCGGAGTACGTCGTCGGAGACGCCTGCGGCTTCGCCGTTCTTCGCGGCCTTGGACACGGTGGAGGCGGCGGTGCGCTCCTTGAGCGAGGCATTGTCGTACGCGATGCCGAGCTTGCCGAGCAGTTCGCGGACCTGTCCGTCGCGCTTGGAGAACAGCCGGATGGTGGGCTCGGGTATCGCGGCTATCTCCCATGCCCCCGTGCGCTCGTCGCGGCGGAAGGTGACGCCGTACTGGTTGTTGAGTTCGTGGCGGATACGAGCGTTCATGACGGCCTGGGTCGCGCGGGCGTGCCGGTGGAGGTCCCGGCCTCCGGCCGCCATCGTGGACCACTGGCCATCGTCTCCACGGACCATGTTGGCGAGGGTGAAGTGCAGGTGGAAGTGCGGGTCTCCGTACGGGGCTTTACCGACGGGCCGGGCTGCGCGGTGGATCATCATCCAGCCGGAGAACCCGGAGGTCTGGACGACCTTGGCCTCCTCGCCGTCGCCGTGGTGGCCGCGCATCGCGTACGAAGCCCAGTCTTCGAGCGCGCTGATCGCTTCGCGCCCGGACTCCGTGTAGATGGCCTCGACGGCCTCGGCCAGCTCCTTGGGCGCGTACGCGAGGAAGGCGGAGTAGGACTTTCCCAGGTCAAGCGTGGTGTCGGTGCCACGATTGCCCACCTCGACCCGGCCTTGAAGGAGTGCGGCCTTGACCTCCTCGGTGTCCCACACGGTGTACGGATCGAGCCCTGCGGCCTTGGCGATGGCGACTGCTTCTCGTACCTCGATGGGGAGGTCCCGGAGGCGGCGGCCGGCCTGGGCGTCGAGCTGGCGGTGGCGGCGCTTCATCGATGCGGCGGAGAGCAGTTCGGCGGGCTGCTTCCCTGCCAGGGCTGCCTGAACTTTGATCGCATTAAGGAGAGGGCGGGCATCGAGTCGGCCTTCGGCTTCGGCGGCCAGCGCCTTCTCCACCGATTCGGCGTCGTACAGGTCGGTCGCTTCGATGCCGATCGCTGCGGAGAGCTTGAGGAGGCTCGACACCGGGGCGCGGTGGGACTCACCGAACCGCCCCAACTGGCCTTCCATCCGCCGGAACTCGTCCTTCTTGCGCTGCGAGTCGAGCAGTTCCTCCGGCTTCACGCCGCGCTCGGCGGCGGTCCGGCGCACTGCGCGTACGAGCGGGGCGACGGGGAGCTTGGCGGCGGGGTCGATGGCCAACTTCGTCTCGACCAGGGTCTTGCCGGTGGCGGGATCTTCACCGCGCATGAGGCGTCGGGCGGCCGGGAACTGGTCGGGGCTGAGCACGCTGCCGGGGGTGATACCGAACTCGGAGAGACCGTTCCCGGTCCAGACGAGGGGGCGTTCGGCGGCGTCAAGGTGATAGTCGACCTGGCCGTCAGCGAACCGGATCGGCAAGGTTTCCTCGCCGTACAGGGCTTCGGCGTCGATTCCGGATGCTGCGGCAATCTCGACGGCATCGAACCCGGTGATCTGGGCGGTGGTGCTGGTCCGGCGCTGTGCACGGGCGCGGTAGAAGGGGCGCTTGGTCTCCGGTGAACCGAGTAGGTCGGCGACCGTGACGCCGGTCTCTTCGGCCTTCGCCTCGACGGCGGCGATGAGCGGAGCGGCATCGACCATGACTGGCTTGCCGCAGCCATGCCCGCCAGTAAGGCGGTACTCGACCTGAGCCTCAGAGGGGCCGATCATCGTCACCCACGCCACCGGCCTACTCACCCCCCGTGCAACTACAGCCAGAATCGGTCATCTTGGCTAATTGTATCGTCGCGTAGCGACGATACCTTGGTCCTTGAAATTCAAGATCATGATCAACGAGGGTAAGCCTCGGACACTCGGATTGACCTCGTTGCTCCTGCGGATCAGGCTCCTGGAGCCTGGTGTCCTGTTGGACTGTTACCTCTGTACGGGGTGCGCGGGCGCGGGTGCCGTACGCGCTGAGGCGGTACGACGATCCGATGTCGGTGCGGTACCTGCGCGCCGCTGAGTCGTTGATCCGCGTATGGAGCACACCTCGAATCCGGCGGCTCCCCGCCCGTTCGCCGAGTTGTCGGCCCCGTACTGGATGGCCTCGGACTCCCCGGCGTACGGGCTCGGCTCGGAGGGCCGGTGCGGGCCGGGACGTGGGACTCCGCCCCTACACCCGGGCGAACGGCCGGAGGGCGGAGCGAGCACTCGACCGGCGGAGAGCTCGTAGCCGCTGATCCGTCGCCTGGCTGTCGTGTTGAGCGGTCTTGGTTGGGCCCTGCCCGACCCGTCAGCGCCTGGTGACATGACGAAGGTCCCCGCTCCGGCCTGGAGCAGGGACCTTCGTCATGTTCGCCGTGTGGCCTCTCGGCCGACGGCTATGTATTCAGGGGCCATTCGCCGAACGGCACCGGTGCCTGACCGTGTGCTTCGCGCACGGCTTCCTCCGTGCCGCACGTGGTGCAGATGAAGACCTCGCGGTCGGCGGTCAGCCGGGAACGCGCGGGCCGTTCACCGAGCGGGCCGCCGCAGCGCGGACAGCGGGTGTCGGGCACGGGTCACTCCTCGGGGTGCTCGCGGGCGGACTTGAGGATCAGATTCCAGGTCGGGCGGGAGTAGGTCTTCTCTGTCTGGCCCTGGAGCTGCGGGATCAGTTCGGCGTTCTTCGCGCCGGGGTTCGCCGCGATGGCCTGACGGGCGAGAGTCAGCCGCTCGTCTCCCTGGTAGGGGTAGGCCAGGCCCTTGCGACCCGCGGTGCGTCCGCCGGCGTGCCCGCGGCCCTTGCGGTCCGCGAGGTACTGCCACAGCCGCCACCGCTTCCACTTCGGGCGGTCCCTCGTCGGGAGCTTGTCCCAGTCGTCGGGGGCGGGCCACCCCTCGGGCGGGTTCTTGACGTAGTGGGAGATGGTGGCGGAGTCGGCAAAGCCGCAGACCTTCGCGGCTTCGGCCGGGCCGACCATCTCTTCGGGGTCACCGTCCAGCTTCGGCGGGTTGGTGGTGTTCGCGGCGGCGCGCTGCCGCTGAAGCTCGTGGTGCCACATCGCCCATTCGTCGCCGTCCCAGTGCATGACGCCGTCAACGGTCTTCGCGGGCGGGTGCCCGTTGTTCTCCCGGTCGGTCCAGAGGTTCTGAAGCGTGGGCTCGCTGATGCCGTGGACCTTGCGGAGGTCCGCGCGTGAATAGAGCGTGCGGCCGGTCTTGCGGGACACGGTCGCCTCCTGTTCGTGGTCGGGGTCATGACCGCTCGGCGCGGTCACTGGATGTCGTCCTGGTCCGGGGCCGGCGCCCACGTACGGCTGCCCGCCGGTTCGAGCCGGGTGAGGGTGGCTACGTCGGCCAGGGGGACGGCGGCGGCCCAGTCGGCGCGGCCGGGGTGGTCGACGGGGAGGTTGAGCACGAGGTGCCGACCGGTCGGGGGGAAGTCCTCGACGATGACGAAGCTGTCGCCGGGATCGGCGCCGATGCTGTTACCCCTGGTGAGCTGGGCGATGTCGCCGGGCTGGGGACAGTCGGGGTGTCGGTCACATAGCATGGTGTGGTCTTTCTGGTGAGAGAGACACCGACGGCCAGCGCCTTGTTGCCCTTGTGCGCTGGCCGTCATCTGTTGTCTGGGGTGTGTGGCGCCCCGTGGGACGCGCGGCCGGTCGGAGGTTGCCCGCTCCGCTGACGGCCGAGTAATTAAACCACCTTCGGGTTGAGCGGGGCGGGGCTCTGATCCGGACGACGGCGGTCATCAGAAGAGGGCCCCCTGATCTGTGGGGCGTCGGCCCCGGTCGTTGGATGGCCGGGTTACGTGGAGTTCGTAGCGGGGGCGTCCCGCGTGCGGCGGAGTGTGAGCTTCGCGGCGGAACCGGCACCACGCCACGACGGGGGCGCCCCGGTCCACCCATCCCGTCGGGTACTGGGCGGTGAGCTGAGCCCAGCGGCTCCGGCTCCGCGGGACGGCCCACCTGTCCTCAACCGTGGTGATCGGCGGCAGCGTCCGCCACCCGGGGAAACAGTGGTCGTGCGCGTCTTCCACCGCCTCGTTGTCACCGTCCCCGAACCCGTCGCCGGAGTGCACGGGGCCTTCCCACTCGCACGCGAGGCACCCGCCGCGGAACTCCTGCTCGTCCCGACGGCTGCGGGTCGGCCGGCTGCGGGAGAACAGGGTCGGGGTGTGGTGTGCGGGCGGGTCCAGTTCGTGGCCGAGGTCGCAGTACGCGCCGCCGGGGTGTCCGGGCTGGATGTGCCACGTATGACCGGCGCTCTGGGGGCGGTGGCGTGTCCGCGCGTTACGCACTCGCCAGTAGTGCGTCTGCCGTGCCCGTGCTCCGTTCGGCTCGGCGACGGTGGCGGTCACGGCTTCCTGCTTCCGGCGGCGAGCACTTCGCGGAGTGGGTCAGCGAGCACGGCCTGTTCGTCGGGGGCGTCGAGGAAACGGGGCCCGTACGCGCGGCGTACCGCGCGGCGGGCGTCCTGGTGGTGGTCGAGCTCTGGGTAGTACGACGATCGGTCGAGTACGTCATAGCCGTGCTGGGTGAGCACGTCGGCGATGAGCGACCGGACCCCTACCGGATCGAGGGTGGAGAGTTCGGTTTCCCCGGGGGCCGCGAGGAGTACGCGGATCAACTCGGTCGCGCTGAGCCGGGGGTGGAGGGGAACGCTGAGTCGGTGGACGCCGTCCCGGCTGGGGGTGGCGGCTCCTCGGCGGCTCGGCGTCCTGGTGGTGCTTCGGTCTTCTGTCGTCTCGTCCATCGTGCTGGCCTTCGTTGACTCGGGGTGCTGGCGGGCGGCGGGGGTCAGAACAGGGCGTGTTCGGCGCGTGCGGCGGCAGTACGAAACGCACGGGCGGCGTCGGCGGCGGTACGGCCGGGCTCGGCGCTCCAACGGTCGATGACGTCGCGGTGCAGGGACTTGGCGGTGGTGGGGTCGTCAGCCTGGACGGGGTGCCCGGCGAAGGTTTCCGCGAGGATGCCGAACGCCTGGTCGCGTGCGCGGTCGATGCGGTCCCAGTCGTACGTCCGGCCGGCGGCTCCCCGCCCGTGGCCGGAGGCGACTTGGACTGCGCCGCGCGGCCAGCACGGCAACGTGGCGGTGCGGCCGGGACCGTCGAAGAGTCGCGGGCCCTGGTGGATGCCGACGTGTTCGATGTGGCAGGCGGCCCATTCCAGGATGGCGGCAGGAGTGTCCGCGATGACGATGCTTTCGGGGGTGGGTCGGGTCGGCACGGTGCTGTCCTTCGGGAGGGGCAGGGGCGGCGGCGCGTGGCCGCCGCCCCTCGGTCGGGCTGCTAGTGGTAGGCGGGGATCAGTCGGCGGACCTTGCCCTCTCCGATGCAGCCCCCCTTGTGGCGGCGCGGGCTCGGCGGCTCTCCGTTGCGCCCGCGCAGGTGGCTCCAGAACTTCGGGCCTTCCCAGTCACACAATTCGCAGCTGAGGTACCAGTGGTTATCGCTGCCGGGGAAACCTGTGAGGACTGCCCGCCAGTGGTGGGACGCGAGTCCCGCGAACGCGATCTGCGCGCCCTCGGTGTTCCGATCGTTGACCGGCATCCGCGGGTGCAGTAGGGGCACGGGCCCGCACAACGGCGTGGGAGCCTCGGCGAGCACCTGTTCCAGGGGCACGGTGCCGATCCGACCAGCGGCGTACTCCTCGGCGAGATGGGCGGCGGCCATGTCGGTGCCGGGGGTTCCCTTGGGCGGGCGGCGGAGGTTGCGCTCGCCTGTGGTGGTGAGGACCAGCCAGTCTCGGTGCCACCGGTAGGCGCGGCCGATGACCTGGTCTTCGCCGACGATCACGGGGTATCGGCACTGAATGTCGGGGGTGCCGACGCGGTACGTCGGGACGGTGCTGCTGCCCCCGGTCGCGGGAACGGTGAGCCTGCCCGCTTCGGTGTCGGGGACGGTGATGGTCGCGGGTCGTTCAAGGAGTTGCGTGGTCATGGTGGTGCCCTGTTCTGGAGAGAGAGGGGCCCGCCCCGGTGCGCTCGGCCGCCGGGGCGGGCGGGGACGCAGTTACGCGGCTTCGGCGGCCGGGGCCTGCGGCGCGGCGGTCCACTCGCGGCGCGGGATGATGCCCAACTCGTTGAGGACTGGGGCGTGGCTACCGTTGTCCTCGACCCATTCCCAGTCGGCGCCCTCGGTGCCGGGCTGTTCGGTCCAGGTGAGCATGTAGGAGCGGCCGGAGGTGCGGGGGTCGCCGCACACTGCCTGTGCCTCACGGCGGGTCATCGCCCACAAGGCGCGCTTGCGACGGCGCGGGGAGTTCTTCGAGGCGATCAGCACCAGCGCCATGCCATCCAGCCAGCTCGCACCTGCGGCGCGGGCCGCTGCGGCGGTCGGCTTGCCGACCGGCACCGGTTCCTCGACCGCCGGGGCCTGCTCGGCCGGTTCCTGCGCTTCGGTGGCCGGGGCCTGGGGCGGCTGTTGCATCTCGGCGGCGCTCTTACGTCCGGAAACGTCGTCGTACGGGGCGGTCCATGTCCAGTCGTCGTGCTGGTTGCCGGTGGCACGGACGATGCGCTTGCCGATGCCGTTGTGGATGTGCGAGATGGTCACGGACTTCGGGTTGACCCGCAGGACCTCGTACCAGGTTCCGCGGTAGAGAACGAAGTCACCACGCTTGAAGTCGGCGCGCGACCACACCTTGAAGCCTTCGGCCTCGGCGTCCTTGATGACCTTCTCCCAGTGGGCGATCTCCTCGGTCAGCTCCTGGTGCTCGATCTTCAGCTCGAGGTCTGCCGGGCTCCGGGAAAACCCCTTGGCGGACTCCCCGCGCTGCCACTTCTCGACCGCGCGGAGGTCGGCCCGCAGCTTGTCGAGACGGCGGAGCGTGCGGCCGGGGTCCTTCTTGAACTGCTGGTAGTTCGCGGCGGCCTGCGCCCGGCCGGTCCAGTGGGCGGCGCGGTCACTCTCGCCGATGCTCTTGCGCATCGCGTCGTCCATCCGCGCGTGATCGCGGCGGGCGCGGCCCTCGGAGTGGTGGCCGACGATGATCGGCTGACCACCGGCGAACCGCTCGGATATGTCGTGGCTCTTCTTCCACGCGGCCTCGGAGGACTGGGCGGCGCTGGCGGCGTACTCCCCGAACCGATCGGCGCGGCCGTCGGCCTTCTCTTCCCGCTCCTCCTCGGCCTCGCTGAAGCTCCGGCGGTCGGCGTTGTCGACGGTCAACGTGACCTCGAACCCCTTGTCTCGGAGTCGCTGCGCGAGGAGTTCGAGGGAGGGGGTGTAGGTGGCGTGGTCGCGGCTGTAGGGGAGGTACCAGCAGTCAAGGTTCCTGCTCCAGCGGAACGGCTGGCGCAGGGTGCGGCCGTACTCACGGAGTCGCAGGATCTCGGCCGATCCGTCCCCCCGGCTCGTGCCCTCGATCAGGGTTCCTTCTCGGCGGGTGTGGGTGATCGCGATAGTCACTGAACTGGTCTTTTCTGGTGAGAGTTTGTGGTCCGGCCGTAGGGCGGACCGTGCGTTGGCAGCGGCGCTGCACCACCGGCGCGGGCCGTGAGGGACGATCGGCTCGCGGGTCGTCGCGCCTGCGCGACGACAGGGGCAGTCGCGCCCCGGCGGGGCGTGTCCTTTGTCGGTCCGGTGCCCGCCGTCGGTCGGTGGAGCCGCCTTCGGCGGAATCGGCCGGCGGGGGTGAACGCACCGGACCTGTCCTGCCGCCCCGAAGGGGTGTCCGCTGGGGTGCTCGGGGGCCTGCCGGTCCGGAGGTGTTGCCCTCCCCCGGACCGGCGGGGCCTCGGTCTCAGCTGCGGTGGAGCGTGTGCCGGGCGGCCGGGTCGGCGTCGGCCAGTCCGGTCCGCTCGCGCCATGCCTGTCGGACGGCGGCGCGGAGCGCGTCCCCGTCGTCGTAGGCGAACCGGCCCCGGCGCAGGTTGCGGACGATGTCGCGGAACGTGTCCTGGTGCATCGTGGTGAGCGTGTCGTCAAGCGGGGTCAGCTCGTGCGGGAACATCGCCTGGACGCTGTCGCCGGGCTGCGGGGCCCCAAGGGTGAAGAACCAGACCACGGACATGGTGGCCTCGTCCGCGAACTCCGGGCCGCCGAGCGGGCCGACGACGACGGCGGGGCGGGTGTCGAGCTGGTGGCCCCGGAACCAGGGGCCGCCGATTACGAGCGTCGCCGTGGGGAAGTCCTGCACGGTGGGCTTCTTGTCGGTGGTGAGCATGTCGTGTCCTGTCTGGTGAGAGGTTCCGCCGGGGCCGGTCGGCCCCGGCGGGGGTGCCGGTCGGGGGGTTGCCCTCCCCCTTCCGGTACCATTAATTAAACCATGTTCTTGGGTTCGGGTCAACCCGTCATGGCAAGTTCACGGCGGCACTCGGCGGCCGTCGTGACGGCGCGGGCGATGGCGCGACCGGTCTCGATGGCCCGTACGGCAGACTCGTGGATCGGGGGCTTCTTGTCCTGGGTGATGATGCCCGCGAGCGGCGGCAGGGCGGCGGGGCCCGGAGTGATTCCGAGGATGAGCGCGGCGACGTGGGCGGCTGAGGCGACTTCGGCGGCGTGCTGGCCGGGAAGGGGGGCGTCCGCCTCGGTGATGCCTCGCCATGCGTGGCCGTACAGCAGGATGCGGACGGCGTTGTCGGGGGCATCCTGGGTGAAGTCGAACCCTCCGGCCCGCTCGGGGTCCTCCTTGTATTGGTGGCGGTACTGGTTCACCAGGGCATCCCTGATGACCTCGGGGGCGAGCGGGGCAGCGGCGGGCGGCTCGTAGGCGTCACCGTCGGTCTGGCTGATGTCGAAAACCGGCCCGGCCTTGAAGCCGGACACCTTGCGCGTCTCGCCCCCGGCGGCCTCGCCGGTGGCCTCGCGCTGCCCACCGTCGGCGGCTGCGGCCGTGGCCTCCTGGGCATCCTCGGTCCGTCGCTTGATCGGCGTCCAGATGCGGAGGGAGGTGGACCCCTTGATCGGGAAGCGCCCGGCCTTTCGCCAGTCTCCAGAGCTGAGTACGTGGGTGGCGTTGGGGTGCTGGGCGGCGATGGCGATGCAGTTGGTGGGGCTGCGGTCGTCGCGGTCGGGGTGGGTCAGGTTCGCGGCCGTGCGCATGACGGCGGCCCAGAATTCCTCGCTGCCGACCATTGCGCCGTACGCACGATCCATAACGGCTTCCAGCTCACCGCGCATCTTGGCGCTGTAGGCGCGGCGCTCTTCGTCGGTCATCTTCGGCTTGCGGGGCATATCTCGGTCCTCCTGGTGAGAGATCGGCATCCGGGGCCAGCTGACCCCGGGATGTCGGGAGGCGGTGTTGCCCCCTCCCGACACCATTAATTAAACCATGTTCTTGGGTGATCGGCAACCCTCTAAATCCAGTACAACCCTGCTTCGTTGCTCACGGCGCGGTATGCGGCTATGACCTCGTCCTCTATTCGCGTCCAGCGATCGAGGATATCGGGGGCGGTCTTCTTGTCGCTGGCCGCGCGCGTGGCCCTGCGCCATTCAATGGCGATTTTGAGTGTGCGGAGTTGAGAGCGAGTCAGTTCCCATCGGCCGGAATCCGGGAGTTGATCGCCGTAGGCCATCGCTACGGCGTTGTTGATGTGCTCGGTACCGGCCCACACGTTGTGTGCGGACTGGAGCGCAAGGGCTCGTTTGAGGGTGCATCGGAGGTGCGGGGCCTGCACGATCCATTGCGGTTCGATTGTGAATACGTCGGCGCTCATCCTGTGGCCTTCCTGGGGAGGGCGGCGCACTGGGCAGCACGCCGCCGCAAAGCACGGGGATTTAGAGGGCGTATCCGTCGACGTATTCGCCGCGATCTCCCTCGGGCGTCTGAACGTGGGGAAGGAATCGGCTCACCGCGAATACGACGGCGTCGGCGATAATCCGGGGCGCATCGTTGAGTACGAGACTCACGGTGTCGCCGTCGAGCCCGATACGGACTTCGCCCGGCTCAAGGTCCATGTAAACAAAGGCGGTTGTGATGTCGATTCGGGTTCGCGCTCCGGGGAGTCGGGCGGAGAGATCGCGGGCGACCTCCTCGACGTCCCGGCGCTTTTCGGCCTGTGCGCGGTTGTGTTCCTTCACGCGCTCGTGAACGTCACGGTGCACAGGGATGAGGTCTGCGGCGATTCGGGCCGCGATGTCTGCCGGGTCCTCGCTCATGGCGACTCGGACCGTGTCGCGCTCGCCCCTACGGAACGGATAGTCGGTGGTGGGGAACGCGCCCCGAATGTGCAGGTGTCCGGGGTCGTCGAACCGCTCGGAGAGGTGGAGCTGTCGGCCGTCCAGGTGCGTGAATGTGGCGGCGTGGTCCAGCTCCTGGACGCCGTGGCGCGCGGGCTGCGGTCGCCAGTTCCCGGCGAGTTCGACGGCGATCGAGTGGGACAGCTCCGCGACGGTGAGCGGCATGTTCATCGTTCGTTCTCCTGGTGAGAGAGGTTGTCGGCGGCCGGTCGGCCCGCCGTTCGCCGGTCGGGGGTTGCCCTCCCCTTCCGACACCACTAATTAAACCATGTTCTAGGGTTCGGGTCAACCCCGACAAGGGCTCTGACCTGCCCTTTTCTCAACCCACCGACCCGCACCCGCCCGGCCGGGCCCGGCCACAACGGGCCTGGGCGGGGCTCCCTCCTCGGTCGGACAGCTCCGCCGTACCAGGGTTCCGGGCACGGTGTCCGGGCTCGCGCAGCGACCGCGCAGCGGCTCGGCCTGGACACCGTGCCCGGGTTCCTGGTACGCCCCCGGGTATCCGGCCGAGGAGGGAGCCCCGCCCCACCACCCGCACCAACAACGACGTGACACATGCCCGACGACCCCCACCCCCTCCGAGAGAGGACCCGCCAGAGGCACGAAGTCCTTCCGGCCGGCATCAAGAGGATCTATCGAGGCGGGTATCGTGCAGACGTTCTATCGCTTTACCACGGGGGGCGAGCATGACTCCTGAACAGCTCACCGCTGTCACTGGACTCGTCGGAGTCGGTATCGGCGCCGGGGGTGCACTGCTTGGTTCGCGCATGCAATCGAAAGCAGCAGGTCGGGCCGCCACAGTTGCCGCTAGGGCGGCACTGGAAGGCGTCCACGCGCAGGTGGACACGACGAAGCAGGTAGGAGTCCAGACCGCAAGGCGGGCAGCCTATGGAGCGTTCCTCAAAGAGGCCAACGAACTGCACCACCAGTTGGATGCCAACGCACTGGATTCGGAATCTACTGCACAAGCCATCAGGCGTGTCGAAACAGCCTTGGCTTTCGTGGCTTTGGAGGGCCCTGAAGGCGTCAGCGAAAGCGCCTGGAGTGTATTGAGTGCCGGGTCTGGAGCCCTGGGTATTCATGAGCATTCGGCTGAGGTGGCAGCTACCTGGGGGCGCTTGGGCGCTTACCAAGAATTTATCAGAATTGAGTTGAGAGGTCTGCGCTACGCCCTCAATGAGGAGGTGAATGAACTTTGGCGACCGACGGCAGAATGGTGGGCCTTCACCTGCGCGATGCGTCCCAACGAGGAGGTGGAGTTCCCCGACGTTCCCAAGTACCGTCGCTGGAACCGCATACGCTGCGATGCATGGTCGGATCAAGAATGTGAAGAAATGCGGGCAACGAATCAGATCGTCGCAGGTCCAATTTCCCTGGGAAGAGACTCCGCTGCGCCAACTCACACGGGCATTCTCATGGTACGAGAGCAACGTCCGGATCTCGCTGACCTGGATCGGATCAGGGTCAGAGCAACTAATGTCCACGCACTGTTGGGGTCGGCCAGACAAGACAACGAACAGCGGCAAAACGGAATAGAGTTGCCAGATTCTGAGGTCGCCCCTCTAATCTTGTTTGCGCTCCAAGAGCGCAACGTGACTCCGCGCATGGCGCTAGACGACGCAAGCGCCGAACTCCACGACGAGATCCGCGCCTTCACGGCTCTGGCGCGCGAGGCGCTTTACTCAGACGTGCCAGGGGAGTAGCCGCCCTCGTCCTCTCAACGATCGGCGGCGTCGCGCTCGGCACGGACCTGCTGTTCGGTGAGCAGGAGCCGTCTCCGGTACAGCTTCCGTGTAGGCATGCCGCGCCGCGTCGACGGCTTCCTTGTGGGCCGCGTGCATTACCGCCTCCAGTCGGGCGACGGCACCGGAGCGGCTGCGGCACACGGCAGTCATGGCGTCGTCGGTTGCGGTGACGGCGAGGAGGGCGGCCTGTCTGGCGACTTGCAGGCACGTCAGCGAAGACGGTTCTCCTGCCGGGCCAACCTGGGTTTGGACGGCGCACGTGTTCTCGGGCATGGGGTTGTTCCTCGGGTGTCTCAGTGGTGCGGTCGGCGACGTGCCGTCGCTAGGACGTGGGGTGCCGCCCGTGGTCGCGCGGAGCGCGACGGACAGTGCCGTCGTGCCCGCAGGGCACGCCCTTTGGCCCGGCGTCCGGACGGGACGGGAGGGCCGCCCGCGGCCCGGACGTCCCGGCCGGCTGCGAGCCGGGCAAGGCTGAGCCGTCCCGGAGGGACGCCCTTCGTACGGGGGCCGGTGAGCGGGCCGGCCGCCGACGCGGGTGGGCCCGGACCGTGGTGGGCGGAGCGTGGGGTGGGCGGCTCGATGCCGCCCACCCCACGGCCCGGCGGCCGGGGTCGGCCGGGCGGTGGCTCCCCCGCCCGGCCGGGCTTCTCAGGCCGCTACCGGCTGGCGCTCCGCAACTCGGCACCGGGTGAGAACGGTCTGTGCGGTCTCGCCGTAGATGCTGTGGTCCTTGACGGTGCCGGTCAGTTCGACTTCGTCGCCCTGGGCCGGGACGGTGGCGGCGCTGCTGAACCAGACGAACACGTTCCCGTCGCCGTCCTGGAACTTGACCAGTCGGCGGCGCTGGGTGTGGTAGCCGTACGACCGGCCTTCCAGCTCGATCACGGTGGTGACGGTGGCGTTCGTGGTGATGCGCTCGCCCACGGTGCCCTGCGGCCGGGAGTTCTGGGCGGCCCGCTCGGTGGCTTCCTTCTCCTGGTCGCGGTACCAACCCGCGATGGCCGAGACCAGTGTCGGCAGGTGGCGCGGGTCGACGGTCTCCGCCCTGGCCAGCTGGCCCACCTTGTGGCGGTAGTCGGAAAGGCTGCCGTATCCCTGGATCGCCCATGCGCGGACGGCGGCGGCCGTGCTCGGGGCGTCGGGCTCGGCGTCGATTGCCTCGCGCCACTCCTCGGGGGCCTTGCGGTTGAAGAAGTACGACTCAACGGAGCTGGCGGTCGGTATGACCTTCTTCCACTCCTCGGACCGGCTGTAGTAGCGGCCCTCCTGCGTCACGATGGCGGCGGTCACTCGCAGGGCCTCGATCACCGGGACGCGGAGATCGGCCGGGATGCCGCCCTCCTCGCCGTCCCAATCGGAGTCCTTCAGCGTGCCGAACCTCCACAGAGCCTCAAGGCCCTTGATCGGCAGACCAGTGTACGGCTCGACGCACGTCGTGCCCAACTGCCGCATCTCGCCGCTCTCGTGGCGCGCGAGGTAGGTGGCGGTGCGGTGGCGGGCGACGGCGCACCCGTGGCAGAAGTTCTCGATGGCGCGGTACTGGCGTACGGCCTCGGCATCCTGCTCGGGCAGACCGGGAAACAGGCTGCTGATCGTCTCGCCCTCGGCGTCGTGGTCAAGACGCGCGAGGACGGTCCACCCGTGGTGGCGGGGAATGTCCCCGGAGATCGTCACGGTGACGGTGGGCCGCTGGCCGATCAGGCGGCCGTCCGTGTCGCGGTAGTCGGACAGGAAGGGCGCGGAGATGTCGAGCGTGTACGGGGTGAGCTGGTGGACGGCTGCGCGGGCGTTCGTGGCTTCAACGAGCTGACGTACGCGGGACTGGGCCGTCGCGGGGACGGAAAATCGCATGGCTGCGCTGGTCATCGTGGGTGCTCCTGCTGGTGAGAGAGGAATGAGCGCCCGGCCGGGCGGGTTGCCCTCCGCCCACGGCCGGGGTGCGGGCCGACTCGCGGCCCGTGTGTCGGGAGGTGTGGCCCTCCCCCTCCCGACACCATTAATTAAACCATGTTTTTGGACGTGGGGCAAACATCCCGGCCGGGGATGTTCAGTGCGGCACGGTCCCGGAGAAACGCGGCGAACAGGGCGGCCGTGTAGCTGTCGGCAACGCCGTAGGTGCGGCGGCAGTCAAGGGCTCCGATGCGCTCGCCACGGTGGCGGACGGGGAAGGGCTGGCCGGGGTCCGGGATGGCGAGCGCGTACAGTCCGCGCGGGGTGTCCACGCGCAGGACGACGGCGGCGGCCTGGTGGTCGTAGGCGGCAGACCAGCGGGCGGGCCCGATGCCGAACTCCGCGAGTCCTGACGCGATGGCGCGGGCCTGCATGATGTCGGCGGTGGTGCCGGGGTCGGGCTCGGCGGGGGCGGGGACGCATCCGCAACCGTGGTCGTCGGCGTGGGTCTCGAACAGAGCTGTACGGGTCACTGTGGGGCTCCTGGGGTGGCCGGGGGGCGGATGGGACTCCGCCCCCCGGCGTCGGTCGGCTAAGGGCTACGCGGCGGCTTCGTCGTCGCTCGCGGGCTCGTCGGCGTCCTCGGCCTCATCGGCCTCGTCGGCCTCCGGCTCGTCCTGCCCTTCGTCGGCGTCGGGCTCCTGCTCGTTGCCGGACGTGATCGCGGCGCGGGGCGTCTTCTTGGCGGGGTCGTAAGGCTCGTCGTCCACCACGGACTGCTCAATCGGCGTGAGCGGGTACCCCAGGGACTCCAGCACCTTGAACCAGCGGGCCGTGGGCTGCCGCGTCCACGGGGCGCGCTGCTCGTCGGTCCGCCACGCCGATCGGTTCGCGCACTTCTCCCGCACAGCTGCGACGGCCGCGAACTGGAGTTGCGGGGCTCGGCGCGGGTCCTTGGCAACGTGCTCGGCGAAACGGCTCCGGTTGCTAGCCTGCTGGGTGCTCAGCCCCAGGAAGGACGCCAGGATCTCGGTGGTCGGCTCCTTGTTGAGGTCGTCGCAGATTCCCCACGTGCCGCTCAACAGAGCTTCGTTGACGTGGCCCACCAGTGCGTTCACGGTGTTCTTCGGAAGGTTGCGCCGCTTGATCAGGTCCGTGATCCACGTCCGGCGCACGGTCTCCGCCGCGTCCCAGTCGATGTTCCCCTTCTTGACGGCGGCGCGGGCGGCGCGCTCGGTCTCCCTCTGGGCATCGGTCTTCGTGCCACCGTTCCCGCTGCCACCCTCGGGCACCGTGTGCCCGTACAGGCCGGGGGCGGTGCAGTACGGCTCGTACCGGTCGCCTCGCGTCTCGTCAAACACCCACACCTGACCCTTGCACTCGGCGTGTTCCTCGGCACGGATGCCGCGCAGACGCCACACGGCCATGGCGCGCTCGGACAGCTCCTCGGCGTCCCTGATCCGCTGTCCGGCTGCCTCCAGCTCGGTGCGGTGCGCCTCGGCCTTGGTCCGCTTGTCGCGCTTGGTCCGCTCGATGGCAATGGCCCAGTCGACGTCTCCCTCGTCGGCGTCGTCGTCGGCGGCGGCCTCCGTGATCGCGGTAAGTGCCTCGGCGTCGTCGGCGAACTCCGACAGTGCGGCCAGGTGCTCGAACGTCCACTCGTAGCTGCTCGCGCCGATGACGGCGGCCGACAGCTTCTCGTCGGACCGGACCTTGACCAGGGTCTTGACGTCCTTCTGCCGTACACCTGCGGCCTTGGCGATTCGGCCGACCTGCGCCCCCGCCTCGGCGGCGGAGAACATGGCCTGGTTCATCTCGGAGGAACTGAGGCTCTTACGGTGCTGGGCGGTCGTGATCATGTCGAGGAACTGCCCGGCCGCGTCGCGGTCGTCGTCCTCCCACTCGTACGGCAGGTAGGTCAAGCCCGCGTCCTTCGACCCGTAGAAGCGGCGGTTCCCGTCGTTGATCTGGAGCACTCCGCCCTCAAGTCGCTGAATCTTGACGGGAATTCGGCAGCCTTCTACACGGAGCGATTCCACGAACGGGCCGTTGATGTCGAGATCTTCACGGGCGTTCTGCGGGTGCGGGCTGAGCGCGTCAATCCGGATGACCGGGCGGGGCGTGACCGGTACGGACTCCAGCCCTGCGGCGACGGCGGCGGCGAGACGCTGAAAGCCGTCGACAACCTGCGGCACGTCGCCGTGCGTGCGCACGACGTACAGCGGCTCTTGGACGCCGTTGGCCTTCACGTCGGCCAACAGATCGTCCGGAGCCTCGATGTCGCGGACGTTGCCGGGGTGCGCGGCCAGCTCGGCGACGGTGGAGGTGGGCCACGGGGCAGGAGCAGTCTGGACGCCCGCCTGGGTCTTGGTGTTGGTCATCGCTTCTTCACTTCCTGGTGAGAGTTCGTCGGGCCGGTCGGCCCGGCGGGGTGTCGGGAGGGGTGTTGCCCCCCCTCCCGACACCATTAATTAAACCATGTTCTTGGGTGCGGGACAAGCCTGCTCGATGTGACGGGGGCCACCCAGAGAGAGGGATGCTGCTGCGCGGATCGTGGCAGCGGCCTCGGCGGTGGTTCGCTCGGGTTCATCTCCCCAACACCACAGCATGGTGCGGCGGTAGGCGTCCTCGGTGAGCCTCAGCCTCCGCCAACGAACGGCGGACACGGGGCGGCCGTTGATGTGGTTGCTGAGCATTACAAGGGAGTCGGCAAGAGCTCGATGGAAGGTGTCCCACGGTTCACCGCGTACGGACCAACGGGGCCGGGCGGCACGCACGCCTCGTTCCCACGCGTGCAGCACGGTGCACGGGGCGGTATCGCCCATCCGGCCCGGCTGCCAGAGGTGGTCACCCTGGTACAGGCCAACGCGTTCGATGTGGTCAGCGGCGGCGGTGAGGATGTAGGCGGGGGTGGCCGCAATTCGGCGCTGGGGCATGACGTACTCCTGAACTGGCGGAACGGTTACGGGCGCGGGGAGTCGAGTTCGGCCCACTTGAGAAAGTCCTGCCTTGCGGCGTCGTAACTATCGCCGTGGTAGTGCCCCTGCCACCACTCGGCGGGCTCGGGACCAAAGGACTTCGGGACAACGGCGGTAACCCATTCATCGCCGTTGTGGAGCAGCACCGTACGCACTCCGGTCTTGCGGTTGGTGTGGAAGCTGAGCACTTCGTGGTTGCCGACTTTCACGGCTTGCCCTCCGGGGTGGCTGAGGAATTCCGGGGCGCGGCCGGTCGTGAACCGTGCCGGTGACCGGGGGCGGCGGACGGCCGCCCCCGGCCTGGATGGGCGGTCAGGCTGCGAGCACTCCGGCCGCCTTGGCCCCGATGCGGCGGGTGCCGCCGATGTCGGCGCGGTTGCCTGCGGCGGCCCCGTCGCCGTACCCGCTTCCGCTGTACGAGCCGCGCGAAGTCCGAACGTGCGGGTGCTCCTTGCGGTAGGCGGCCTCCACCATCGCGTCGCGGTCGGCCAGCACGAGTTCACCGCTGCGGCCCGTGGCCGACGTTTCCCCGCTGGCGGCGGCGCGGGCGGCCTGCTCGATCACCTTGAGCCGTTCCATGACGCGCTCGATGAAGCCGACGGTCCACGAGTTGCGCCAGGCTCGCGCACTCCGGACGCCGTACGGGACGACCTGCGCGTTGAGCCCGCCGAGCATCTGGATCAGGAGAGAGGCATAAAGGATCTCGGCGCGCTGGATGTCGGACTCGTGGCCGACGATGTGAACGCGGCGAACGCTGCCCCGCACGCCCATGTGCACGGCCTTGCAGCCGACGTTCTGCGCGATGAAGCAGATGAGCCGGACGCGGGACATGGACCACGGGTTGGGGAGGTCGACGTACTTCGCGGTGACCGCGTCCCGCGACGGCTGTCCGTCGCTCAACATTGCCTCTTCGACGCCGTACTTCGCCATCATCTCGAACGCCCGCTTCCGGGCCAACTCCGCCTCCGACTCCGGGGTACGGGGGTCCTCCGCCTTGGCGAGCAGAGCGCGGATGGTGTCGAGCTTTCCGGGGGCCTTCGTGGTGCTCATCGTTGTTCTCCTGGTGAGAGAGGTTGTCGGCGGCCGGTCGGCCCGCCGTTCGCCGGTCAGGGGTTGCCCTCCCCTTCCGACACCAATAATTAAACCATGTTCTAGGGTTCGGGTCAACCCTGACAAGGGCCCTGACCTGCTGTCCGTTCCCAGTGGAAGTGGCGGAGTCCCAGCCGACCTGGCCAGCGAACTGGCGATTCCCGGCGGAGTTGGCGGCGCGTCCCACGCCCCTGTCCGCTGCAACCCCATTTGCCGGGTGGCTCGTCCCAGCGAATCTGGCTGAGTCCCAGCAGACCTGGACAGCGGTACGAAGTCCCGACAGATCCGCCGGGACGGTCGAGTGGCGCATCGTCCCAGTGGATCTGACGAACTGCTGGCCAGCGCGACCCCGCCCAGCCACTTCTACTGGGAACGGACACCTGCCATTTCCTCAACCCACCGACCCGCACCCGCCCGGCCGGTCCCGGCCACAACGGGCCTGGGCGGGGCTCCCTCCTCGGTCGGACAGCTCCGCCGTACCGGGGTTCCGGGCGCGGTGTCCGGGCTCGCGCAGCGACCGCGAAGCGGCTTGGCCTGGACACCGCGCCCGGGTTCCTGGTACGCCCCCCCCGGGTGTCCGGCCGAGGAGGGAGCCCCGCCCCACCACCCGCACCAACAACGGCGCAGCACCCAACCAACCAGCCCCCACCCCCTCCAAGAGAGGACCCGCCAGAGGCACTGGTCATGAGCCGGCGGAAGGGTGAATTCTGCGCAGAGAAGTCTTCGCGCACCGCTGCCTAACGTGCGCGCATGACCACTAATTTCGACGCGGACCACGATGACACGGAAGACGCAGAGGCCGACCTCTTCGCGGGCCTGGAGGACGTCCTCCTCCAGCAGGTCGGCGACGACCTCTTCGGTTCGGGCGCCCACCCGATAGCGGTATCGGGGGAGGGCGTCCGATGAGCACAACCGACCTACCGCTCACCCCGGCCGAGTTGCGGCGCCGTGTGCGAGAAGCAGCCGCGCTCGGGGCCAAGGTCCGTGAACTCGCGGCCACGAACCTGTTGGCCAAGCGAACCGCAGCGGCGAAGGCCGCCACCGCCAAGGAGAAGGCCGACCTCGAAGTGCGGGAAGCGGTGGCTGCTGCACTGCGTCTCTTCGGCGACGGTCAGTTGGTCTCCGAACTCGTGAACATCCCGGTGCCGGAGCTGGAGCGGGACGCGAAGCCTGTTACCGCCGCCCGTGCGAAGGAGGTGGTCGAGTCGCTCCGGAAGAACGCCGAACGACCACGTTCCCGCCGTCGCCCCAAAGCGTCCGCGCCGCCGCCGGAGCACCTCGCAGAAGGCGAGTCCGTGACCCCGTTCCCTCCTCATGAGGTCTGACAACTCCCCCGACGAGGCCGGGCTCTTCCCTCTTTCCGCAGTGGGCGAGCCCGGTCCTGCACCGGACACCGACCCGCAGCAGCTCGCACTGATCGGGGAGCCGTCGCCGGTAAGGATTCCCGCCCGGCTGTGGATGGTCTGGCTGGCGGACGAGAAGATCCGGGCCCGGTACTGGGCCAAGGTCTACCGCCCCTCGCGCACGTCCGCCTGCTGGTACTTCCTGGGCGGCATTTCCGACACCGGACATGCGAGCTTCCGGGCCGCTTCCCTTCCGGGCCGCACACGGCGCGGGACGGTCCCGGCCCACCTGTACGGCTACCAGCTCGCCCACGGCGTCATCCCGCGCCTGGGCTGGGGCGAGGACAGCCCGACCGTCTGCCACACCTGCGACAACCACTCGTGCCAGCAGCCGGAGCACCTCCGCCTCGGGACTCCCGCGGAGAACCGGCACGAGTGGCTGACGCGCCGCCGCAACCCCGGAAGTCCCTTGGCGGACCTCCGCGGACCCGCCGGACGTGCCCGTGCGATCGCCCAGAGCATCCGTACGGGTCAGGCCAACGGCGAGTCCGAGCAGGAGATCGCCCACCGCATCCGGGCGACCGCCGCCGAGGGTCGGCCGCTGAGCCTCTGGTGACCCCGCCCACGCCCACCGCCTATGAACGGAATAAACGTGAACAACGACTGCACCTTGAACGACACCTTCGGCCACGCGCAGACCGCGGCCTACGCGAAACAGCGGCTGAACCGCGAGACTTCCAACTTGGATTCCCTGCTGACCCCGCCACACGTCAGCGAGGTGGTGCAGTCGCTCACGCAGTTGACCGACCGACTTCCTCAAACCTTGGATCAGCTCGCAGCGGCGCTACGACGGCAGCATGCCGAGGGGTTGGTCCGGATGGACGACGGCAGCCCGGCCGGCCCGGCTGCCGAAAAGTTCCTTCACCACCTCGGCGAAGCCCGCCTCCATGCCCGTACGCTCTCCGACAGCCTCCACAAGGCCGCCTCGCCCTTGTTCCACATGGGCTCGAAGGGGCAGTCCGCATGAATGACGACGACTTCCCCTTCCACGAGCCCTTCGGCCCGGAGTACGTGCGGCCAAAATCAGCGAACTGCCCGCGCTGCCCTTGCCACACCAGCCGTGTGTGCGAGGGATTCCAGTGGCACCTTGCCTCGACGCCCACTTACCCCGACGGCAGCTCATACACGGAGCCGTGCCCCTGTGAGCAAGCCGCCTCCGTACCGGAGGACCGCACGGTCCTCATCGAATTGGATGGTGTCCTCCGCGAAGTCTCCGCCCAGTACCACCGCACGGGACTCCTGACTGGGCGTCTCGTCACCACGCGCGTCTTCCGCGCGGAGTCTCCCGCCCTGGGAGAGTGCCCTGTCGCCGTCCCGATGGCTCTCTACCGGCCGAAGGCCGACACCGACTCCCGCTTGGTCGTCATCGACTCCGTGGGCGAGAAGTGGGTCATGGGCTTCACCGCGCAGCACAACCTCCAGCGGTACCGCATAGCTGGGTGGAGTGATGGTCGCGCATGAAGTCCGGCACCGGGTACTGGTGTTGAACGGCGGCCGGCTGCCGTGGCGGAGGTAGGCGGGGTGGCAGCACACCCTTTGGGAGCTGCTGGACGCGCCGTCGACGCGCAGGGCGGCTCTGCCCCGTCGATCGCGCGTTACGAAACTTCTTTAAATGCACGCTGCGGTCTTTCCTTCAGAACAACCATGCTGAGCTGGGAAAACGTACGGATGACCAACAGGAACCGCGTTGAGAGGGAGGATCGGCGCTAGAGTTCTTCCGGACGTACCAGCGGTGCGTCCAGACCACGAAACTCCGCCCTCATGGGCGGAGTTTTTTCGTTTGCGGAGGGCCCCCGGCGCGTGCGCCGGGGGCCCTCCGCGTTTGTGCAGCCGGAAGGACGACCACCCGTGACGTACCTCGTACTGATTCCGCTCGTCATCTTTGCCGCTGGAGCCGTCATGGGCTTGGCGGCCCTGCTCACACATGGGTTGACCGCACGCCAGGCCATGCGTCGGGCGCGGGCGGAGGATCTACCGGGGATGCTGGAGTCGAGCAACAAGACTCTGGTCTCGCTGACCAAGGCCCTCAAGGCCCCCGCCCGACGTCTTCCACTCCCTCCGGCGCCGGCGGAGAACCCGGCCTCCACCACAGAGCCCGGAGGAGAAGGGGCCGCGCTGTGAGACGTTCGATCTACGGCCCGGACCGAGACCCGGTAAGCGCACGATTCAGTGACGACGTTCTTGGCCGGGCAATGCGTGCGATCCTGCGCCCCGGCGAAAGGCGCCTGTTGCTGGACTTTCTACACGGAGCACCGGAGTACCAAATTGCCGGTCAACTCGGCATTTCCAGTATTCAGTTGCGGAACATCATTTCCCTACTGCTCGCCAAATTGCGTGATTCGGCTTTCGGTCCGCGTCTTCACGAGGAGCTGCGAAGTCGTTCGGGGCCTGGCTACTCGCGCCTTGTATGGGAGGCAGATAAGGAGATCCTTATCCACAAATGCAGCCGTTCTGGCTGCACCAGCCCTCCCATCACACAGAAGCGCACAGGACGCCCCCGCACCTATTGCAGCGACGCTTGCCGACAAGCGATGTACAGAGAGAGAGCAAAGAAGAGAGCCGCAGAGCAAATGAGATCTTCGGCGGCATCCGATGGCAAATCTGGGGCGTCCGCCAAACGGCGCAGCCTCCAGCGCCAGCCGTACCGGGTTATGGACTACTCCGCAGCTCCGTCAGCGATGCCTGTCTCGGAGGACGCTCTCTTCGCTCCACAGCTTTCCTGGTACACAGGGAACATTAATCACTGGCTGGGCCCTACGCATGACGAATCAGAACGGCACTTCTGCGGGCCCTCCGCGTACACATTCCTGTCTGCTGCGGCCCATCGCCGAATCCGTCGACTACCTAAAAATGCGAGGCTCAATTCTTACCGAACTGGGGCACGTACCTCTACTCTCCAACCAGTTATCTTCCAACGCCAAGCATTGAAACATAGGGGGCGTACTCGCGGATTTCTAACGGCCCACTCCGGATCGGGAAAAGTAAAGTTCATTCCCTACTACGGGTCGGGAAAGACCCTGGCTCTATCCTTACTCAGTCGGCCGGGATGGGACAGAGGGAACGAACCCCTCCGCCCTCTAAGAGCCGATTGGCATGCATCCCTCGGTTGGCAGAGCCGTGATCCTAGGCAATGCACGCGCCGCCGCTGGTTGTGGTCTACCGCGCCCAGCCCGCGGATCGACCGCCATGCGCATACGCGCAACGCCCTGTACCAGAACACGAGCCGGATGCGGCTACTCGCGCTCCTAGGGCCGTTGCACATCGACGACCCTTGCCCCCAGCCCGGTTCGGGCTTTCCCCATCAGGAAGTGGCCTTCCGTTTCCCGCCTCCCCGCCGGACAGAGCCGTCATGGCCTGTCCAGCGGCACGGTCGGCAGGGCCAGATCGGGAAACCCGCGTCTACTCGCTCGGCGGTGCCGCAAAACCGGCGCTGGACACCGCCAAGGGCCGCTCGCGGTTCTCGTCGCCGTCCGCGACCTGAGCCCAGGCAAGTTTGATGGCACGCGTTACCGCAGACCTGTTGATACCTCGGACGTACACCTCGGTATACCCGTTGGGGCGTCGCTCCACCCGGTACTCGGCGGCCTTGCTGGTGAACTCGTCGTGCTCGAACTCCCACGTCCACCGCCCTTCGACCGGCGTCGGCTCACTCACGGGTTCACCGGCCGCGTCGTATGTCGCCCATGTTGAGTAGACGAGTTCCCGCCCCGGCGTGCCGGTCCAAACAGGGCCGCCGCCCACCCACTTGCTACGTCGTTCGGGACCGATCGCCCCCAGAAGAGCGATCTTCTCCACGGAGGCCGCGAATCCCTCCGCACGGAGAGATTCGATTTCCTCGGCGTGGTCGTCGTTCCACTGGCTGACGAAGTCCTGCGCGTGCTGCTCGTCCACGAAGGGCACCTTGCGGCCTGCTGCTGTTACGACGAACACAGGGCCCGTCTCAACGCCAGGGGAGCGCGGTTCGTCGCTCACGTCGCTGGCATCCGTCCACCCGGCCTGAGGTGTACCGGAACTCTGCTGCGGCACGGCTGGGAGCCCTTCTGCGCCCGTGTGAAGGCCTGCGGCGGCCAGGAAGCCGGGGAGTGGGGCCATCGGGTTCATCGCCCACTCGACGGCCGCCATGACCTCGTCGTCCAGCGCGTCCAAGAGATGTCCATACGTGTCCACCGTGGTGGTGATCGACTCGTGCCCAAGGCGACCTTGGATCGCCGGAAGCGGCACCTTCGCCGCGATCAGCCACGCGGCGTGGGAGTGGCGGAGGTCATGAATACGCGGGCGCTTGATCAACCCGTACTTCTCCGCCGCGTATTCGATCGCGGGCAGCCACCGAAGCCGGCGGAAGGTCCCGGGGTCCCACTTGCCGCCCTCGGGCCCTGTGAAGAGCAGCGCGTCCTTGGCAAGTCCCTTCGCCCGGCGCCGCAGCACCCGGTCCAGGCGTTGAGTGATCACGATGGTGCGCCGCGACTTCTTGGTCTTCGGCGGCCCGAGTACCGGTTTCCCATCCTCGTCGCGCTTCCACGCCCGCTGTATTCGAACGGCGGGTCGGCCGTTCCGGCGGCGTAGGTCGCGTGGCTGGAGGGCGGTCGCCTCGCCCCACCTGCATCCGGTTTCCGCGATGGCATCGGCCAACTCCTTGGCGTCCTCCATCAGACCCTCGTAGATCCAGGCGTATTCCTCACGCTCCAGGAAAACGATGTCTTCTTCCTCTTCGGCACCGTCAGCCCTGGGGAGGCTGGTCTTGGCACACGGGTTGGAGGCTCTCAACGGCGGCTCCGCGTCGACGGCGGCCTGCATGATCGAGAAGAGGAGACCGTGCTTGTCGCGGATCGTCTTCGGCTTGTACTTCGTCCGAGGCTTCCGATCCGGCGGGTCCAACGGCGCGGGACGACCATGCTCCAGATCGTTGACCCAGTCCTGGACCATGTCCCGGATGATGCCGCCTTCGCCGTCCTCGACCGAGTAGGGACCGAACCAGGGGGCCAGGTTCTCGCGGACCTCCTTCTTGTACTTGCCGCGAGTGTCGCCCTGGATGCCGGTAAGCCGGTCGATGAAGGTGAGAGCGAACGGCTCGAACATCGTCGCAGGCCGGCGCTTCTCGGCCACGAAACCCTGGCCCCGGACCCAGCCCGGCGGCCACTGCTGGCCGTATCCGTTCACCAGATCCCGAAAGCTCTCGGCCGCCTTCAGGTCCTCGAAGATCTCGGACTCCTGCTTCGCGTTCCTCGCTCCGCCTGCACGGAACAGGACGATGAAGCTGCTGGTTCCGTCCCTTTTTGCACGTTCTCTGATCGATGCCACGAGCGGACCGTACGACAGACCGGTGTTGACACGGTGTTGACGTTATGAACACGGAGAGGCCCCCTGACCTGCGTTTCCGCAGGTCAGGGGGCCTCTCGGGATGTGGAGCCTAGGAGATTCGAACTCCTGACATCTGCCTTGCAAAGGCAGCGCTCTACCAACTGAGCTAAGGCCCCGAAAAGGGTGACCGGGACCGAGCGGAACAACGCTCGGGAACCGACGCACACCAGAATAGCGGGTGACCCCCGCAATTCCACAAACAGATTGGGACTCCCCGTCCGCGACCACTCTCCGTAAGATGCTCCGCGAGGTTCGCAGCAGCGAAGGGGAGACGCAGATGGACGCAGCACAACAGGAAGCCGCGGCAAGAGCCAGGGAGCTTCAGCGCAGTTGGTACGGGGAGCCGCTGGGGGCGCTCTTCCGTCGGCTCATCGACGATCTGGGGCTCAACCAGGCCCGGCTCGCCGCCGTACTGGGCCTGTCCGCGCCCATGTTGTCCCAGCTGATGAGCGGCCAGCGCGCCAAGATCGGCAACCCTGCCGTGGTCCAGCGTGTCCAGGCACTGCAGGATCTGGCCGGCCAGGTGGCCGACGGAAGTGTCAGCGCGGGGGAGGCGACCGATCGCATGGAGGAGATCAAGAAGTCACAGGGCGGATCCGTCCTGAACGCCACCAGCCAGACGACGGCGAGCTCGGGCGCGCCGACGGTGCGGCGCGTGGTGCGCGAGATCCAGTCGCTGCTGCGCTCGGTGGCGGGGGCCGGGGACATCATCCACGCCGCGGACTCCCTCGCCGTGGACCACCCGGAACTGGCAGAGTTCCTACGGGTGTACGGCGCCGGGCGCACCGCGGAGGCTGTCGCGCACTACGAGGCACATCAGAGCTGACGGGCCGCCGGCAGGGACACCGGCGGCGACACGAGGCGGACCGGGAGCGGGCGCAGCACAATGGGTGAGATATTCGCGGGCCGGTACGAGCTGATCGACCCGATCGGGCGGGGCGGAATGGGCGCGGTCTGGCGGTCCTGGGACCACCGGAGGCGCCGCTACGTCGCGGCCAAGGTGCTTCAGCAGAGCGATGCCCACACTCTGCTGCGCTTCGTGCGCGAGCAGGCGCTGCGCATCGACCATCCGCACGTCCTGGCGCCTGCCAGCTGGGCTGCGGACGACGACAAGGTCCTGTTCACGATGGAGCTGGTGAGCGGCGGTTCGCTCGCCCACGTCATCGGGGACTACGGCCCGCTCCCGCCCCGCTTCGTGTGCACCCTCCTGGACCAGCTCCTCGCCGGGCTCGCCGCGGTGCACGCGGAGGGGGTCGTGCACCGCGACATCAAGCCCGCGAACATCCTCCTGGAGGCGACCGGCACCGGCCGTCCGCACCTGCGTCTCTCCGACTTCGGCATCTCGATGCGCAAGGGCGAACCCCGCCTGACCGAGACCGACTACGTCGTCGGCACTCCCGGCTATTTCGCGCCCGAACAGATGATGGGCGCCGAACCGGACTTCCCCGCCGACCTGTTCGCGGTCGGTCTGGTCGCCCTCTACCTGCTCCAGGGGCAGAAGCCGGACTCCAAGGCTCTCATCGAGCACTTCGCCTCGCACGGGACCCCCACCGCCCCGGAGGGCATCCCGGAGCCCCTGTGGCAGGTCGTCGCGGGAATGCTCCAGCCGGACCCGCAGGCCCGGTTCCGTACGGCGACGGGGGCGCGCAAGGCGCTGACCGCAGCCGTCGAGATGCTCCCCGAGGCCGCCCCCGACGAGGACCCGGTCGAGGTCTTCGACCAGATCGGCCCGCTGCCGCCGGGCTTCGGCCCGTCCGGCCCCCTGCCTGCCGCCCCGCAGCCGGCCGCCGCACCCCACCCCGGCCAGGCCCAGGCCCAGGCGCAGGCTGAAGCCCAGGCCCAGGCTGAAGCCCAGGCCCAGGCCCCGTCTCCGTCCCCGTCCCCGTCCCCGCAGCACGCGGCCATGTCGCAGACCGGCAGCTTCCACCTCGCCCCGCCCCCGCAGCAGGGCCCGGTAGCACCCCAGTCCTTCCCGTCCCAGCTCTCGGCTCCGGCGGCTCCGGCTCCGTCGGCTCCGGCGCCTGCCGCGCCCTCGTCCGGCGTGCCCGCCCACCCGGCTCCGCCCTTCCTCGGTTCCGTTCCCGGCCCGCACCAGGCACCGACCGCCGTGGTCGACCACCAAGTGCCGCCCACCCGTGGATACCCCGCACCAGGCCCCGGGGTTCCCCGCCCGGCGGCGCCGGTTCCGTACCCGGGCCGGACACCGGCCGTGCAAAAGCGGCCGGGACCGCCCCCGAAGGTGACGGTCCCGGTGCTGGTGCTCGCGCTGATCTGCTTCGCCGTGGGCATCTGGGCCCTGACCCAGACCTGACCCGCGCCCGGCGGTCCGTACCGCCGGAGGGTCTGTACGCCGGGCCTACCAGGAGGCCGGAGGCGGCCCGTACCCCTGCTGGGGTGCGGGTGTGGGTGCGGACTGCGGCGGCCCTTCGACCGCACCCGCCCGGCGCCGCGCCAGCAGCGTCCACACCCCGAGTCCGAGGACGAGCACGGTGCCTGAGCCGATCCCGGTCGCCGCGACGAGCTGCATCGTGCTGCTCTGCGCGGCCTGCGCACCGCTCTGCCCGCTGGCCGCCGCGTCCCGGTCGTCCTCCGAGACTCCGAAGTCCCCGGCGGCCCCCGCGTAGGCGGGCCCCGCCCGCTTGTCGCCCTTCACGCTGACCCGCAGCGTCAACCCGTACGGCTTGTCCCCGAAGGTCGTACCGACCTTCGGGCTCAGCGTGACCCGCAGGTAGTACCAGCCCGCAAGCTGCATGTCCCCGTCGCCGCTGCTGGAGTTGAAGCGGTTCTCGTACGCCACGGGCGGCAGCGGATCCATCGCTGCCGTCTTCTGCTTCCCGTCGTACGACATCGAGCTGGCGTCCTGAACGAACCCGCGCGCGGGGTTGTACAGGTCGAAGGAGACGGCACTGCCCACGAACCCGTTCTTCGCCCCGACGGCGCTGTGCAGGTCGATGTCGGAGAAGATCTGCTGTCCCCAGTCGACGGGCACCCGGTAGAAGAGCGACTGCCCGGCCTTGATCTCGTCGCGCCACTCGCCGGTGGTCAGCCCGGTGGCGTCGTTGAAGCCCGTCCCGCCGTGGCGCTTCTGCGGCCCGCCGGAGGGCGGGGCGGGAGAGGCACTGGGCCAGCTCTTGGACGCCTCGGTCGGCCCGGCCGCCTTCAGGCCGGGTTCGGACTGGTAGCGGATCTCCAGCGCCCAGTCCTCCGGCGCGGAGGTGGCCGCCGTGGACCGCTCGACGAGCACGTAGTACGTGCCGGCCTCCTGGCAGCTGCTGGAGCCCGCCTCGATCGTCCGCGCCGCGTAGGTGCTGATCGGCCGGGCGTAATCGGCCGACCCGAAGCCCACGCTGTCGCCGGAGTCGCAGGAGCTGTTGCTGCGGTCGAGGACCGACACCTTGAGGTCGTCGCCGATCCCGACCTTGGGGCCGTTCTTGGGCACGGCGACCGCGGACACGTACGCGTTGCTCTTGGCGTCGAGGTCGAGCCGGTAGAACAGCTTGCCCTTCGGCCCGATGCTGTCCTTGTACGTCGCCCCGGCGGTCAGCGCCGGTGCGTCCGCCGTGCTCGCGGCCCCGCGGACCGGCTCGGCCGCCGTGTCGAAGACGTACGGTGCGGGCGTGCCCGCCGCCAGCGCCTGCCCCGGCAGTGCCACCACCGCACACAGCGCCGCCACCCCGGCGAGCGTCCTGCCCAGGCCCCTGGAGCCCGGAAGCCCCCGGCCTCTGCTGCGCTGCCCCATCACGAGCCACCCCTTGTCGTGTTCGCCGACGTCCGGCGCCGCACCGCGAGGAGTACAGCCCCGGCAACCACCACGACCGTCCCGCCCGCCACCGCGGCGATCGCGGTGCCGGACCATCCTGCCCCGCCCGCCCCGGGGCTGTCCGCCCGGGTGACCGATTCCCCGGCGGGGCTCGGAGCGGGAGCGGCCCGCCCCTTCACAAGAGGCGCGTCGTACTGGGGTCCTGAGCGTGCGTCACCGAGGACCGCAACGCGCAGGACCACCCCGACCCGCGGGTTCTCGGCGACCTCCGCGGTGTAGAGCGTCTTCGGGTCGAAGCCGCCGCTTCCGCTGCCGACGGGCGCCCGCGCGGGCGTGCAGACCTGCTTCATGCCGTACGACATGACGCTTGCACCGCCCTCGACCGTGGGCTCGTTGGCGAACTCCACGTCGTAGCGCACCTGTTGCCCCCAGCCCGCCGGCACCTTGCACCAGAGGGTCTGCGAGGGCAGGATCCGGTCGCGCCACACGCCGGCGCCGAGCTGCCTGGCGTCGTTGAAGCCGGTGCCGCCCCGCACGCCCTTCGGGTCGCCGGCCGGCAGCGGCGCCTTCTGGGCACCCGGGCGACGGCCGTGGTCAGCGGTGTGGCGCCCTCGTTCTGGAGAAAGCGCTCGGTGCTGTTCTCGCAGGCGCTGCTCCCGTCGTACTCGATGCGGGGCCTTCAGCGCGTCGGTACCGGGTCTCGCCCGGCCCAATGGTGTCGAGGTACTGACCGGGCGTCAGGGCCGGTGCGGCGCCCCGGACCGACGCGCCCTCGACCCGTTTGCCGCGGAAGCGGTAGCCGTCCGCGGAGAGTTGGGCGGCGCGCTGGAGCCGGCGGGCCAGCGCCGCAGCTTCGGGGGCGTCGTAGTAACGCCCGTTGCCCGCCTCCGCGATGCACTCCAGCTGCTTGCGGGCCGCACCCTTCACCTGGAAGCCGACGGCGTCGATGCGCAGCCGACGCCGCTGCGGCCGAGCTGTTCGGCGACCTCGCAGGGCTGCGGCGTACCGCAGTTGTCCTCACCGTCGGAGATCAACAGGACGGTGCGCTGCCCGATCGACCCGTCAGAAGCCCTGGGAAGGTCCTGTGCGGCCTTCAGGGGGGACAGGCCGACGGGAGTGCCCCCCTTGGGCTGCACGCCGTTCACGGCGCGTTTCAACGCCTCCCGATCGAGCTTCCGTACGGGCCGTACGAGGCGGGTGTCGGCGCACCCCTTGGGCAGGTCGGCGCCGTACACCCGCAGCCCGGTCGGATGGCCGTCCGGCAGCCCGTCCACCACGGCGGACACCGCACTGCGGGCCACCTCCATCCGCGTACGCCCGGATCCGTCGCCGTCGGCCATCGAGCCGGAGGAGTCGAGCACCATCACCAGGCCACCCCGGTCGGCACCCCCGCCCGATGTTTCACGTGAAACGCCCGGCCCGGTTTCACGTGAAACATTCGCGGCCCCGGCGGCCGAAATCCCCGCCAGCACCCCGAGCAAAGCCCCGCCGACCACAACGGCCGCCACCCGAGCCCTCACCGAGCCCCCTCGCATCATTGAGTTTGCTCTCGCAAGCCAGTGATTTGCGCAAGAGAACACAAGGGGGTTGGGTCACTGTCCCACAACGGCCACTTTCACCAAACCCGGCGGCACACAGCCCTTTACACAGCAAAGAACCCCGGCCGCATCAGCGACCGGGGTTCCTGCACTCTGACTACTGGAGCTCACACACCCGAACCTGCGGGCACGGAGTCAGTCGCCTCCGTCCACAGATCCTGCTCGGCGCGATCCGCCTGGATCTGGCGGTACACGAGGAGCCCGCCAATGGCGGCCAGTGCGACCAGGAGAAGCTTCTTCACCGCGCTACCTCGTCTTTCCATGACGTAGGAGACCTTTGGCGGCCGACTATACACACCGGCCGATACCGATCGGTGACCTACCGGGGGGTTCAACTTCGCGACGCACAAAAGCGGTTGGCCCGGACGAGAACTTCCTCGTCCGGGCCAACCGGTAACTGTGGGGCTAACAGGATTTGAACCTGTGGCCTCATCCTTATCAGGGATGCGCTCTAACCAACTGAGCTATAGCCCCGCCGCGCTCGCGCGCTGACTTCTGAAGATTAGCGCACGTGGGGGGCAGTGCCAAAATCGGTTCTCCGCCCCCCTCCGCGAGGTCCTACTCGTCCTCGGCGAGCGTGAGCTCCACACCGCCCACGAATCCGGCCGACAGGTTGTAGATAAAGGCACCCAGCGTCGCCAGCGCCGTCGCCAGCACCACGTCGATCACCGCAATCACCGACGTGAAGATCAGCACCCGCGGCAGCGACAGGAACGACTGCAGGTCAAAACCGCTGCTCTCGCCGGACCCGGCCGTCGAGCTGGTCGCCTCACTGATCGTGCCGCCGACGGTCGCGAAGACGCCCATGGCGTCCATGACCATCCACAGCACGGCCGCCGCGATCACCGTGCAGATGCCCAGCGCGATCGACAGCAGGAAGCTGACCTTCATCACCGACCACGGGTCGGCCTTCGCCACCCGCAGCCTGGCCTTGCGCGTACGAGGCGTCGTCCGCGCACCGGTACGGGGCAACCGCACGGCCCCGGTCTGCCCTCCCTGCGTACCGCCGCCGCCCTGACCCTGGGAAGCAGGACCGCGCTGGCCACCCTGGGTGGCACCGCCGCCCTGCTGAGAGCCCTGTGTCGCCTGGTAGGCCTGCGGCGGGTGGTACGGCTGGGATCCGGGCCCCTGGCCCGGCTGGTCCCGCTCGCCGGGCAGCGGCCCGGCCGCGTACCCGTCGTAGTTCTGCTGGGGCTGCGGCCCCCGGGTGTCCGTCACAGTTCCCCCCTGGGAGTCCGCGGCAGAGCCACGGGCACCGGGTGCTCCAGCACCGGAAGCGTTTCCTCCGGTGCCCGTGGCTCCACTCACGACCTACTCCTCGTGCTCCCCTGCCGAAGGCTCTGCGCCCTCGACGACTTCGGCAGCGGTCGTAGCAGCGACCGCACCGTCCGCTTCGGTCTCCGGGCCGTCATCGACGCCGTCGACCTCTTCGGCCTCACGGCCGGCCTCGGCATTGCGGGCGATGCCGACAACGGCATCCCGCTTGCCCAGGTTGATCAGTTGGACGCCCATGGTGTCACGGCCCGTCTCCCTGACTTCGCTGACTCGCGTACGAATCACACCACCGCCGAGCGTGATGGCGAGGATCTCGTCCGTCTCCTCCACCACCAGCGCACCGACGAGCGAACCCCGGTCCTCCACGATCTTGGCGGCCTTGATGCCCAGACCGCCGCGGCCCTGGACGCGGTACTCGTCGACGGGGGTGCGCTTCGCGTACCCGCCGTCGGTTGCGGTGAAGACGAACGTACCGGTCCTGACGACATTCATCGAGAGAAGTTCATCGCCCTCGCGGAAACTCATGCCCTTTACACCCGATGTGGCGCGGCCCATCGGACGCAGCGCGTCGTCCGTCGCCGTGAACCGGATCGACTGGGCCTTCCGGCTGACCAGCAGCAGATCGTCCTCGGCCGACACCAGCTCCGCGCCGATCAGCTCGTCGTCGCTGCCGTCCGGGGTCTCCCGCAGGTTGATCGCGATGACACCACCCGAACGGGGCGAGTCGTAGTCCTTCAGCGACGTCTTCTTCACCAGGCCGCCCTTGGTGGCCAGGATCAGGTACGGCGCCGCGTCGTAGTCCCGGATCGCCAGGATCTGCGCGATCTTCTCGTCCGGCTGGAACGCGAGGAGGTTCGCCACGTGCTGACCACGCGCGTCCCGGCTCGCGTCCGGAAGCTCGTACGCCTTCGCCCGGTACACCCGGCCCTTGTTCGTGAAGAACAGCAGCCAGTGGTGTGTGGTCGTCACGAAGAAGTGGTCGACGATGTCGTCCTGCTTCAGCTTCGTGCCGCGCACGCCCTTGCCGCCGCGCTTCTGCGACCGGTAGTCCTCGGTCTTGGTGCGCTTGACGTAGCCGCCACCGGTGATGGTGACGACGATGTCGTCCTCGGCGATCAGGTCCTCCATGGACATGTCGCCGTCGAAGGGCACCAGCTGGGAGCGCCGGTCGTCGCCGAACTTGTCGACGATGACGGCCAGTTCCTCGCTGACGATGCCGCGCTGGCGCTCCGGGGAGGCCAGGATCGCGTTGTACTCGTTGATCTTGGACTGGAGCTCGTCGTGCTCGGCGACGATCTTCTGCCGCTCCAGAGCGGCCAGTCGGCGCAGCTGCATCTCCAGGATCGCGTTCGCCTGGATCTCGTCGATCGACAGCAGGCCCATCAGGCCCTCACGGGCGATCTCGACCGTGTTCGACCGGCGGATCAGCGCGATGACCTCGTCGATCGCGTCCAGCGCCTTGAGCAGACCGCGCAGAATGTGCGCCCGCTCCTCCGCCTTGCGCAGACGGAAGCGCGTACGCCGGACGATGACCTCGATCTGGTGCGTCACCCAGTGCCGGATGAACGCGTCCAGCGACAGCGTGCGCGGCACCCCGTCGACCAGCGCCAGCATGTTCGCGCCGAAGTTCGACTGCAGGTCGGTGTGCTTGTACAGGTTGTTCAGCACGACCTTGGCGACCGCGTCACGCTTCAGCACGACGACCAGGCGCTGACCGGTGCGCGACGAGGTCTCGTCCCGGACGTCCGCGATGCCGCCGACCTTGCCGTCCTTCACCAGGTCGGCGATCTTCTGCGCCAGGTTGTCCGGGTTGGTCTGGTACGGGAGTTCCGTGACGACCAGGCACTGCCGGTTCTGGATCTCCTCGACCGCCACCACGGCGCGCATCGTGATCGAGCCGCGGCCCGTCCGGTACGCCTCCTCGATGCCCTTGCGGCCCACCACCAGCGCGCCGGTCGGGAAGTCGGGGCCCTTGATGCGCTCCATCAGCGCGTCCAGGAGCTCCTCGTGGGAGGCCTCCGGGTTCTCCAGGTACCACTGCGCACCGGCGGCGACCTCGCGCAGGTTGTGCGGCGGGATGTTCGTCGCCATACCGACCGCGATGCCCGCCGAGCCGTTGACCAGCAGGTTCGGGAAACGGGCCGGCAGAACCGTCGGCTCCTGGTTACGGCCGTCGTAGTTGGCCGTGAAGTCGACGGTCTCCTCGTCGATGTCGCGCACCATCTCCATGGAGAGGTTCGCCATCTTGCACTCGGTGTAGCGCATCGCGGCCGCCGGGTCGTTGCCCGGGGAGCCGAAGTTGCCGTTGGAGGCCACCAGCGGCATCCGCATCGACCACGGCTGCGCCAGCCGCACCAGCGCGTCGTAGATCGAGGAGTCGCCGTGCGGGTGGTACGTACCCATGACGTCACCGACGACACGGGCGCACTTGTAGAAGCCCTTCTCGGGCCGGTAACCGCCGTCGTACATCGCGTACAGCACACGGCGGTGGACGGGCTTCAGACCGTCCCGTACGTCCGGAAGCGCACGCGCCACGATGACGGACATCGCGTAGTCGAGATACGAACGCTGCATCTCGGTCTCGAGCCCGACGGGCTCGATCCGCATGACCTGCTCTTCTTCTGCGGCGGGGGTAACGGGGGTGTTCTCGTCGGCCATTGCTGGTCAAAATCCTTTCGAAGCGGTCAGCGACAGACCGACTCAGATGTCGAGGAAGCGGACGTCCTTGGCGTTGCGCTGGATGAACGAGCGCCGTGCCTCGACGTCCTCACCCATCAGCACCGAGAACAGGTCGTCGGCCTGGGCCGCGTCGTCGAGCGTCACCTGGCCGAGCACACGGTGGTCGACGTCCATCGTGGTGATGCGCAGCTCCTCGGCATCCATCTCGCCGAGACCCTTGAAACGCTGGAGGTCACCCTCCTTGATGCGCTTGCCCTGCTGCTCGCCCGCCTCGCGAAGCGCGTCGCGCTCACGGTCGGAGTACGCGTACTCGACGTGGTCACGGCCCCACTTGAGCTTGTACAGCGGCGGACGCGACAGGTACACGTGCCCCGCCTCGACCAGCGGCCGCATGAAGCGGAACAGGAACGTCAGGAGCAGCGTGTTGATGTGCTGACCGTCGACGTCGGCGTCCGCCATCAGGATGATCTTGTGATAGCGGAGCTTCTCGATGTCGAAGTCCTCGTGCACACCGGTACCGAAGGCACTGATCAGCGCCTGGACCTCGGTGTTCTGGAGGATCTTGTCGATCCGCGCCTTCTCGACGTTCAGGATCTTGCCTCGAATGGGCAGGATCGCCTGGTACATCGGGTTGCGGCCGGACTTCGCGCTGCCGCCGGCGGAGTCACCCTCGACGATGAAGATCTCGCACTTCGTCGGGTCGTTCGACTGGCAGTCGCTGAGCTTGCCCGGCAGCGACGCCGACTCCAGCAGACCCTTGCGGCGGGTCAGATCGCGCGCCTTGCGGGCGGCGACACGGGCCGTGGCGGCCTGGATCGCCTTGCGGATGATGTCCGCCGCCTCGTTCGGATTGCGGTCGAACCAGTCGTTGAGGTGCTCGTGCACGACCTTCTGCACGAAGGTCTTCGCCTCCGTGTTGCCCAGCTTGGTCTTCGTCTGGCCCTCGAACTGCGGCTCGCCCAGCTTCACCGAGATGATCGCGGTCAGACCCTCGCGGATGTCCTCACCGGCGAGGTTGTCGTCCTTCTCGCGCAGGAACTTCTTCTCGCGGGCGTACCGGTTCACCAGACCCGTCATCGCCGCACGGAAACCCTCTTCGTGCGTACCGCCCTCGTGCGTGTGGATCGTGTTCGCGAACGAGTACACGCCCTCGCTGTACTGCGAGTTCCACTGCATCGCGATCTCGACCGAGAGCATCCGCTCCTTGTCCTCGGCCTCGACGTCGATGACGGTCGGGTGGATGAGCTCACCCTTGCGCGAGTTCAGGTACTTCACGAAGTCGACGATGCCGCCCTCGTAGTGGTACGTGACCGTACGCACCTGCTCTTCGTCCGCGCCCTCTGCCGAGTCCGCACCGGCGACGGCCTTCGCCGACTCCCGCTCGTCCGTCAGCCTGATGGTCAGTCCCTTGTTGAGGAACGCCATCTCCTGGAAACGCCGCGACAGGGTCTCGAAGGAGTACTCCGTGGTCTCGAAGATGTCGCCGTCGGCCCAGAACGTCACCGCGGTGCCGGTCTCGTCGGTCGCCTCGTGCCGCTCCAGCGGCGCCACCGGCACACCGAGCTTGTACTCCTGCGTCCAGCGGTAGCCGTCGGTCCTGATCTCCACCGCGACGCGCTGCGACAGCGCGTTCACCACGGACACACCCACGCCGTGCAGACCGCCGGAGACGGCGTAACCGCCGCCGCCGAACTTGCCGCCCGCGTGCAGGACCGTCAGCACGACCTCGACGGCAGGCTTGCCCTCCGACGGGATGATGCCGACGGGGATACCGCGGCCGTTGTCGACCACGCGCACGCCGCCGTCGGCCAGGATCGTCACGTCGATCATGTCCGCGTGGCCAGCCAGGGCCTCGTCGACCGAGTTGTCGACCACTTCCTGCACCATGTGATGCAGACCACGCTCACCGGTCGAGCCGATGTACATGCCCGGTCGCTTGCGGACCGCGTCCAGGCCTTCCAGGACGGTGATCGCGCTGGCGTCGTAGGAGGAGTTGTTGGCTCCCATGGACACGGCTGCGACCGCCGCGGCGGGGACCACCTGAGAGGAGGCGCCGCCTCCGTCCTCGCCTGCGGTGGACTGACTGATTTCGTTGGGGTTGCCGGAATCGGCCACGAAGCGCCCTTTCTGGCACAGCACAGGCCCATCCCCTGCCGTCGGCTGGGGGAATCCCCATCCCCAGGCAGGCAGGAGCGGCTGCGTCGTTCTGTGTGAGTCGATGTGCCCCGCGAAACAAGCGAGGACTACGCATCAGTCTACCGGTAGCGCGGACATGAATGGGGGTTTGCCGGTACCTGAGTCCGCATGTGCCGCCCCGAACCGGGGCCGACCTACTCCCCATATCCGGGGAGGGGCTCCAGGCGGCTCACACCGGCGTCCAGGGCTTCGAGCTGTCAACCTCCCACTACGGTGAGGGACGCCTCACTCCCACCGCGCGGTTTCACGTGAAACATCCTCGCCATGTTTCACGTGAAACATGGACGGACCAGCCCTACCCGTACGTATCGCCGGGCCCGGTGCTCCCCGGCGCCCGAAGCGGGCCGTACCGGCGCTGCGGAGCATTCGGCCCCTGCAGTTTGATCAGCCGTACGGTGTCCCGGCCGAGCTCACCGTTGAGCCGCCGCAGCAGATCCGGAATCATCCACTTCAGCTGGGTCGCCCACGCCGTCGAATCGCACCGCACCACCAGGACCCGCTCGTCCTCGTCGAACTTCAGCGGCTCCGAATGCTGGGCGACGTCCGGCCCCACGATGTCCTTCCACCGCCCCATCACCCCGCTGACCGCGATCGGCATCTCCCAGCCCCGCTCGGTCTTCAGCCGGTCCAGCGCCGCACCCAGCTTCAGCGGGTCCCGGCCGTCCGCACCCGACCCCGACCGCAGGCTGCCGCCCCGGCGCACCGTCTTCTTCTGCTGCGCCGCCGCACCCCGGGCGCGCGCCTGCTCCTTCGCCGCAGCCAACGCCTGACGGGCCAGGTCCACGCCCGAGGACTCCGGCACCCCCGTCGCCGAAGCGGGCTTGGGTCCCGGACCGTGCTTCGGCTCCAAAGCGGGCTTCGGCTCCGGCACGGCGGACCCGTTCTTGTCCTTGGCACTCACAGTCGGGTCACCTCACCGTCGGCGACCGCATAACGGGCCCCCGCCAGCGCTCCCGGAACGTCGTCGTCCACCGCCGCCGTCACCAGCACCTGCTCCCCCGGAGCCACCAGCTCCGCCAGCCGCTCCCGGCGGCGTGCGTCCAGCTCGGCGAACACGTCGTCGAGGACCAGCACCGGCTCATTGCCCTCCGAACGCAGCAGATCGTACGAAGCCAGCCGCAGCGCCAGCGCGTACGACCAGGACTCCCCGTGGCTCGCATAGCCCTTCGCGGGCAACTGGCCCAGCTTCAGCAGCAGTTCGTCCCGGTGCGGGCCGACCAGCGTCACGCCCCGCTCGATCTCCTGCTTGCGCGCCCCGGCGAGCGCCTCCATCAGCTGCCCGTACAGGTCCTCGCGCGACAGCGCCTCACCCGGCGCCGAATTGCGGTACTCAAGCGCCACCGGGCCACCACCGGGCGCGAGTTGCTCGTACGCCTTGTCGGCCAGCGGCTGAAGCGCCGCGATCAGATCCAGCCGCTGCGCGAGGAGCTCCGCACCGACCTTCGCCAGGTGCTGGTCCCACACGTCGATGGTGGACATGTCCATCGAGCGGCCGCCGTGCCGCCTGGCCATCGCCGCGGACTTGAGGAGGGTGTTGCGCTGCTTGAGCACACGGTCGTAGTCCGACCGCACCCCGGCCATGCGCGGCGAGCGCGCCGTGATCAGCTCGTCCAGGAACTTGCGGCGCTCACCGGGATCACCCTTCACCAGCGCGAGATCCTCGGGCGCGAACAGGACGGTTCGTACGATGCCCAGCACGTCACGCGGCCTGACCTGCGACGACCTGTTGATGCGGGCACGGTTGGCCCGGCCGGGATTGAGCTCCAGCTCGACCAGCTGGGAGCGCTCGCCCTGTGTGACGGCGGCCCGGATCACCGCCCGCTCGGCCCCCATCCGTACCAGCGGAGCATCCGAGGACACCCGGTGGCTGCCGAGGGACGCCAGATAGCCGACCGCCTCGACGAGATTCGTCTTGCCCTGCCCGTTCGCCCCCACGAACGCGGTGACGCCCGGGTCGAGCGGAACCTCGACCCGGGCGTACGAGCGGAAGTCGGCCAGCGACAGATGCGTGACGTGCATGGTGGTGCGCCGACCTTCCCCGACTGTGTCCTGCTGTTGCTGCGGTCCTACTTCTTCTTGGACTCGACCGCGTGACCGCCGAACTGGTTGCGCAGCGCGGCGATCATCTTCATCTGCGGGGAGTCGTCCTGACGCGACGCGAAACGCGCGAACAGGGAGGCTGTGATCGCGGGCAGCGGCACCGCGTTGTCGATGGCGGCCTCGACGGTCCAGCGGCCCTCGCCCGAGTCGGCGGCGAAGCCGCGCAGGCCCTCCAGGTGCTCGTCGTCGTCCAGTGCGTTGACCGCCAGGTCCAGCAGCCAGGAACGGATGACCGTGCCCTCCTGCCAGGAGCGGAAGACCTCGCGCACGTCCGTGACGGAGTCGACCTTCTCCAGGAGCTCCCAGCCCTCGGCGTACGCCTGCATCATGGCGTACTCGATGCCGTTGTGGACCATCTTCGCGAAGTGGCCGGCGCCGACCTTGCCCGCGTGGACCGAGCCGAACTCGCCCTCGGGCTTGAGCGCGTCGAAGACCGGCTGCACCTTCGCCACGTCGTCGGCGTCGCCGCCGTACATCAGCGCGTAGCCGTTCTCCAGGCCCCAGACACCGCCGGAGACGCCGCAGTCGACGAAGCCGATGCCCTTGGCCTTCAGCTCCTCGGCGTGCTTCTCGTCGTCCGTCCAGCGCGAGTTGCCACCGTCGACGACCACGTCGCCGGGGGACAGCAGCTCGCCCAGCGCGTCGATCGTGGACTGGGTGGCGTCACCGGCCGGGACCATGACCCAGACCACGCGCGGCCCCTTGAGCTTGCCCACAAGCTCTTCCAGGCTGTGGACATCAGCGACGTCCGCGTTGCGGTCGTAACCGATGACGGTGTGACCTGCGCGGCGGATGCGCTCGCGCATGTTGCCGCCCATCTTGCCGAGGCCGACGAGACCGAGCTCCATCAGAGATTCCTTAACCTTCGAGGCGATTCGTACCCAAGGTCCGAGCCTACGCCCGGCCTGCGCGGATGGCCCGAGGGGCACGTGAGGCCCGGCGCCACCTGGGCCCCGGGCCTGCACCGCAGTCCTGTGGGATCAGCCCGAGAGCCGCACCGGCATGATCAGGTACTTGTACGCGTCGTCCGCCTCGGCGTCCGCGGCCGGGCGGCCGCTGAGCAGCGCCGGCTTGGTGGACGTCGTGAAGGACAGCTGGGCGACCGGGGAGTCGATCGCGCTCAGGCCGTCCAGCAGGAACGTCGGGTTGAAGGCGATCGAGATGTCGTCGCCGTCGAGGTTCGCGTCGACGCGCTCCACAGCCTGTGCATCGTCGCTGGAACCCGCTTCGAGGATCAGCACGCCCTGCTCGAAGGTCAGCCGGACCGGAGTGTTCCGCTCGGCGACCAGCGCCACACGCTTGACGGCCTCGACGAACGGGGCGGTCTCGATGACCGCGACCGAGTTGAACTCCGTCGGGAACAGCGTCCGGTACTTCGGCAGGTCGCCTTCGAGCAGACGAGTCGTCGTACGACGGCCCGCGCCCTCGAAGCCGATCAGGCCCTCGCCGGAGCCCGAGCCGGACAGCGCGATCGTCACCGTGTCACCACTGGTCAGCGACTTGGCGGTGTCCAGGAGCGTCTTGGCGGGCACCAGGGCGACCGCGGACGCCTCCGGGTCCTCCGGCTTCCACAGGAACTCGCGGACCGCGAAGCGGTAGCGGTCGGTCGACGCCAGCGTGACCGTCTCGCCCTCGATCTCGATACGCACACCGGTCAGCACCGGCAGCGTGTCGTCACGGCCGGCAGCGATGGCCACCTGGGCAGCGGCGGACGCGAAGACCTCACCGGGGACGGTGCCCGTGGCGGTCGGCATCTGCGGCAGCGCCGGGTACTCCTCCACAGGGAGGGTGTGGAGTGTGAATCGCGAGGAGCCACAGGCCACGGTCGCCCGTACACCGTCTGTGGAAATCTCCACCGGGCGGTTGGGGAGTGCCCGGCAGATGTCGGCAAGCAGCCGGCCGGACACCAGGACCGTGCCGTCCTCCTCGACCTCGGCGTCGACCGACACACGGGCCGAAACCTCGTAGTCGAAGCCGGAGAGGCTCAGCGCGCCCTCCTCGGCCTTCAGCAGAAGGCCCGCGAGGACGGGCACCGGCGGACGGGCCGGGAGGCTGCGGGCCGTCCAGGCCACCGCCTCCGCGAGTACATCGCGCTCCACCCGGATCTTCACCGGAACCGCCTCCTGCTGTTGCTGGCTCGCCCTGCTGGCTTTCGTCGTCTGACCGGTGTCTCCCGGCATCGGCCGGGGAAGTTCACCGGGGACCAGTCTGACGCACGTCACCGACAGTCCGTACGGCTGCCGGTCAAGTCGTGGCGAGAGGCGCCAGGAGCATCCGGGCCGAGTTGTGCACAGGGCCTTCTTCGATGCGGATTCTGGGCTAACTCTTAGTGGGAGTAGTAGTAGGGCCTGTGGAAACCGTGGATAACCCCGTTTCCGCAGCTCAGACCCACTTTTTTGTCCACCGCGCCTGTGGGTGGAACCCGTGGACAACCTGCCGTTTCTGTGGACGGCGAAAAGTTCTGCACACCCGATGCACAGGCAGGGGTGACTTCCCCACAGCTGTGTCCCCAGCTTTACCCACCTTCCCCACAGCCCAACCGACCCCCTTGGTGTGACGCCTTTCACTCGACCCAGTGAGAGGGGGTGTTGTGTTGCCGAACAGTGGACAGCCGTGTGGAGAAGCTGGGGACAAGACCCCGGAGCCTGTGGGCCGCCCGTGGACAACTCAATCGGCCCCCTGTGGAAGAAAAACTTGTCCACAGCCTGTGGATCAAGGTTTGCCACAATTCCACAACCACCTGACCTGGGGTGATGAAGTCTCAGCAACCGCCCCTGTGGACACAATCGGGACAACTTCCCAGTCCCCAGGGTGTGGACGGAACATCGTCCCAGGATCTGTGGAGAACTCCAGCCCACGGGGCCAAATTCGAACAGCGGCGAGCCTGGCGTGGGCATCAACAGCCTTGGGACAACGCTCCGGATGACGTCCTGGAGGTCTCGGGACGACGCAGGGACGAAGCCGGGACGAAGAAAAGGGCGCCGGGAGAATGCTTCTCCTGGCGCCCTCGCAGACGTACAGCCGGCTCTGTCAGCCGTTCTTGATGCGGTTGGTGAGCTCGGTGACTTGGTTGTAGATGGAGCGGCGCTCGGCCATCAGGGCCCGGATCTTGCGGTCCGCGTGCATCACCGTCGTATGGTCGCGGCCGCCGAACTGCGCGCCGATCTTCGGCAGCGAGAGGTCCGTGAGCTCCCGGCACAGATACATCGCGATCTGCCGGGCCGTCACCAGCACGCGGCTGCGCGACGATCCGCACAGGTCGTCCACCGTCAGACCGAAGTAGTCCGCGGTGGCCGACATGATGGCCGGCGCGGTGATCTCCGGCGAGGCGTCCTCGCCACCGGGAATGAGGTCCTTCAGTACCTGCTCGGTGAGACCGAGGTCCACCGGCTGCCGGTTCAGGCTCGCGAAGGCCGTGACCCGGATCAGTGCCCCCTCCAGCTCGCGGATGTTGCGCGAGATGCGGGAGGCGATGAACTCCAGTACCTCCGGCGGGGCATTGAGCTGCTCCTGCACGGCCTTCTTGCGGAGGATCGCGATCCGCGTCTCCAGCTCCGGCGGCTGTACGTCGGTGGTCAGACCCCACTCGAAGCGGTTGCGCAGCCGGTCCTCCAGCGTGACCAGCTGCTTGGGCGGCCGGTCGGAGGACAGCACGATCTGCTTGTTCGCGTTGTGCAGCGTATTGAAGGTGTGGAAGAACTCCTCCTGCGTCGACTCCTTGCTCGCGAGGAACTGGATGTCGTCGACGAGCAGGATGTCCACGTCGCGGTAGCGCTTGCGGAAGGCGTCGCCCTTGCCGTCGCGGATCGAGTTGATGAACTCGTTGGTGAACTCCTCCGAGCTCACGTACCGCACACGCGTGCCGGGGTAGAGGCTGCGGGCGTAGTGGCCGATCGCGTGCAGCAGGTGCGTCTTGCCGAGCCCGGACTCCCCATAGATGAAGAGGGGGTTGTATGCCTTCGCGGGCGCCTCGGCGACGGCGACTGCGGCCGCGTGCGCAAACCGGTTCGACGAGCCGATGACGAAGGTGTCGAAGAGGTACTTCGGGTTCAGGCGGGCCTGCGGCTCACCGGGGCCGGGGGCCGGCGCGGGCTGCGCGGCGAGCGGGCCCGGTGCACCGCTGGCGGCCGGCAGGTTCTGGCCGCCGCCGTGGCGCGGGCCCTGGTCCTGGCGCTCGGAGCGCTCCTGGCGCTGGTGGTCGTACTGCGACTGCTGGTCGTAGGGCTGCCGGTCGGGCAGCTGGGAGCGGTAGTCGTGCTGCGGCGGCCGGGAGTAGGAGTCGCGCTCCTGGAACCCGCCGAGCCGGGGCTGCTGCCAGCCGCCGTGGTCGTCCTGCTGCTCGCCGGGCCAGGAGCCGGGCGCGGGGCGCGACTGCTGGCGATACTCGGGGTAGGCGGGGCGGGCGGTGGGCAGACCGTCGTCCTGCTGACGGCGCCCGTAGGAGTCGTAGGTGTCGCGTGCGTCCCGGCTGTCGCGCGTATCTCTGCTGTCGCGTGCATCGCGGTGGTCGCGTACGTCGCGCTGCTGCGGGTCGTCGTGCTGCTGGCTCTGCTGCTGTCCCTGGTACGGGGACTGCTGCTGGGGCTGCTGCCGCATGGGCTGGGGTGCGGGGGACTCGCCGACGGAGTCGTCCACCGTGATCGCGATGCGGATCGGGCGGCCGCACTCGTGGCTCAGCGCCTCACTGATGAGCGGGGCGAGCCGGCCCTCCAGGACCTGCTTGCTGTACTCGTTCGGCACGGCGAGGAGGGCGGTGTCCGCGACCAGCGCGAGTGGCTGGCAGCGCTCGATCCACTGTCTGTCCTTGGCCTCGAAGCCCTGCTGGCCCTCGCCGAGCAGGTGCTCCAGCACGCGTGGCCACACTGCGGCAAGATCGGCAGGTACGTCAGCCACAGGGCACGCTCTCTCACAGGTCCCACGAAGGTGTGGTTCTCGGGACGGGACGGAATGGACAGGCTGGGCAGGCACGGACAGACGGGCCGCATGCTTACGAAAGCCTGAATCCAGGTTTGGCCACGGTAGTCGCGGCAGCTCACACGGTTCAAGTTGTTGTCCACAGGCTGTGCACAAAGCGGCTCCGGGAAGCCCCGGTTTGACCGGATGGCGTAGCCGCGCGTACCGTAACCAGGTCGAGTTGTCGATGGCTGCTGCCGCCTGCCTCCGATGGGCAAAGATCATGGTCAATGATCGTGAAGCGGTGCACTGAGAGCGTTGCGAGCTTCCTCGTGGGCGCACGGTGACAGCCAGGCGATGTGTTCGCCACCCCCGATTCATTTCTGGAGCCCCCGAGTGAGCAAGCGCACCTTCCAGCCGAACAACCGCCGTCGTGCCAAGACCCACGGCTTCCGTCTGCGCATGCGTACCCGCGCCGGCCGCGCCATCCTGGCGAACCGCCGTGCCAAGGGCCGCACTGAGCTGTCCGCCTGATCCCGTACGGGTCATGACGTGCTGCCTACCGAGAATCGGCTGAGGCGGCGCGAGGACTTCGCAACCGCAGTACGACGAGGGCGTCGCGCAGGCCGCCCGCTTCTTGTCGTCCACCTACGCAGTAGCGGTGCAACGGACCCGCACGCGGCAGGGGAGAGCTCTCCCCCGACGCGTGCGGGTTTCGTCGTGAGCAAGGCCGTTGGCGTCGCAGTGGTACGCAATGCGGTGAAGCGGAGACTGCGCCACCTCATGCGCGACAGGATCGCCGAGCTGCCCCCCGGTAGCCTGGTGGTCGTACGGGCGCTGCCCGGAGCGGGTGACGCCGACCACGCACAGCTGGCCCGAGACCTGGACGCCGCACTGCAGCGGCTGCTGGGCGGGGCTCCCCATACCGAAGGTCGGGGGAGAGGCACGCGATGAAGTACCCGCTGCTGGCACTCATCAAGCTGTACCAGTGGACCATCAGCCCCCTGCTCGGGCCGGTCTGCCGGTACTACCCGTCGTGTTCCCACTACGGATTCACGTCCATCGACCGGCACGGTGCGGTGAAGGGAACTGCCCTCACCGCCTGGCGCATCCTGCGGTGCAACCCGTGGTCGCCCGGTGGTGTGGACCATGTCCCGCCACGTACCAGGCGGCGGTGGCACGAAGCGCTGCGCGACGCGTGGCGCGGCAGCAAGGGCGAGAAGTCCGCCGTTGGCGTGTCTTCTCGGGGATCGGCCCCCGACACCCCGAGCCCGGCCGCAGAGACCTCGCCCAATGCTCAAGGAGCTTGATTAGTGGACACGATTGCCAGTCTGTTCAGCTTCATCACCTGGCCTGTTTCCTGGGTCATCGTCCAGTTCCACAAGGTGTACGGGGCCATTTTCGGCCCGGACACAGGGTGGGCCTGGGGCCTGTCCATCGTGTCCCTCGTGGTGCTGATCCGTATCTGCCTGATCCCGCTCTTCGTGAAGCAGATCAAGTCGACGCGGAACATGCAGGTGCTCCAGCCGAAGATGAAGGCGATCCAGGAGCGCTACAAGAGCGACAAGCAGCGTCAGTCCGAAGAGATGATGAAGCTGTACAAGGAGACGGGTACCAACCCGCTCTCCTCGTGCCTTCCCATCCTGGCGCAGTCGCCGTTCTTCTTCGCCCTGTACCACGTGCTCTCCGCCATCGCCGACGGCAAGAAGATCGGCGTCATCAACGAGTCGCTGCTGGACAGTGCCCGTCAGGCACACATCTTCGGTGCCCCGCTGGCCGCGAAGTTCATGGACAACGCGGACAAGGTTGCTGACCTGGGTGCCTCGGGGACCTCGGTCAAGATCGTCACCGCAGTCATGATCGTGATGATGTCGGCGTCGCAGTTCTTCACGCAGCGCCAGCTCATGACGAAGAACGTCGACCTCACGGTCAAGACGCCGTTCATGCAGCAGCAGAAGATGATGATGTACATCTTCCCGGTGATGTTCATGGTGATGGGCATCAACTTCCCCGTCGGTGTCCTCGTCTACTGGCTGACCACCAACGTGTGGACCATGGGCCAGCAGATGTACGTCATCAACCAGAACCCGACGCCCGGCAGCAAGGCCCAGGACTCCTACCTGCAGCGTCTGCTGAAGAGCACGGTGGCCACGGGCGAGGTCAAGGCGCGGCGCAAGCGCAACGTCGTCAAGGTGATCGTCGCCAAGGGGACCGACCGCAACGACGTCGAGCGCAAGTTCATCAACGGCCTGGCCAAGGCCGGTCTGGTGGCAGAGCCGGACGGCTCGATCGTGAAGAGCAGCACTGCGGTCGCAGAGGACGAGGGCGGAGCGTCCCTCGCCAAGCGCCAGCAGCCCAAGCGCCAGACCAAGGCGAAGCGTCAGTCCGCCACCGCACAGCAGGGCACGGCCGCCAAGGTTTCCGAGGACTCCGGCTCCAAGACGTCGTTGGAGAAGAAGGACGAGGCGCAGGACGCCAAGCCCACGGCCGGCAAGCCCGCCGGTTCCGCACGCCAAGCCAAGTCCGGGCAGCGCAAGGGTCCGCAGCGGCCCAAGCACCCGTCCAAGAAGTAAGAAGGAGTCCTCCCGTGACGGACGGCACCACCACTTCCTCCGCCCCTGCCGAGGGCACCGACACGCTGTCGCGCCTGGAGCAGGAGGGCGAGATCGCGGCCGACTACCTCGAGGGTCTGCTCGACATCGCCGACCTCGACGGCGACATCGACATGGATGTCGAGGCCGACCGGGCCGCTGTCTCGATCATCAGCGACTCCAGCGGCCGTGACCTGCAGAAGCTCGTGGGCCGTGACGGCGAGGTGCTCGAAGCGCTTCAGGAGCTGACCCGCCTCGCCGTGCACCGCGAGACCGGTGACCGCAGCCGGCTGATGCTGGACATCGCGGGCTTCCGGGCCAAGAAGCGCGAGGAGCTCGCGGAGATCGGCGCCAAGGCGGCGGACGAGGTCAAGACCTCGGGCGCTCCGGTGAAGCTCGACCCGATGACGCCGTTCGAGCGCAAGGTCGTGCACGACGCGGTCGCCGCGGCGGGTCTGCGCAGCGAGTCCGAGGGCGAGGAGCCCGAGCGCTTCGTCGTTGTGCTCCCGGCCTGACCGGATTCTTGCCTTTCGGCCCCGTCTGTTCGCAGGCGGGGCCGATCTTTGTCAGCCTGATAGTCAGCCACCATAGTGCGGTACGGAAGGACGGTCCCCGTGACGGAGGCAGCAGCGGAGCTTCCCCAGGCCCCGGAAGTAGCCAAGGCAGTATTCGGTGAATTCTTCCCGGAGGCTGTTCGGTACGCGGAGCTGCTCGCGGACGCGGGAGTCAAGCGTGGGCTGATCGGCCCGCGCGAGGTGCCGCGTCTGTGGGAGCGGCACCTGCTCAACTGTGCCGTGCTCTCGGAGGTCGTGCCCGAGAACATCACCGTGTGCGACGTGGGGTCGGGTGCCGGTCTGCCCGGAATTCCGCTCGCGTTGGCACGCCCCGACCTGAAGATCACCCTGCTTGAGCCGCTGCTGCGGCGTACGAACTTCCTTCAGGAGGTCGTCGAGCTGCTGGGCCTGGACCATGTCACGGTCGTACGGGGCCGGGCCGAGGAGGTCATGGGGAAGGTGGAGCCCGTGCACGTGGTGACCGCGCGCGCGGTGGCTCCGCTGGACCGGCTGGCCGGCTGGGGCGTTCCGCTGCTGCGTTCGTACGGCGAGATGCTCGCGCTCAAGGGTGACACCGCCGAGGAGGAGCTCAAGGGTGCGCGGGCCGCGCTCAGCAAGCTCGGTGTGGTGAAGACCGAAGTGCTCCAGGTCGGCGAGGGAGTGGTGGATCCGCTCTCCACGGTGGTGCGCGTCGAGGTCCGGGAGAGTCCGGGCGGTGTGCGGTTCGCGGCGAAGCGGGCAAAGGCGGCGCGGACGGGCAGGGCGCGGCGTCGCCGCTGAACGGATGATGTCCCGGTGATGCTCCATACAAGGCGCCGTACGTACGCGGCGCGGAGTGTCGGGGTCTCTTGGTGAGTCCGCCCGTGCATCGTGTTTCACGTGAAACGTCGCTCGCTGCTGCAAGGAATCATCAGCCGGGGTCGTGCGGCTGCCACTCCGCACGAATCGAGACCCGAAAGGGCCATGGGGTTGTCCACAAGGGCGGGTTCTTCCACAGGAGAACGGGCCTCACTGGTTCATGACCCCCAAAGCGTGACAGGCTCTGAGCATTACGAGCCTGAAGTCGAGGAGAGTGAATCCTTGCGGTCCGACGCCAACATCGCGGGACCGATGACCGATCCGGTCCCCGGCCCCCGTACCGAAGCGGCGGGAGACGATGTTTCACGTGAAACATCGCCCCTGCCGGACGACACCCCCATTGGTCGTGCTGCCCAACTGGCGGTAGATGCTCTCGGCCGTGCCGGCGAGGGGCTGCCGAGGCCTGAGCAGACACGTGTGATGGTGGTCGCCAACCAGAAGGGCGGCGTGGGGAAGACCACGACAACGGTCAACCTCGCTGCCTCGCTCGCCCTGCACGGTGCGCGGGTTCTGGTGATCGACCTCGATCCGCAGGGCAACGCCTCCACGGCGCTGGGAATCGACCATCACTCCGAAGTTCCTTCGATCTATGACGTCCTGATCGACAGCAAGCCGCTGTCGGACGTGGTCCAGCCGGTCCGGGACGTCGAGGGTCTCTTCTGTGCCCCGGCCACCATCGATCTGGCCGGCGCCGAGATTGAGCTGGTGTCCCTGGTGGCACGGGAGAGCAGACTCCAGCGTGCGATCCAGGCGTACGAGCAGCCGCTGGACTACGTCCTCATCGACTGCCCGCCGTCCCTGGGGCTGCTGACCGTCAATGCGATGGTCGCGGGTGAGGAAGTGCTGATCCCGATCCAGTGCGAGTACTACGCGCTGGAAGGTCTCGGCCAGTTGCTGCGGAACGTGGAGCTGGTGCGTGGGCACCTCAACCCCGAACTGCATGTGTCGACGATCCTGCTGACCATGTACGACGGCCGGACCCGGCTCGCCTCGCAGGTGGCGGAGGAAGTGCGCAGTCACTTCGCCAAGGAAGTCCTCAAGACCAGTATCCCGAGGTCCGTCCGGATCTCGGAGGCTCCCAGCTATGGGCAGACCGTGCTCACCTACGACCCGGGCTCCAGCGGCTCGCTGTCGTATCTCGAAGCGGCGCGGGAGATCGCGTTGCGGGGGGCCGGTGTCTTCTACGAGGCGCAGCACGCCCATGCTGTCGACCAGAACAATCAGCACAGCATGGCGGAGGGTGTCCAATGAGCAATCGACCTAGAGGACTGGGACGCGGGCTCGGCGCGCTGTTCCCGCAGGGTCCGCAGGAGAGGCAGACGCCTGCTTCCGAGTCGGCTCCGGTGTCGCCGGTGTCCGCGCCGGGGGTACTGACGGCCGAGCGTGGGGTGGCTGCGGCGAAGGTGACCGCACTGCCTTCGGACCATGTTTCACGTGAAACATCGGTGCCGTCGCAGGAGCGGGAACCTGAGCACGCTGCGGCGGAGCCGATGGAGTCGCCCACCGGTGCGTACTTCGCCGAGGTGCCGATCCGGGCGATCAACCCCAACCCCCGGCAGCCGCGCGATGTGTTCGACACCGACGCCCTTGCCGAGCTGGTCACTTCCATCAAGGAAGTGGGTCTCCTCCAGCCCGTCGTCGTGCGGCAGACGAGCGCGGACCGCTACGAGCTCATCATGGGTGAGCGGCGCTGGCGGGCGTGCAAGGAAGCCGGGCTGGAGCGGATTCCCGCGATCGTCCGGGCAACCGAGGACGAGAAGCTCCTGCTCGACGCTCTGCTGGAGAACCTGCACCGCGCCCAGCTCAACCCGCTGGAAGAGGCCGCGGCCTACGACCAGTTGCTGAAGGACTTCGACTGCACGCACGACCAGCTCGCCGACCGGATCGGTCGTTCGCGCCCGCAGGTCTCCAACACTCTGCGTCTGCTGAAGCTTTCCGCGCCGGTGCAGAAGAGGGTGGCGGCCGGTGTGCTGTCGGCCGGTCATGCGCGGGCCCTGCTGACGCTGGATGACTCCGACGAGCAGGACGTCCTCGCCAAGCGCATCGTGGCCGAGGGCCTCTCGGTGCGCACGACCGAGGAGATCGTCAAGCTGATGAACTCCAAGCCGAAGAGCGAGACGAAGCCGAAGGGGCCGAGGGCGGGGGCCTTGATGGCTCCCGCACTGTCGGACCTGGCGTCGCGCCTGTCGGACCGGTTCGAGACGCGGGTGAAGGTCGACCTCGGGAAGAAGCGCGGGAAGATCACCGTCGAGTTCGCGTCGGTGGAGGATCTGGAGCGGATCCTGGGCACCCTGGCCCCGGGCGAGGGGCGCGTTCTGGAGAAGAGCCTCACCGAGCAGGACGGGCAGGACGAGGAGAGCTGAGCCTCCGCGAACTGTGGTGAAGGGCGGGGGTGTTGCGGCAATGGCCGGAACACCCCCGCCCTTTGCTTGTCGTCGGTACCCGTCCGATTGCCCGGTGGATACGATGCTTGGTGGTACGGCGCATCCACTGTGATCCACCTCAGGGAGGGCGGAGCCATGCGAACGGTGAGCCGGGGCCAATTGGTGACTGCAGCGCTCGGACTTGGGGCTGTCGGCGGGTTCGTCGGCAGCTTGATCCAGGAGCGGAGCGCACTGAGCGCCGCTCGCGATGCGGCAGGCGAAGAAAGTGGGGAACAGCCTTCATGGGGCGTCGGCTCGTACCGCTCACGCTGGACAACCTTGCGGATCTTCCCAACCGGTGCCGCGGCTGCGTCTTCTGGGAACTCGATCCCGTTCGTGGAGAAGCAGCGATAGGGGCGGGCAGGGCAGAGCTGGAGAAGGAGGCCTGGATTTCGGCCGTCCTGCTGGAGTGGGGGTCCTGCGGCCGGGTGGTCTATGTGGACGAGGTCCCGGTGGGCTTCGTGATGTACGCGCCTCCGGCGTATGTGGCGCGGGCGACGGCCTTTCCCACGAGCCCGGTGTCCCCCGACGCGGTGCAGCTGATGACGGCGCTGATCGTGCCCGGATACCAGGGGCAGGGGCTCGGGCGGGTGATGGTGCAGACGGTGGCCAAGGACCTTCTCCAGCGGGGCTTCAAGGCCATCGAAGCGTTTGGTGATGCGCGCTGGAAGGAGCCGGGCTGTCTGCTCCCGGCGGATCATCTGCTGGCGGTCGGCTTCAAGACGGTGCGGCCGCATCCGAGGTATCCCCGGCTGAGACTCGAGCTCCGTACGGCGCTTTCCTGGAAGGAAGACGTGGAACTGGCGCTGGACAAGCTGCTGGGCGTGGTCCAGAAGGATCCGGCGCTCCGGCCGCTGTAGCGAAAACGGTGAGGGCCCACCCCGTCGGGGTGGGCCCTCACCGTTTCACGTGAAACAACAGCGGCGGACTACTGCTCGCCGATGAAGGCGTCCAGGTCGCGGACGATCGCGGCCTTCGGCTTGGCGCCGACGATCGTCTTGGCGACCTCGCCGCCCAGGTAGACGTTCAGCGTCGGGATGGACATGACGCCGTACTTGGCGGCAGTGGCCGGGTTCTCGTCGATGTTGAGCTTGACGACCTCGATCTTGTCGCCGTGCTCGGCCGCGATGGCTTCGAGGGACGGCGCGATCTGGCGGCACGGACCGCACCAGGCGGCCCAGAAGTCGACGAGGACGGGCTTGTCGCTCTTGAGGACGACCTCGTCGAAGGAGTCGTCAGTCACGTTCTTCAGGGCGGCCACGGCGGCCTCCTTCACTTCTTGGGTGTGGGTGGGGTGGGGAGGGTCAGGCAGCCGGGGTCTTCTCGGGCTCGGCGACCTTCTCGCTGTCGGCGAGCGCAGCGAGGTAGCGCTCGGCGTCGAGCGCGGCGGAGCAGCCGGTGCCGGCAGCCGTGATGGCCTGCCGGTAGGTGTGGTCGACGACGTCGCCCGCGGCGAAGACACCGGCCAGGTTGGTGCGGGTCGAGGGGGCTTCGACCTTCACGTAGCCCTCGTCGTCCAGCTCGACCTGGCCCTTGAAGAGCTCGCTGCGGGGGTCGTGTCCGACGGCGATGAACAGGCCGGTGACATCCAGCGGGGCGGTTTCGCCGGTCTTGGTGCTGCGCAGCGTGATCCCGGAGAGCTTCTGGTCCCCTTCAAGGGAAGCGGTCTCGCTGTCCCAGGCGAACTTGATCTTCGGGTCGGCGAAGGCGCGGTCCTGCATCGCCTTGGAGGCGCGCAGGGTGTCACGGCGGTGCACGATGGTGACGGACTTGGCGAAGCGGGAGAGGAACGTGGCCTCTTCCATCGCGGTGTCGCCGCCGCCGACCACGGCGATGTCGTGGTCCTTGAAGAAGAAGCCGTCGCAGGTGGCGCACCAGGAAACGCCGCGCCCGGAGAGTGCGTCCTCCTGGGGGAGGCCGAGCTTGCGGTGCTGGGAGCCGGTGGAGATGATCACGGCCTTGGCGCGGTGCACGGTGCCGGCGGTGTCGGTGACCGTCTTGATGTCGCCGGTGAGGTCGACGGAGATGACGTCGTCGGGGACGAGCTCGGCACCGAAACGCTCGGCCTGGGCGCGCATGCCGTCCATCAGGTCCGGGCCCATGATGCCGTCCCGGAAGCCGGGGAAGTTCTCGACCTCGGTGGTGTTCATCAGCGCGCCGCCGGCGGTGACTGCGCCCTCGAACACCAGCGGCTTCAGCGAAGCGCGCGCGGTGTACAGCGCGGCGGTGTAACCGGCCGGCCCGGAGCCAATGATGATCACATTACGGACGTCGCTCACGGGTTTCTTCCTCGTCTCTGCAGACTGCCTACTGCCAACCGGGGCCCGGTCTGAACCTTTCACCCCACCCAACGGATACTACGGGCCTGGCATTCCCGAGACGGACGAGCGCATTGGCGCGTGTGTCAGCGACGAGGGTAGGCGTGCGTCAGCAGCAGTTCGCCCTTGCCCGTGGACGCGGCACCGACGCATGCGGCGTCGACGACGTACGCCTGGACCAGGGAACTGTCGGAGGTGTGCGGTAGCACCACGAGGAACGCCTGCTTTCCTTCGTATGTGCCCTGCTCGGTGGCCAGCGGCGTGTCCGTGCGGTCGGTGCCCTTCTGGATGCAGGAGGGGACGCCGAGGGACTGCTTCGTGGAGTTGGGGCTCTCCTGGATGTCGACCGACGGGGCGTTCTTGTCCTTGGGGGTGTGCAGGCCCTCCGAGTGCGATGAGTCGAGCAGTGTCTTTACGCGGCCCTGGAGCGGGTCGCCGGAGAACTGCTGGCTCCGGGCGGCGGACGTGGCGTCCTTGCCCTGTTGGCTCGGAGTGGACTGGAACGACTGGACGAGCAGGATTCCGAGGCCGAGTGTGGCGGCGCCCAGGACGGCGCTCCACACGGTGCGCCTGCGGGGCTTGCGGGACACGGGCCGGCCGGGGCCTGTCGTGGCGCGGGCGTGGCCGGCCGGGCGGTCGGCCCGCTGGTCGGCGGACGGACGGTCGCCAGCAGGACGGTCGGCAGCCGGAAGGTCGGTGGCAGGACGGTCGGCAGCCGGAAGGCCGGAGGCCCGGCGCACAGGCGTATGCGATGTTTCACGTGAAACATCGACGGACTCGTCGGCGTCGTGTGCCATGTCGTCGGATGCCGTGGAGTTCAGCAGGGCTTCGGCAGCCAGGGCCGCGTCGATCCGCCCGGCGATGTCCGCGGGCATTCGCTGCGGTCCGGGAAGGGTGCCGAGCATTCCACGGATCTCCTCCAGGGACAGCCGTACGTCGGCGCAGAGCTCGCAGCCGTCGAGGTGCTGCCGCACGTCCTCGGTGCGGGACGGCGACAGCAGTCCCTCCGCGAGGTCGGCGATCTCCGCGACATCCGGGTGCTGAGCCGTGCCGGTCGTGGATGTCACGCGCGCCCACCTCCGCCCTTCACAGCGGCAGGACCGTTCGGCCCTGCGTCCCTAGGTTCCGTTGCCGGTGGGACGGATGTCCCCGGCCTCCGGTTCCTTCCCCCTCCGGAGTCGTCGCTACCCCTGGTACCGGTGCGCAGATGAGTGAGGAGAGGAAGGAGTCTGGCCCGGCCGCGTGCGCAGCGGCTTTTCACGGTTCCGGTCGGTACGTCGAGGACGCGGGCGGCCTCTGCCACCGGGTATCCCTGCATGTCGACGAGGACCAGTGCGGCCCGCTGCTCGACAGGCAGGGTGCGCAGCGCGGCCAGGAGTTCGCGGTGCAGGTCTTGACGTTCGGCGGGGGCCTCGGCGGACTCGTGGGGTTCCAGGAGCTGGTCCAGGCGCTCGGTGTCGTCCACGGGCGAAGTCTTGCGGGAGGCGGCCTTGCGGGCGCGGTCGAGGCAGGCGTTCACCGTTATTCGGTGCAGCCAGGTGGTGACGGCGGACTGCCCGCGGAAGGTGTGGGCGGCCCGGTAGGCGGACACCAGGGCGTCCTGGACGGCGTCGGCGGCTTCCTCCCGGTCGCCCAGGGTGCGCAGGGCCACCGCCCACAGCCGGTCGCGGTGCCGGCGTACGAGCTCGCCGAAGGCGTCCGGATCCCCTTTGACGTGCCGGGCCAGGAGATCCTGGTCGTCGGCATCGCGCAGTGTGACGTCGTCCAACGGTGAGCCCCCCTCTCCCCTGACGGCTGAGTCAGCCTGTGAATTTCACATCGGTTATGGCCTGCTTGTGACCCGCGCCGCTGTAGCCCTCCTGGCCGGCCAAGGGCATGGCCGTCATCCAGAGCAGTACGTAGCGCGTCTTCACCGGCTTCTTTGCCTTGATCGAGGCTTTCGAACCCTTGGTGGTCGTGGTGGCGATCTTCTGCATCGAGTCGACGTCGCCGGACGAGGACAGTGAGTCCGTCGCGTACAGGGTGATCGTGGTGTGGTCTCCCGGGTACCGGAGCGCTATCGACGACTCGGCCACGTTCTGCTTCGCCCCGAGGTCGTAGACGATGCCCACGCCCTTCTTGACGGAGGGAACCAGGTCGGGGCCGTCGACGAACCACTTGGTACGCCAGTACGAAGTGCTGTCGTTGTCGTACGTCTTCGCCACCTCGCCGGCGGCCTGCGGCGAGCCGTCGGGATAGAACTCGGCGGCGTCCTTGATGGCGAGCGGCTTGGGCACGACGACCTTCGATCCCTCGTTGCTCTTGGGATCGGTCTGCGTCTGGGTGTCGTCGTTCGTGCCGCGCCGGTCCAGCAGGGTGTCGGCGAGCTGCCAGCTGCCCAGGCCGATCGCTGCGATGAGCAGAGCGGCCACACTCCACTTGAGGGCCTTGCCGGTGCGGCTCTGGAGCGGCGGCGGTGGCACCGGCGCCGCCGCCTGAGCGGCAGCCGGACGGGGTTGCGGGCGGCCGTACGAACCCTGCTGGTAGTTGGTGCGCTGGTATTCGGGGCGTGGGGTGAAAGCCGGCTCCGGCGGGCGGATGCGGGGCATCGCGGCGACGGCCTTGGCCAGCTCGTCGGGGGTCGTGCAGGGCGGTTCCTGGCGAGAGGCGGTGGCGCCGTCGTTGGCCAGAGCCCGCATGGCGAGCTCGGAGAGGCCCCGGTGGACGCCGGCCCGTACCTGGTCGGGGGCGATCAGCCCGATGCCCTTGGGGAGCCCCGAGAGACCGTAGGCATCGCTCTCGTACGGCCAGCGCTGGGTCAGCGACGCGTACAGCAGTGCGCCGATCGCCTCGGTGTCGGTGAGCTGGGGTCGCTCGGAGGTGATGCCGCGCAGGGCTGCGTTCACCGCGAGGCCGCGGATCCGGTACTGGCCGGTGGAGGTGCGCAGGACGGCGCTCGGGGTGAGCCGCAGGTGGGACAGGCCCTCCCGATGTGCGGCGGCCATGGCCTGCGACACCTGGCTGACGAGCTGGTACGCGTCGTGCGGTTCCAGCGCCCCGGAGGCGAGCAGGGTGGTCAGTTCGGTGGCGTCGGGCAGCCACTCGTGGACGACGTAGACGAGGTCGTTCTCCTCGACGGCGTCCAGGACCTGTACGAAGCGGGGGTCGCCGAGCAGTGCGGAGGAGCGGGCCGAGGCGAGCACGGAGCGGGCTCTGGCGTGGTCGGCGGGCAGCAGATGAACGCCGACGGCCCGCCGCAGCTTCTCGTCGACCGCACGCCAGCTGCTGAACCCGTCCAGACGGGTGACGCACTCCTCAAGCCGGTACCGTCTGGCCAGTTTGTGGCCGCTGTGCAGTTCGGGCGCGACGATGGGGGTCTCGGTGCCCTTCTTCCGGCCCGCCTCGTTCTGCGTGCTCATTTCCGGTGTGTCCTGGCCTTCCGCCACCCCGTCGGCCGTGGCCCTGTCCGCATCAGAGGCAGACGATGCCTTCCCGCCGGGGGCGGGAGAAGGACCGTCACCGCTGTTGTCGGCCACGTCGACGGCAGCCGTGCTACGTTCCGCCACCGTCGTTCCTGCCTCCCCATCCGTTGCGCGCTGCTGAGCAGCCCTGCCAATTGTGCCCACAGTCCGCTGCTGTGCACGACACACGGCGGCGGGCGATGGTTGTGCGGACCTACCTGATTCTCAGCGGCCCAGGCGCCCGCGGACCATGCCGACCAGGGCATTCAGTTCCGCGATGCGCATTTTCTTCGCCGCGGCGAAGAAAACGCCGAGCAGGACTGCCCCGCCCACGATCAGAGCAGCGAGAGAGCCGAAAACTCCCTGGCCGAGGGCCTGTGAGAGCGCATACCCCACTGCACCGGCAAGCATGGCTGCCGGAATCGAAGCAATTGCCAGACGTGCGTACGTACGCAGGACGTTCGCACCGTCCAGGTCGCCGCCGAGGCGCTTGCGCAGCCGCTGCCAGGCGATGCCGACGCCGATCGAGTAGGCGAGCCCGTAGGAGGCGGCCATGCCGGTCACGGCCCAGCGGTCCGGCAGGACGAAGTAGCAGAGCGCGGAGGCTCCGGCGTTGACCACGGCCACGATGACCGTGTTGTAGAAGGGGGTGCGGGTGTCCTCGTACGCGTAGAAGGCGCGCAGCACGACGTACTGCACGGAGTACGGGATCAGGCCGAGGCCGAAGGCCATCAGCATGTAGCCCATGTTCGTGGCCGGGGTGATGCCCGAGGAGCCGAAGATCAGTGTGCAGATCGGCACGCCCAGGGCGAGGAACGTGAAGGCGATGGGGACGATGGCGACGGCGGTGGTGCGCAGCCCCTGCGAGATGTCGTCGCGGACCGCGCCCGCGTCGCCCTCGTTGGCCGACCGCGACAGCCTCGGCAGCAGGGCGGCCATCAGGGAGACGGTGATGATGGCCTGCGGCAGGCCCCAGATGAGCTGGGCGTTGGCGTAGGCGGCGAAGCCGATGCCGTTGCCCTCCTTGCCGACGGCGGCGGTGGCGAGCTGGATGACGACGATGGCGCCCGCCTGGTTGGCGAGGACGAACAGGATTGTCCACTTGGCGAGCTTGGCGGCCTTGCCGAGGCCCTGGCCCTTCCAGTCGAAGCGGGGGCGCAGCTTGAAACCGGTCTCGCGCAGGTACGGAATCATCGCGAGGGCCTGGACGACGAGACCGAGCAGGACGCCGATACCGAGGAGGCGTTCGCCCTCCGGCGGGATGCTCGACACCGTCATTCCGGAGGTCGCCGAGGTGCCGTACACCCAGATGAACATGCCGAGCGTGCTGATGATGACGATGTTGTTGAGGACGGGGGTCCACATCATCGCGCCGAACTTTCCGCGCGTGTTGAGGATCTGTCCCATCACCACGTGGACGCCCATGAAGAAGATCGTGGGCAGGAAGTAGCGCAGCAGGGTGACCGCGACGTCGTTGGCCGCCGGGTTGTCGGAGATCGGCACCGAGATGAAGCGGACCAGCAGCGGGGCGAAGACCACCGCGAGAGCGGTGAGGGCGCCCAGGGCGACGGTGACGAGGGTCAGCAGGCGGTTGGCGTAGGCCTCACCGCCGTCCGCGTCCTCCTTCATCGCGCGCACGAGTTGGGGCACGAAGACGGAGTTGAGGCCGCCGCCGACGGTCAGGATGTAGATCATCGTCGGGAGCTGGTAGGCGACCTGGAAGGTGTCGCCGAGCAGGCCGGCGCCGAGCGCCGCGATGATCAGTGCGGAGCGGATGAAGCCGGTGAGTCGGGAGACCATGGTGCCCGCGGCCATCACCGCACTGGACTTCATCAGGCTCGCCGCACGGCCCGCGGGTTTCTTCGGCACGGCGGCCGGGGCGACCGGTGATTCGGGTACCGCAGGGGCGGGCACTCCGGGGGTCTGCTGGTCGCGGTAGAGGTGCGCGAACGCGTCCCTCTCCGGCTGGTCGTCCTCGCTCGCCCGGGTCACCAGGTCGTCGAGGCCGGTGAACTGCACCGTGCGGGCGTCGTCCCCGTACGGCAGGTGGCGCGACGGGCCGTCGGGCTCGGGCGGCGGGGTCTGGGCCCACACCCTCGGGTTCGGGGCGTGCGGCGGCGGTGCGGGCTGCTGGTACAGCGGCTGCGTGTCCTGGTAGGTGCCGGGCGGCGGCGGAGGATGGGAGGCGCGGTCGTAGAGCGCCTCCGTCACCGGGTCCTGCGCGGAGATGTCCTGCGACCGGTAGGGGTCGTGGTCGTAGGCGGACTGCATGTACGGGTCGTCCTGGGCGGGTGGCGCGGGCTGCTGCTGCGGGGGCGCATGGCCCGCCGCATCGCCGCCCGCGCGCTGGCCGCGGTCACCGTCGTACGGCGCGTTCATTGCAACCCCACCTCATCGTCCCCGGCCGACGGCCACGACATCGCTCAACGGTCCACTTTCTCACCCGAGGCCGACGGCTCCCCGCTTTCCGGACCGGTGTCCGGGGTCGGGTCACTCGGCTGCTCGGGGTTCTCACCGTCGGGTGCGCCGCTTTCCGGCGCTTCGCCGCGGGCCGCCGCGCGCTTGCGCTGCGAGTACATCTTGATGCCGGCGAGCACGAGAAGCAGCACTCCGCCGGCGATCACCAGCATCACCGTGGGTGTGACCTCGTTGACCTTCACCATGAAATGCATCTCGGGGCCGTACGGGGTCCCGTCCTCGGTGAACAGCTGAGCGACCACCGGCACCTTGCCGTTGGCGTTCGCCGTCGTCGCGATCTTCACGGACTGGCTGTGCCCGCCCCTGACCTTGATCGGCTGTTCGGTGACCGCATGGCCCTCGCCCTCACCGAGTTTCAGGCGGGTCGGCTTGGTCGACTGGAGCCGCAGCACCAGGTGGTCGACGTCCTGCACGAGCTTGTTCTGGACCGTCACGGGGATCGTGGCGCTGCGCCCCGAAAGGGTCGCGGTCGACTTCTCGATCAGGTTGACCTCGCCGGTGAGGTCTTTCAGATAACGCTGGACGTCCTCCCGGTAGATGCCCGCCGCGGCGTCGTTGTGGCGCCAGGACGTCGACATCTCGCGGTTTATGGCGTTGCCGAACGGGGTGACCACCCGCTCCGGGCGGGTCAGCACCACGGTGAAGTGGTCCAGCTTGTTCTGGGTCGCCTTGATGTCCTCGAAGGCGGTGGTGGGCAGCTCCTGGTCCCGCAGCTCGCCCGGGTACGAGGACGACCCGGGCACCTGGGTCGTCGCGGCGGGGTCCGGCTTGGCCTTCGCCGCGGCCGGCAGGTCGAGCGGCTGGGTCCAGCGCTGGGAGTCCAGCGCGCGCAGGGCGGAGGCCATTGACTGGGCCTGGGTGACGCTCGGCATCCGCTGCGGGGCGACGACGGTGCTGCGCTGGTTGTCCTCGTCCTGCTGGGTCAGTGCCAGCGTCTGGGCGAGGAACTCCTGGACGGCGAGTGTGGAGTTCTCCGCCCGGGACATGTCGCCCTGGAAAGCGGTGGAGAGCCGGGTGTCGGCGACCACTGCGGTACGGCCGGCGCCGATCGGGCGCGCCGCGGTCGGCGCGTAGGGCAGGGAGTCCCGCAGGCTGTCGCCGCGGGCGATCACGTTGTGGGCGCCCGCCGAGGTGGCGGTGTTCACGATCGCGGGGTCGACGGCTCCGTCGACCGGCCAGGCGAAGTCCGTGGACGCCTTGACGTGCAGGGTCGAGTCCACGGTGATCTGGGCGGCCGCGGTGGCCCGCTGCAGCTGGTTCAGGGAGCCGGGGACGTTCTTGCCGCGGTGTGCCAGGGACGCCAGGTCGGGGTCGGCGAAGGGCAGCGCCACCACTTTCTGGTCCTGAACGGCCTTCTCCACCGCGTTCAGCCACTGCTTGGCCACTGCCTGGCTCTTGCCCGGCACGTTGGTGCCGGTCGCCTTGTCCTTGACCGTGTAGCCCTTCACCATCGCGTCGACGGTGGCGAGCAGGTCCGGGTCGATGACCCAGGTCACGGGCAGTTCGTCGCCCAGCTGGACCATCTGCCCCAGCCGCCCGCCGGGGGCGAGCTCCTTGGCGAGGTCGTCGTTCTCGAAGACGGGGGTCTGCTGCTCGTCGGAGCCCGTCTCGGCGCTCAGCCGGGTCGTGGAGATCAGCGGCCACAAGTAGGTGAGCTGCGTCTTCTTCTTCGTGTCGTCGTTCTGCCAGGGCAGGAACGTCCGCTCGACACCCAGGACCCGCTCGGTGGCCCCCCCTGCCGTCTTCCCCGAGAGCGTCACACCGAGCTGATAGACGCCCGCGTCTTTAAGCCCCAGCTTGTCGACGGGGACGGCGAGGGTGAAGTCCGTGCTGATACCGGCGGGCAGCTTCGGGATCTTGACGACGTACGTCTCCAGCTCCCCGGGCTCACTGCCCTCGGAGAAGCCGGTACGGGCCGCCGCGGCGTCGATCTGCGTGCGGCCGGGGAGTCTGCTGCCCACCCGCAACCCGACCCGGGCCTCGGTGACGGTCTCCCTGCCCTTGTTGGTGACCGTCCCGGACACGGTCACCGTGTCGCCCTTCACCGGGGCGCTGGGCGTCAAGGAATCGAGCGAGACATCGACGGTGCGTGACCCCGAGGCGTCCTCCGCCGCCGCATACGCGGCCGGGGCTGCCGGAAGCTGCGCCAGGCCGGCCAGGAGCGGGGCACCGGCCATGAGGGATGCCGCACGCCGTACCCATCGGCGGGCAGGAGAAGGATTCATCCCCTGGAAATCTGCCGCCTCGGCCACGCGCTCGCCCGTCCCTCGTCGTTGGCTGCCGTTGATGGTTCTCCGGTTGCTGCGTCCACGCATGGTAACGATGCGCGCCGCGGCGAAGTGCCGCGGACTGCGCCACATGATCGGAAGAGTCTCTCAGGGCCCTGAGAAAACGATGACACTCCGCCCGGCGGGGGCACGTACCCTTTTCTGTTGTGCCGAATGCCAACGAAGACAACTCCAGCGCCCTGAGCCAGGTGCAGCGCCGCGCAGTCAGCGAACTGCTGCGGGTCTCACCCGTCGCCGACGACCTCGCCCGCCGATTCCAGGAGGCCGGCTTCCGCCTCGCCCTGGTCGGCGGCTCGGTCCGGGACGCGCTCCTGGGCCGGCTCGGCAACGACCTGGACTTCACCACCGATGCCCGCCCCGAGGACGTACTGAAGATCGTCCGGCCGTGGGCGGACGCCGTGTGGGAGGTGGGGATCGCCTTCGGGACCGTGGCGTGCCAGAAGGACGCCCGCGTCGCAGACGCCGATATGCGCTTCCTGATCGAGGTCACCACCTACCGCTCCGAGGCGTACGACAGGACCTCGCGCAAGCCCGAGGTGTCCTACGGCGACTCCATCGAGGAGGACCTCGTCCGCCGCGACTTCACCGTGAACGCGATGGCGGTCGCGCTCCCGGAGAAGGAGTTCATCGACCCGCACGGCGGCCTGGAGGACCTCTCGGCGAAGGTGCTGCGCACCCCGGGGACGCCGGAGGACTCCTTCTCCGACGACCCGCTGCGCATGCTGCGCGCCGCCAGGTTCGCCGCCCAGCTCGACTTCGAGGTGGCCCCCGAGGTCGTCGCGGCGATGACCTCGATGTCCGAGCGCATCGGGATCGTCTCCGCCGAGCGGGTGCGTGACGAGCTCAACAAGCTGCTGCTCTCCGCCCACCCCGCCAAGGGCCTCTCCCTGCTCGTCGACACCGGGCTCGCCGCCCACGTGCTGCCCGAGCTGCCCGCGCTGCGGCTGGAGAGTGACGAGCACCACCGGCACAAGGACGTCTACGAACACTCCCTGATCGTTCTCCAGCAGGCCATCGACCTGGAGGAGGACGGCCCGGACCTGGTGCTACGACTGGCCGCGCTGCTGCACGACATCGGCAAGCCGCGCACCCGGCGCTTCGAGCAGGACGGCCGGGTCTCCTTCCACCACCACGAGGTGGTCGGCGCGAAGATGACCAAGAAGCGCATGACCGCGCTGAAGTACTCCAACGACATGATCAAGGACGTGTCGAAGCTGGTGGAGCTGCACCTGCGCTTCCACGGCTACGGCACCGGCGAGTGGACCGACTCCGCCGTGCGCCGGTACGTCCGGGACGCAGGCCCGCTGGTGGAGCGGCTGCACAAGCTGACCCGCTCGGACTGCACCACCCGCAACAAGCGCAAGGCCGCCGCGCTCTCCCGGGCGTACGACGGGCTGGAGGAGCGCATCGCGCAGCTCCAGGAGCAGGAGGAGCTGGATTCGATCCGGCCGGACCTGGACGGCAACCAGATCATGGAGGTCCTGAGCATCAGCCCTGGCCCGGAGATCGGGAATGCGTACAAGTTCCTACTCGAACTGCGCCTGGAGAACGGCCCGATGGAGTACGACGACGCGGTCGCTGCGCTTAAGGAGTGGTGGGCCGGTCAGGGCTGAGCCCCTGTTTCACGTGAAACATCGCCGGTCTTCCCGGCCGGTTTCACGCCGTGGGAGTCGGCAGCGGGCGGTGTTTCACGTGAAACACCGCCCGCTGGGCGTGAGCCGGTTCCAGCGGCCCAGTGCCCACGCCACCCCGGCATAGAGCACCGCGGTCCCGCAGACCAGCACGGCCGAACGTCCGTCGGGCGGCAGCACAAGGGCGGCTGTTGCCGCCGCACCGACGAAGGCGACGTTGAAGAGCACGTCGTAGAGCGAGAAGATCCGGCCCCGGTAGTCGTCGTCCACCGAGGACTGCACCACCGTGTCCGTGGCGATTTTCGAGCCCTGGGTGGCAAGGCCAAGGAAGAAGGCGCCGACCAGGACCGGTACGGGAGAGAACGGCAGCCACAGTGCCGGTACGAGCACGGCGGCCGACGCGGCACACAGCATCATCCAGCCGTACGACCCCCACCGTCCAGCCGCCCATGGGGTGAGCAGCGCCGCCGCGAAGAAGCCGGCGCCGGAGACACCCGCGGCAAGTCCCAGCAGCGCCAGCCCGTCCGTGCCGTCGCCCCGGGCGGACGTCTCGGTCCACGCGTACCGGCACAGCATCAGGACGGTCACTGTCAGAGCGCCGAAGCAGAAGCGCAGCACGGTCATCGCGGCCAGGGCGCGGGCCGCGGACCGGTGTGCGGCCAGGTGTCGCAGGCCGTCGCGGAGACCGTGGGCCGTGGAGGCGAGTGCCGCGCCCAGCCGGGGCTTTCTCAACGCAGGTTCGGGTCCGAGGAGCTCCCGGCCCATGCGCAGGGAGGCCAGGGCCGAGCAGAGATAGAGCAGGGCCCCCAGGAGGACGACCAGGGCATCGGAGTCCGGGCCCAGCAGCCGTACGCCGAAGGCGAGTCCGCCGCCCAGGGTGGCGGCGAGGGTGCCGGCGGTCGGCGACAGGGAGTTGGCGATCACCAGCCGTTCGGTGTCCACGACGCGTGGCAGGGCGGCCGAGAGACCCGACAGGACGAAGCGGTTGACGGCGGTGACGGACAGGGCGGAGGCGTAGAAGATCCAGTCCGGTGCGGAGCCCACGATCAGCAGTGCGGTGCATGCGGCGAGGACGGCGCGCAGCGCATTGCCGTACAGGAAGATCTGACGGCGGTTCCAGCGGTCGAGGAGGACTCCGGCGAAGGGGCCCACGACCGAGTACGGCAGCAGGAGCACCGCCATGGCGGAGGCGATCTCGGCGGGCGAGGTCTGTTTCTCCGGGGAGAAGACGACGTACGTGGCGAGGGCCACCTGGTAGACGCCGTCCGCGGACTGGGAGAGCAGCCGCACGCTCAGCAGGCGCCGGAAGTCGGGCAGATGCAGCAGCACCCGCAGATCACGCACGACGGACATGCGAGCAAGGGTCACACACAGCACCACGAGGAGGGGCCCCGGACAACTGCTGTCCGGGGCCCCTCCTCGTGGAAGACGGTGGCGGAGCTTAGCGCTCGACCTCGCCCTTGATGAACTTCTCGACGTTGTCGTAGGCCTCGTCGTCGAAGTACTGCACCGGCGGCGACTTCATGAAGTACGAGGACGCGGAGAGGATCGGGCCGCCGATGCCGCGGTCCTTGGCGATCTTCGCGGCGCGCACCGCGTCGATGATGACGCCCGCGGAGTTCGGGGAGTCCCACACTTCGAGCTTGTACTCGAGGTTCAGCGGGACGTCGCCGAACGCGCGGCCCTCGAGGCGGACGTACGCCCACTTGCGGTCGTCGAGCCAGGCCACGTAGTCGGACGGGCCGATGTGGACGTTGTCGGCACCCAGGTCGCGGTCGCGGATCTGCGAGGTGACGGCCTGCGTCTTGGAGACCTTCTTGGACTCCAGGCGGTCGCGCTCCAGCATGTTCTTGAAGTCCATGTTGCCGCCGACGTTCAGCTGCATGGTGCGCTCCAGGCGCACACCGCGGTCCTCGAACAGCTTCGCCATGACGCGGTGCGTGATGGTGGCGCCGACCTGCGACTTGATGTCGTCGCCGATGATCGGGACGCCCGCCTCGGTGAACTTGTCCGCCCACTCCTTGGTGCCGGCGATGAAGACCGGGAGAGCGTTGACGAAGGCGACCTTGGCGTCGATGGCGCACTGCGCGTAGAACTTCGCGGCGTCCTCGGAACCGACGGGCAGGTAGCAGACCAGGACGTCGGCCTGAGTGTCCTTCAGGGCCTGGACGATGTCGACCGGGGCCTGCTCCGACTCCTCGATGGTCTGGCGGTAGTACTTGCCCAGGCCGTCGAGGGTGTGGCCGCGCTGGACGGTGACGCCGGTGGACGGCACGTCGCAGATCTTGATGGTGTTGTTCTCGCTGGCGCCGATGGCGTCCGCGAGGTCCAGGCCGACCTTCTTGGCGTCGACGTCGAAGGCGGCAACGAACTCGATGTCCTTGACGTGGTACTCGCCGAACTGGACGTGCATCAGACCGGGCACGCGAGCGTCCGGGTCAGCGTCCTTGTAGTACTCGACGCCCTGGACCAGCGACGCAGAGCAGTTGCCCACGCCGACGATGGCTACGCGAACGGAACCCATTGACGGTTGCTCCCTGTGTGTTCTCGAGGCCTGCGGAGTGCAGACTTCAGTTGGCGGTGTCGTTGGACGGCTCCGGCGGGGTGGTGCCCCGGTGCCCGGGAAGGCCGTCCGTGTCACCTGATGTGCGGTCACCGGCTGTGCGGTCACCGGGTGTGCTGCCGGACGACGTGGTGTCGTGCGGCAGGCCGGAAGCGGGATCACCGTCGGATCGACGCTGATCCCGGCCCGCCCGCTCGCTCTCGATGAGCTCGTTCAGCCAGCGCACTTCGCGCTCCACGGACTCCATGCCGTGCCGCTGCAGTTCGAGCGTGTAGTCGTCGAGGCGCTCACGGGTGCGGACGAAGGAGGCCCGCATCTTCTCCAGGCGCTCCTCCAGTCGGCTGCGGCGCCCTTCGAGGACCCGCATCCGTACTTCGCGCTCCGTCTGCCCGAAAAAGGCGAAACGGGCTGCGAAGTGCTCGTCCTCCCAGGAGTCCGGGCCGGTGTGCGAGAGCAGTTCCTCGAAGCGCTCCTTACCGTCTGCCGTCAACCGGTAGACGATCTTGGCGCGGCGACCTGCGAGCGAGGCGGCGAGCGCGTCCTCGGGGGCGCTGCCCGGCTCCTCGATCAACCAGCCGTTGGAGACGAGCGATTTGAGGCACGGATAGAGCGTGCCGTAGCTGAAGGCCCGGAAGACCCCCAGCGAGGTGTTGAGCCTCTTGCGCAGCTCGTACCCGTGCATCGGGGACTCACGGAGCAGGCCGAGAACGGCGAATTCGAGGATGCCGGAGCGTCTGCTCATCCGTCGCCTCCCCTGCTGTCCGTGGTAAGCCCTGCCCGCTGTCCTGCACTTATGCCGAACTTATGCCGGGCCGATGTATCGACTCGATACATCCAGACGATAGAACGGCGGCCCCTCCGCGACAAGGCCAGTCATGGTGAACGGCGTCACATCATCAATTCGTGGGACACGACTTGCCTGATTTGGGGTGAACTTCGGCGCTGGGGAGGTTTTGAGCGTGCGTAGTCTGTGCGGCATGCAAAACACCGGGAGCCGCGTGACGCAAGGGGGCGTCGTGTTCCCGGCAGTAGCAAGGACGGGCCTGTGGGAGGGCGTGTCCGCATTTCGGGGGGACCGGAACTCAACTGCCGCTTCCAGGCGAACTCGCCTGCCCGAGGAGTAGTCGTTCGATGAGCGAGCACCGTCGCAAGCTTCCGCAACCGCAAGGTGGCGGTCGTGCCGCGGCCAGGAAAGCTGCCCAACAGCCTTCGGGCCGCCGTGCGGCCCCGTCGTCCCACGGCACCGCCGCAGGGACGCCGTCGGGTTCGTACGGCCAGGAGCCTTCCTACGGAGGAAGGGCCGAGGCCCGCCGTGCCGCCCAACGGGGTGGTGGCGGCGGAGGGCGCCGTGGAGGCGGTGGCGGCGGCCGGGGCGACCAAGAGGGTCCCGGGCGTGGCCGCGGAAGGGGCGGGCAGCCGCAGAAGAAGCGGTTCATCGACTACCCGCGCTCCACGAAGTACGGGTGGAAGCGATTTGTGCCGTCGTGGAAGCAGGTCACGGGGCTGTGCGTCGGCTTCGTCGGTGCGCTGATGGTGGCGGGCAGTATCGCGTACGCCATGGTGGGGATTCCCGAGGTGCACGCCGCGGCCAAGGCACAGAACAATGTGTACCTCTGGGACAACGATGAGCCCATGGCAGCCACCGGCGGTGAGTTCAATCGCCAGGAACTGGCCTACGACAGGATCCCGGAGGCCATGCGCAACGCGGTGATCTCCGCGGAGAACAAGTCCTTCGAGGAGGACCCCGGCGTCGACCCCATGGGCATCCTGCGGGCAGTCGCCAACATGGCCAAGGGCGGAAACACCCAGGGCGGCTCGACGATCACCCAGCAGTACGTCAAGAACTCGATGCTCGACCAGGATCAGACCCTGGCGCGCAAGTTCAGGGAGCTACTTGTTTCCATCAAAGTGGGAGACAAGCTCAGCAAAGAGAAGATCATGGCGGGCTACCTGAACGTCTCGTACTACGGGCGGGGTGCGTACGGCCTCCAGGCCGCCGCCCGCGCGTACTTCAACGAGGACGCAGCGGGACTCGACGCGAGCGAGTGCGCCTTCCTGGCAGCGGTCCTCAAGGGTGCGACCTACTTCGACCCGGCCGGCGCGGAAGCCATCGACCCGGAGGCCACGCAGGCGAAGAACCTCAAGCGGGCCAAGGATCGGTGGAACTGGATCCTGAACGAAGAGGTGAAGGACGGCCGCCTCAGCAAGGCTGAGCGGGCGAAGTACCCGGATTTCCCGACGGTCGTGGCGCCGAAGAAGAACGCCCAACTGAGCGGTCAGATCGGATACCTGGTCGACCTCGCCAAGGCGAACTTCATCAACAAAAACAAACAGGGCATCGACGCGGAGCAGTTGTCCAAGGGCGGCTATGTCATCAAGACCACCTTCAACAAGGCAAAGGTGGCGCGGCTTGAGAAGGCCGTGAAGAGCGTCTACGACAAGAAGATCGATCCCAAGAAGCGCCCCAAGACCGACACCCACGTTCAGTTCGGCGGTGCCTCGGTCGACCCCAGGGACGGCAAGATCGTCGCCGTCTACGGTGGTACGGACGCCACGAAGCACTTCACCAACAACGCCGACCAGACGGGTGCCCAGGTCGGCTCGACCTTCAAGCCGTTCGTACTGGCCGCAGCCATGCAGCACGGTAAGCGCAACCCCAGCGGGCCCAAGGTCCAGAACTCCACCGAGCGCACCTTGGTCTCCCCCAAGAGCGTCTACAACGGCGACGACAAGCTCAAGATCAAGCAGTACAACGGATCGACCTGGCGCAACGAGAAGGACGAGGAGTGGCTCCAGACCAACGACGGCCACGAGTCGTACGGACCCATCGACCTTCGCGAAGCGATGCGGGTCTCCGCCAACTCGCCCTACGTACAGCTCGGCATGGACGTGGGTATCGACCAGGTCAGGGAAACGGCGGAGAATGCCGGGCTGCTGGAGTCCAGCCTTGCCAAGGGCGAGAACCCGTCCTTCTCCATCGGAACCTCCGACCCCAGCGCCATCCGGATGGCCGGTGCGTACGCCACCTTCGCGGCCAGTGGTAAGCAGAACGAGCCGTATTCGGTGACGGAGGTGAAGAAGGGGGGCGAAGTCATCTGGCAGCACGAGAAGAAGCCCATGGCGGATGCGATCCCCGCCAACGTCGCCGACAACGTCACCGAAGTCCTGAAGAACGTCGTCGACAAGGGCACCGGTTCCAACGCGAAGATCCCCGGACGTGAGGTCGCCGGCAAGACCGGCACCACCGACGGCAACAAGTCGGCCTGGTTCGTGGGCTACACGCCGGAGCTGTCCACCGCCATCGACATGTACCGGCTGGACGACAACGCGGAGAGCAAGAAGCGCGCCTTCCTGGAGATGTTCGGCACGGGCGGCGAGAAGAAGATTCACGGAGCGTCCTTCCCGTCCCAGATCTGGCACGACTACATGGTCGATGCCCTCAAGGGCACGGACCCGTCGACCTTCCCCGTCCCCGAGCCCATCGGCGAGACGGTCTGGGGCGGCGGCGCCAAGAGCCCGGAGCCCACACCGACCGCCCCGGCCACCTCGGCGCCCCCGGAGAAGCCGACCGAGAAGCCGACCAAGACGGCTCCCCCGGCGCAGACCTCCCCCGCGGAGACGCCCGGTGGTGGCGGCGACGAGTGCGACCCCTTCGACTGGGAGTGCCACCAGGGCAACGGCGGTGCGGGCGACAACGGCGGCGACAACAGCGGCCAGGACCCGGGCCGCCCGCCGACAGAAACCCAGCCACCGCCCGGGGGCGGCCAGGGCGGCGGCCAGAACGGCGGCGGGAACGGCGGCGGGAACGGGGGCGGCGGCCTCATCGGAGGCTCCGAGTAGCCGCTGGTAGCACCCCGGCCACACAGACGGCCACGAGGGCCGTCGCACCGAGCAGCAAGGTGCGGCGGCCCTCCGCCGTGTCCGGGCCACCCGAGTCGCGCGGGTCCGTGTCCGGGCCTCCGTGTCCGGGCCGAGGTGCGGGCCGAGGTGCGGGCCGATGGTCCCGGCCAAGCCGTCCGTCCCACCGCGCACAGACCCGTACGGCAGGATGTCCCGCATGACGAGCGTGCACGAGGACCGGCCCGTACCCCCCACGCGGCAGGACGAAGTCGCCGCCGCGGGCAGTGAACTCATCGGCGGGCCCATCGGCCGGTGGGCCAGACTCGGCGGCAGCCGGCTCACCCCGGTGCGCGTCGTCGCGCTCGCCGCGATCGGCATGTTCGCCCTCGGTATGGTGCAGAAACTGCCCTGCTACAACTGGGCCTGGTTCCAGGGGACCAGCTCCCAGTACACCCACGCCTGCTACTCCGACATCCCGCACCTGTTCGTCGGACGCGGCTTCTCCGAGAACCTGGTGCCCTACTTCGACCGGCTCTCCGGCGACATGAACTTCCTCGAATACCCGGTCCTCACCGGCCTGTTCATGGAAGTCGCCTCCTGGCTGACCCCGGCCGGCGGCACCCTCCAGTACCGCGAGCAGATCTACTGGCTCGTCAACTGCGGCATGCTGATGATCTGTGCCGTCGTCATCGCCGTGTGCGTCGCCCGCACCCACCGCAGGCGCCCCTGGGACGGACTCCTGGTCGCCCTCGCACCGGCTTTCGCCCTCACCGCCACCATCAACTGGGACCTCCTCGCCATCGCCCTGACCGCTGCGGCGATGCTGATGTGGTCGCGCGGCAGGACGCTCGCCTTCGGCATCCTCATCGGGCTGGCGACCGCCGCCAAGCTCTATCCCGCACTGCTCCTCGGGCCGCTGTTCCTGCTCTGCTGGCGGGCCGGGAAATGGCGGGAGTTCGGGGCGGCGGTACTCGGAACCGCGGGCTCCTGGCTGCTGGTGAACCTGCCCGTCATGCTCCTGGCGCCCGAGGGCTGGAAGAAGTTCTACACCTTCAGCCAGGAACGACAGGTCGACTTCGGCTCGTTCTGGCTGATCATCACGCAGCGCACCGGGAAGTCCTTCGAGGTCAGCGACGTCAACACCTACGCCACCCTGCTGATGCTCCTGCTGTGCGCAGGCATCGGCTGGCTCACGCTCGCCGCCCCGCGCCGACCGCGCTTCGCCCAGCTTGCCTTCCTGGTCGTCGCCGCGTTCATCCTCACCAACAAGGTCTACTCCCCGCAGTACGTCCTGTGGCTGATCCCCCTCGCCGCCCTCGCCCTGCCCCGCTGGCGCCACCTCCTGGTCTGGCAGGCCTGCGAAGTCATGTACTTCCTCGGGATCTGGATGTACCTCGCCTTCACCACCAGTGGCGACAAGCGCCAGGGGCTGCCCACCGACGGATACCAGCTCGCCATCGTCCTGCACCTGGTGGGAACGCTGTACGTGTGCGCGGTCGTCGTCCGCGACATCCTCCTGCCCGAACGGGACGTCGTGCGGCGCGACGGCTCCGACGATCCGTCGGGCGGAGTGCTCGAAGGAGCCCCGGACGCCTTCGCCCTGGGCCAGGCCGCTCGCCGGCCCTCGTACACGACACAGCAGGTCCAGGGGCCACGTGTCCAGTGGGGAACCCAGCAGGGCGGCAGTACCGCGTCCGACTGACCCGGCTGCTACCACGGCCGGCCCGGCTGCCCCGACCGGCCCGACCGGCCCGTCCGTACGAGAAAGGGCCGTCCGCACGTTTCCGTGCGGGCGGCCCTTGTCACTGTTTCACGTGAAACAAGACGTCGTTTCACGTGAAACATGATGTCCAGGCGGGACTCAGCGGTCCACCAGCCGGTCGAACTGCGTCGTCGTGTGCCGCAGATGAGCCACCAGTTCCTCGCCCACCTTCGGCTCCGTCGCGTCGGACGGCACGAACAGGATCGACACCTGCATGTGCGGCGGCTCGGCGAACCACCGCTGCTTGCCCGCCCATACGAACGGCGCCAGGTTCCGGTTCACCGTCGCCAGACCGGCTCGGGCCACCCCCTTGGCCCGCGGCATCATCCCGTGCAGCGCCTTCGGAGCCTCCAGGCCCACTCCGTGCGACGTACCGCCCGCGACGACCACCAGCCAGCCGTCGGACGCCACCTTCTGCTGCCGGTAGCCGAACCGGTCGCCCTTGGACACCTGCGTCACGTCGAGCACCGCACCCCGGTACTCCGTCGCGTCGTGGTCACCGAGCCACAGCCGGGTGCCGATCCGCGCCCGGAACCGCGTCTGCGGGAACTGCTGCTGAAGCCGTGCCAGCTCCTGCGCCTTCAGGTGGCTGACGAACATCGTGTGCAGCGGAAGCCGTGCCGAACGCAGCCGGTCCATCCACGCGATGACCTCCTCGACCGCGTCCGAACCGTCCGTACGGTCCAGCGGCAGATGCAGCGCGAACCCCTCCAGACGTACGTCCTCGATCGCGGCGTGCAGCTGCCCGAGCTCCGACTCCTTCACTCCGTGCCGCTTCATCGAGCTCATGCACTCGATGACGACCCGGGCACCCACCAGGGCGTGCACCCCGTCCACGGACGACACCGAACGGATCACCCGGTCCGGCAGCGGCACCGGCTCCTCGCCCCGCCGGAACGGGGTCAGGACCAGCAGGTCGCCGCTGAACCAGTCCTTGATCCGGGCCGCCTCGTAGGTCGTCCCGACGGCGAGGATGTCCGAGCCGAAGCGCGTCACCTCTTCCGCGAGCCGTTCGTGTCCGAAGCCGTAGCCATTGCCCTTGCAGACCGGAACCAGGCCCGGGAACTGCTCGATCACGGACTTCTGGTGCGCCCGCCAGCGCGCGGTGTCGACGTAGAGAGTGAGCGCCATGAGCCGGTCCGGAACCTTTCCCGTTGCTGCGGTGTGTCAGAGACATGAAACGTACGCGGGCCCAGGGGCCCGGACATCAGCGGCGCGACATGTAGACGTCGAGCGCCTTGTGGAGCAGCTTGTTGAGGGGGAAGTCCCACTCGCCCAGGTACTGGGCGGCCTCGCCACCCGTACCCACCTTGAACTGGATCAGGCCGAAGAGGTGGTCCGTCTCGTCCAGCGAGTCGGAGATGCCGCGCAGGTCGTAGACCGAGGCGCCCATCGCGTACGAGTCGCGGAGCATCCGCCACTGCATCGCGTTCGACGGCCGGACCTCGCGGCCGATGTTGTCCGAGGCGCCGTAGGAGTACCAGACGTGCCCGCCGACCACCAGCATCGTGGCAGCCGAGAGGTTGACCCCGTTATGGCGGGCGAAATACAGCCGCATCCGGTTGGGGTCCTCGGTGTTGAGGGCCGACCACATGCGCTGGAAGTACTCGAGCGGGCGCGGCCGGAAGTGGTCGCGGACCGCGGTGATCTCGTACAGCCGCTGCCACTCCGCGAGGTCCTGGTAACCGCCCTGGACGACCTCGACGCCGGCCTTCTCGGCCTTCTTGATGTTGCGGCGCCACAGCTGGTTGAAGCCCTTGTGGACCTCCTCCAGCGACCGGTTCGCCAGCGGCACCTGGAAAACGTAGCGGGGCTGCGCGTCACCGAAACCGGCGGCGTCGTCCTCGCCCTGCTGCCAGCCCATCTTCCGCAGCCGGTCCTGGACCTCGAAGGCGCGCGGCTCGATGTGGGTGGCCTCCACGTCCCGCAGGCGCTTCACGTCGGGGTCCTGGATGCCGGACTTGATGGCCGCCGCGTTCCAGCGGCGGATCACCACGGGCGGGCCCATCTTCACCGAGAACGCACCCTGTTGCTTCAGGTGCGTCAGCATCGGCTGCAGCCAGTCGTCCAGGTTCGGGGCGTACCAGTTGATGACCGGGCCCTCGGGCAGGTACGCCAAGTATCGCTTGATCTTGGGCAGTTGGCGGTACAGCACCAGGCCGACGCCGACCAGTTCGCCGGTCCTGTCGAACCAGCCCAGGCTCTCCGAGCGCCACTCCGCCTTCACGTCGGCCCATGCCGGAACCTGCATGTGACTCGCCGCGGGCAGGCTCTGGATGTAGGCCAGATGCTGCTCTCGGCTGATGGTCCGAAGGGTCAGGCTCGTCATGCGGGGCGCTCCTCGGCAGGTGTGTCCCCATGGGGTCAGGGGCTCCGGCTCTCGCGCCGAAGCCTACTGGGCCGAAGGAGCGCCCCGCCCGGCCCTGTCCTGCCGGGATCGGAGCCGGTGCTGAGCCGGTGCTAGCCCAGGACGCCGCCGAAGAGCCCGCCGTGTGCCATGCCGAGGAAGAAGCCGACGGCCGAGGCGCCCAGACCGACGATCGTCACGAACCTCTCCCGGGTCGTCGCGGACACGTACATCGCGTACCCGCCGATGAGGATCCCGAGCAGTCCCGCCCAGGAACTCACCAGGTGGAGGTGGTGGAACATCGCCGTCACCAGCGCCAGCGCACCCAGCGCCAGCGTCACCCCCATCAGGGTGTCCTGGATCGGATGAGGTTTCCCGTCGGTCGCGAAGAGAGAAATGGACGAGCTGCGTCGCATTGTCTGTGCCATGAGGCACCTCCTGGCAGAAGGCGGCGCACCTTAGCGCCGCTCACCCCCGCTGTGTACAGATTGCGTCCCCTCGGGGCCCGATTTCAACCGGAAGCCTCTCTACGGGTACTCTGGACGGTCTGCACCGGTGTCGCCCCTGCCCTAAACGTCTCCGTGGGTCTTTTCCCGCGGGATTGTCAGTGGCAGCCGATACCGTTGCAAACGCATCACGACCCTCCTGCCACGGATCGACCGTGGCCGCTGAGTCCAAAGGAGGTGGGTTCTACATGCGTCACTACGAAATGATGGTCATCCTCGACCCCGATCTCGAGGAGCGCGCCGTCGCCCCCCTGATCGAGAACTTCCTCTCCGTCGTCCGTGAGGGCAACGGAAAGGTCGAGAAGGTCGACACCTGGGGCCGTCGTCGTCTGTCCTACGAGATCAAGAAGAAGCCCGAGGGCATCTACTCGGTCATCGACCTGCAGGCCGAGCCTGCGGTCGTCAAGGAGCTCGACCGACAGATGAACCTGAACGAGTCGGTCCTCCGGACCAAGGTCCTCCGCCCCGAGACCCACTGAACTTCGGTTCAGCGGTAATCGGGTCCGAGTAGCACCCACCAGCAGCACCACAGCAGCCAGCAGCAATCCCCGCCGAGAGGTTCACCCATGGCAGGCGAGACCGTCATCACGGTCGTCGGCAATCTCGTCGACGACCCCGAGCTGCGCTTCACCCCGTCCGGTGCGGCGGTCGCGAAGTTCCGTGTCGCGTCCACTCCCCGCATCTTCGACAAGCAGACCAACGAGTGGAAGGACGGCGATGGCCTGTTCCTCACCTGCTCGGTCTGGCGTCAGGCGGCGGAGAACGTCGCGGAGTCGCTCCAGCGAGGCATGCGCGTCATCGTGCAGGGCCGGCTGAAGCAGCGGTCCTACGAAGACCGTGAGGGCATCAAGCGCACGGTCTACGAACTGGACGTCGAGGAAGTCGGCCCCAGCCTCAAGACCGCTACGGCCAAGGTCACCAAGACCACCGGTCGCGGCGGCCAGGGCGGCGGGTACGGCGGCGGTGGCGGCCAGCAGGGTGGCGGCGGCGGCAACTGGGGCGGCGGCTCCGGTGGCGGCCAGCAGGGCGGCGGAGGAGCAGCAGCTCCCTCCGACGACCCCTGGGCCTCCAGCGCACCGGCCGGTGGGCAGCCGCAGCAGGGCGGGGGTGGCTGGGGTGGAAACTCCGGCAACTCCGGCTCCGGCGGCGGTGGCTACTCGGACGAGCCGCCCTTCTAGGGCAGTTCGATCCCCCACTTCTTGATCACACAGGAGAGACACAATGGCGAAGCCGCCTGTGCGCAAGCCTAAGAAGAAGGTCTGCGCGTTCTGCAAGGACAAGACCCAGTACGTGGACTACAAGGACACGAACATGCTGCGGAAGTTCATTTCCGACCGTGGCAAGATCCGTGCCCGCCGCGTTACCGGCAACTGCACGCAGCACCAGCGTGACGTCGCCACGGCTGTGAAGAACAGCCGTGAGATGGCGCTGCTGCCCTACACGTCCACCGCGCGATAAGGGAAGGGTGACCGACAGATGAAGATCATCCTGACCCACGAGGTCTCTGGCCTCGGCACCGCCGGCGACGTCGTCGACGTCAAGGACGGCTACGCTCGCAACTACCTGGTTCCCCGTGGCTTCGCGCTGCGCTGGACCAAGGGTGGCGAGAAGGACGTGGCGCAGATCCGCCGCGCCCGCAAGATCCACGAGATCGCGACCATCGAGCAGGCCAACGAGGTCAAGGCCAAGCTCGAGGGCACGAAGGTCAGCCTGGCTGTTCGCTCCGGCGACGCCGGCCGTCTCTTCGGCTCCGTGACCCCCGCCGACGTCGCTGCCGCGATCGTCGCCGCCGGTGGTCCGAAGGTCGACAAGCGTCGCGTTGAGCTCGGCGCCCCGATCAAGACCCTCGGTTCGTACCAGGTCTCCGTGCGTCTGCACGACGACGTGGCCGCGAAGCTCGGCGTCGAGGTCGTTGCTGCCTGAGTGCAGCTCGCCCCGGCCTGAGAAGGTCTGAGCAGAAGGAAGGGCCGCATCCCCTCGGGGATGCGGCCCTTCTCTGTTTCACGTGAAACAGCAGCGGTGAAGCCGCCGCGAACTGCTCTGTTTCACGTGAAACATGCCCGTACGGCACGTCAGCGGGTGGCGCCCGTGACGAGCCAGCGCCCCGACCTGGTGCGCCACCACAGGGTGGCCATGCGGACCGCCATCATCAGCACCATCGCCCACCACAGTGCCGTCAGGCCGCCGCCCAGCTTCGGGACCAGCAGTGCCACCGGGGCGAACACCGCGAGAGTGGCGAGCATCGCCCATGCCAGGTATGGGCCGTCGCCCGCGCCCATCAGCACACCGTCGAGGATGAAGACCACCCCCGAGATCGGCTGGCTGACTGCCACCACCAGGAGCGCGGGCAGCAGGGTGTCCCGTACGACCTGGTCGCTCGTGAAGAGCGGGACAAAGAGCGGGCGGGCGAGTGCGACCAGAACGCCCAGCACCACTCCGGCGGCAATGCCCCACTCGACCATGCGGCGGCAGGCCGCTCGGGCGCCCTCCTTGTCGCCCGCTCCCAGATAGCGGCCGATGATGGACTGCCCGGCGATCGCGATCGCGTCCAGGGCGAAGGCCAGCAGGCTCCACAGGGTCAGGATGATCTGGTGGGCGGCAATGTCGGCGTCGCCCAGGCGGGCGGCGACCGCGGTCGCGATCATCAGTACCGCGCGCAGCGACAGCGTACGGACGAGGAGCGGGACTCCGGCTTGGGCCGAGGCGCGTATTCCGGCGGCGTCCGGGCGCAGCGGGGCGCCGTGGCGGCGGGCGCCGCGGACGACGACCACGAGGTAGACGGCGGCCATCGCCCACTGGGCGGCGACGGTGCCCCACGCGGACCCGGCGATGCCGAGCCCGAAGCCGTACACCAGGAGCACATTGAGGATGCCGTTCGCGACGAAGCCGCCGATCGCGACGTAGAGCGGAGTCCTGGTGTCCTGGAGGCCGCGCAGTACGCCGGTGGCGGCCAGGACCACGAGCATCGCGGGGATGCCGAGGCTGGAGATCCGCAGGTACGTGATGGCGTACGGGGCGGCCGTGTCGGAGGCACCGAAGAGGTCGACCAGGCCGGGGGCGCCCGGCAGGACGGCGGCGATGACGACCGCGCCGAGGAGCAGAGCCAGCCAGATGCCGTCCATTCCCTGGCGGATGGCGGCGGCGAGGTCCCCGGCGCCGACGCGGCGGGAGACGGCGGCCGTGGTCGCGTACGCGAGAAAGACGAAGATGCTCACCGCGGTGGTGAGGAGCCCCGAGGCGATGCCGAGCCCGGCGAGCTGGGGGGTGCCGAGGTGGCCGACGATCGCGCTGTCGGCCATCAGGAACAGGGGCTCGGCGACCAGTGCGCCGAAGGCGGGGAGGGCGAGGGCGACGATCTCGCGGTCGTGCCGACGGCGGCCTGGTTTCGATGCCGCGGGAGCCTGGGTCATGGCCTCAATCTAATCTTCCACAGGTAAGAGATGCAAGGGTCCTGTGACCCTTACTGTTCGTCGTTCTGGGGGTCCGGGTGTGCGCCGTTTGAAGTGATCTTGGTCCGGCTTCGAAAGTTTTTCTCCCCCACAGCCGGTGGATGGTGTTTTCGCAGGTCAGGTGGGTGGTTGGGGGAGGGTTGTGAACTTGTCCACAGCGCTGTCCCCCGGTCCGTGCACAGGTTCTGGCGAGTTCTCCACAGCAAGTCGTCTGTTTCGCACAGGCCCTGTGGATAACCAGATTGGCTGACGGTGCCCGCGGGCCTACCGTGGACCGGCGCCCGCCCTGTCTTCCGGCGTCACAGGTGCCCCGGGAAACCACCGGACTTGATGTGCCGGAAGCGGAAGTCGGGCGTCTCATTTGTCAGAGCCGTGCCGTAAGAAAGAGTGGCACAGCGAGGTCCGCAGCGCGGACGGGAGGAGGTGGGCCCGGTGACGATTTCCGAGCCCTTGGACGACCCCTGGGCCGACAGCGGTCCGGGTGACCGTCTGCCCGCCCGCAAGCGGAACGGCGACGGCGGACGCGGCCGTGACGACCGGCACGACAGAGGCTCCGAGGGCGGTGGCTGGGAGGGCGGCGGGGGCAGCGGCTTCGAGCGCGTACCGCCGCAGGACCTGGACGCGGAGCAGTCCGTGCTCGGCGGCATGCTGCTCTCCAAGGACGCCATCGCCGACGTCGTGGAGGTCCTCAAGGGCCACGACTTCTACAAGCCGGCGCACGAGACCGTCTTCCAGGCCATCCTCGACCTGTACGCGAAGGGTGAGCCCGCCGACCCGATCACGGTCAGCGCCGAGCTCACCAAGCGCGGCGAGATCACCAAGGTCGGTGGCGCCCCGTACCTGCACACACTGGTGCAGTCGGTGCCGACGGCGGCCAACGCCGAGTACTACGCGGAGATCGTCCACGAGCGAGCGGTGCTGCGCCGCCTCGTCGAGGCAGGCACGAAGATCACGCAGATGGGATACGCGGGCGACGGCGACGTCGACGAGATCGTCAACTCCGCGCAGGCCGAGATCTACGCCGTCACCGAACAGCGCACGTCGGAGGATTACGCCCCGCTCGGCGACATCATGGAGGGCGCGCTCGACGAGATCGAGGCGATCGGCTCGCGCAGCGGCCAGATGTCCGGTGTGCCGACCGGGTTCACCGACCTGGACTCGCTGACGAACGGCCTGCACCCGGGCCAGATGATTGTCATCGCGGCCCGCCCCGCCATGGGCAAGTCGACGTTGGCGCTGGACTTCGCGCGGGCCTGTTCGATCCAGAACAACATGGCCAGCGTGATCTTCTCGCTCGAAATGGGCCGCAACGAGATCGCGATGCGTCTGCTGTCGGCGGAGGCGCGGGTGGCGCTGCACCACATGCGCTCCGGGTCGATGACGGACGACGACTGGACGCGACTGGCCCGGCGGATGCCCGACGTCTCGGCGGCCCCGCTGTTCATCGACGACTCACCGAACCTGTCGATGATGGAGATCCGTGCCAAGTGCCGGCGGCTGAAGCAGCGGCAGGACATCAAGCTGGTGATCATCGACTATCTGCAGCTGATGCAGGCCGGTGGCTCCAAGCGGAGTGAGAGCCGCCAGCAGGAGGTCTCGGACATGTCGCGAAACCTGAAGCTGCTGGCGAAGGAGCTGGAGGTGCCGGTGATCGCGCTGTCCCAGCTGAACCGTGGTCCCGAGCAGCGTACGGACAAGAAGCCGATGGTCTCCGACCTGCGTGAATCCGGGTCGATCGAGCAGGACGCGGACATGGTGATCCTGCTGCACCGCGAGGATGCGTACGAGAAGGAGTCGCCGCGCGCGGGCGAGGCGGACATCATCGTCGGCAAGCACCGTAACGGTCCGACGGCGACGATCACGGTGGCCTTCCAGGGCCACTACTCGCGGTTCGTGGACATGGCGCAGACCTGATCCCGGCGGGTGCCGGGCCTCGGACGGGGGTGTGCAGGGCCTCGGACGGGGGGTGCAGGGCCTCGGACGGGGGGTGCCGGGCCTCGGATTTCGCGGCACAGCGAGACGGTGAGTGCCCGTCAGCAGTCGAGTCGCGTGACGGGCGCTCAGCGCCTCGTCTCGTACCTGGTCAGGATCACGCCGCAGGGAAGCGTGCGCGTCTCCACCAGGTTCAGGTTCACCCAGCTGTCCAGCGCGGTGAAGAACGGCGTGCCGCCGCCCACCAGGACCGGCGCGGTGGCCAGCACGTACTCGTCGATCAGCCCGGCCCGCATGGCCGCCCCGGCGAGCGTCGCGCCGCCGATGTCCATCGGGCCGCCGTCCTCGGCCTTGAGCCGGGTGATCTCGGCGACCGCGTCGCCGGTGACCAGGCGGGTGGTCCAGTCGACCTTGTCGATCGTCGAGGAGAACACCACCTTCGACATGTCCCGCCAGCGGTGCGCGAACTCGATCTCCGCCGGGGTGGCGCCCGGCTGCTGGTCGCCGGTCGGCCAGTAGGAGCTCATCGTCTGCCACAGCTTGCGCCCGTAGAGCGACAGGTCGGTCGCCTGCAACTGGTCGGACCAGAACTGGAACAGCTCGTCGCTCGGCACGCTCCAGCCGATGTCGTCGCCGGGCGCGGCGATGTAGCCGTCCAGGGTCAGGTTCATGCCGAAGATCAGTTTCCGCATGGCGGCAGCCTTCCGTGAGTCGCTCCCATGTGGACAGACCGGCGCGCCGCGGGAAACTCATCGGTGCGCGATCTGAGCTCGTATCTCGTATGCAGTCCTCGTGCTCGGTGGCTCATTCGCCGTCGAGGAACCGGTCTTCGCACCAGGCCACGGCGTCGTCGCGGGTGGCAGTCCAGGAGCCGGGGTGGCCGTCGTTGTCGTCCAGGAACGGTTTCTGGAGAGCGACGGCGACCCGGTGGCCCCGTTTCTCGAGGTCCGCCAGGGTGGCGGTGAGCATCGTGGCGGGGCCGGGGCTGATGGCGGTGACTGCCGTGAGGTCCAGGACCAGCCCGCCGGGTGTGGCGGGGGTGGCGTGCGCCACGGCATTCAAGAGCTGTTCGGTCTCGGTGAACTCCAGATCGCCCTGGGCGCCGACGACGGCGATGCGCCGCCGGTCGCGGTCCAGGGCTGCGGCCTGTCCGGGATCGCGCACACGCGAAGACCGCGCTGCGTGCACGGTGTCGGTGACGGTGGCCGTCAGGTGCACCGGGGCGTGCATGAGGTGGAGCGCGAACCGTTCGGACATCTCGGTGAGGGCGGCCACGCCCCGTACGGAGTTGCCTTCCGCGTCCAGTGGCGGGCTGTAGAGCGCGACGCCGAAACGGCCGGGACTGCACGCGATCAGCCCGCCGGCGACGCCGCTCTTGGCAGGCAGCCCGACGTTGAGCAGCCACTGCCCGGCGCCGTCGTACATGCCGCAGGTGGCCATGATCGCCAGGGTCCGCACCGCGACGTCCTGGGTCACGACGCGTTCGCCGGTGACCGGGTTGAGGCCGCCCTTGGCCAGGGTCGCGGCCATGACCGCCAGGTCGGCCGCGGTGACCCGGACGGAGCACTGGCGGAAGTAGGTGTCGGTCACGGAGTGGGGGTCGTCGTCCAGCGATCCGGCCGAGCGCATCAGATAAGCCAGTGCGCGGTTGCGATCGCCGCTCTCGGACTCGGAGGCGTACACGTCCTCGTCGTAGTCGAGGCGGCGGCCGGCGAACGCCGACAGCCAGTCCAGGATGCGGGCGGACCGCTCTGCGGGGTCGGCTGCCTTGACCAGGGCAGTGGTGGCGATGGCCCCGGCGTTGACCATCGGGTTGGCCGGCCGGCCGGTGCCCGGCTCCAGGCTGATGGCGTTGAAGGCTTCGCCGCTGGGCTCGGCGCCGACGCGTCCGAGCATCTCGTCGGGCCCCAGGTCGGTCAGGGCCAGGGCGTAGACGAAGGGCTTGGAGACCGACTGGATGCTGAAGTGGGTGTCGGCCTTCCCGGCCTGGTAGCGGTGGCCGGCCATGCTGGTGAGGGCGATCCCGAAGTCGTCCGGGTCGGCCTGGGCGAGCTTCGGAATGTAGGAGGCGACTTCGCCGCCCTTCAGTGCGCTGATGCGCCTGTGGAGTTCGTGGAGGGAGTCCGTCACCGGATCCATGAATGCCTCGTGCTCTCTGTTCCCGCTTCACTCGCCCGGCGCGGACCGGCCGCTTCACTCGCCCGGCGCGGACCGGCCGCGACCGCCCTCAGACGGTAAGTACGGTCAGCTGGTCGTTACCGCCGGAGATGGCCCATATGGGTGTGCGGGTGCTGCGCGGTGCGTGATGTGGATCACCGTTGCTGGGCGCTGGGTGGGCGATGATTCCGGGGCGGCGCGGCAGTCTCCATTGCCGTAACCACCCAGCAGCGGAAGAGGGTCGGGACCATGCGCATCGTCATCAGTGAGTTCATCAGCCTGGACGGCGTCGTGCAGGCGCCGGGCGGCCCCGGGGAGGACGAGGACGGCGGATTCGCGCACGGTGGCTGGTCGCACCCGTTCTTCGACCCGGAGGTGGTGGGCGGCGCCTTCGACTGCGCGCTGAGCAAGGCCGAGGGGCTGCTGTTCGGGCGTCGTACGTGGCAGACGATGGCGGGGGCGTGGCCGGAGCGGGCGGGCGACCCGTTCGCCGACCGGATGAACTCCCTGCCCAAGTACGTCGTTTCGCGGACGCTGGGCAAGTCCGACCTGACCTGGGAGAACAGCAGGCTCGTACCCGGTGACGAGGCAGTCGCCCGCATCAGGGAGCTGCGTGAGTCCGAGGGCGGGGACCTTGTGGTCATGGGGAGCTCCGCGCTCGTGCGCACGCTGCTGAGCGAGGGCCTGGCCGACGAGCTGCGGCTGATAGTCATGCCGGTGCTGCTCGGCGGCGGGAAGTCGATCTTCCCGGCCGACGGCGGGCTGCGGCCGCTGGAGCTGGTTTCGACGGTGACCAGTGAGGCGGGAGTGCATGTGTGCACGTACCGGCCGGTCGCTCAGGGGTAGTCGAGGGACTGAGTGAGGAGGAGGGTCGGCGCCTGATGTGGCGTCGGCCCTCTTCTTGCGTGTGGACCGCTCTGACCTGGGGGAATTGACCTTCAGGTGGCTTGAACGTCGACAATCGCGCTCATGGGAGAGACGGAAGCGGGTGTCGGCGGTTCCGCGGCGCTGCTGAGCATCGGCGCGTTCGCGCGGCGGGTGGGACTGGCGCCGAGCGCGCTGCGGTTCTACGACGACTGCGGTGTGTTGCGCCCCGAGCGGGTGGACGGAAGTACGGGCTACCGGTTCTACGCGCCGGGGCAGGTGGGGCGCGCGGTGCTGGTGCGGCGGCTCCGGGAGGCCGGGGTGCCGCTGGTGGACGCGGCGGTGGTGCTGGACGGTGCGCCGGACGACGCGCGGGAGGTGCTGCTGGGCCATGCGCGGCGGACCCGGGACGTGGCTCGGGCGGCGGGAGCGCTGATCGAGGAGATTCTGCGGGGGCTGCCGGCGGTGGCGGAGGCCAGCACTCCGGTTGTCGGGGGCCCGGCGGGTGGAGGGGTGGCCTCCGTTCGGTTGGGTGGTGCCGAACTGGCGAGCGCGGTGCGGCAGGTGGTGCCGGCGGTTGCTACGGGGACGCTGCGGGAAGAGTTCCCGGTGCTCGGGTGCGTACTGGTCGAGTGGGACGGGGGTGGGGACGGGGAGGCGGACGAGGTGCGGCTGGTGGCGACGGACCGCTACCGGCTTGTCGTACGGGTGTTGAGGGCCACGGCGACAGGGGGTGGCCCTGGCCGGGTGCTGGTGGGCGCGGAGGAGCTCCGTGAGGTCGGGGCGTGGGCGCTGCGGGCGGCCGAGGTCGAGTGGGAGACCGGTGGTGGCGGGCGCAGTGCGCGGGCCCGGGTGGCCGGGGAGGCCGTTGGTGCCAGTGAGGTGGGTGAGGCCGGTCAGTGGCGAGAGGTGGCGCCGTATACGGGCGGGGAGTTTCCGCAGTACCGGATGGTGCTGGACGGTCTTTCCGATGTACGTCACCGGGTGATCGTCGAGAGGGCCGCGCTGCGGGGCGTTCTTGCAGGTGGGGGCGGTCCTGTGGTGCTCACATCCGGTGCGGAGGGGGAGTTGGTCTGCGAGGTGCGGGGCGCGGGCCGACGGGAGGTGCTGCGCGCGGTGGTACTGCGCGCGGTGGTGCTGGGTGCGGTCGGCGCCGGGCCGGGGGCGGTGCGGGTGGCGTTCGATGCGGAGGTGCTGCTTCAGGCGCTCGATGTCGGGGTCGGACCTGACGTACTCCTGGAGATCGCGTCGGCGGTGGAACCGGTGGTGGTGCGGTCGGCGGACCAGGGGAGCTTTACGACGCTGGTGATGCCGGTGAAGGACGAGGGCGACCAGGACGGCGACGAAAGGGCTGGTGAGGGCTGTGGACGTGGAGAATCCGGTAGTGCTGCTGTGCGTGCGGGGAATGCAGGCGGAAGCGGAGGGGCGGGCCGATGAGGCGGGCCGGCTCTTCGTGCGGGCGTGGGAGAGCGCCGGTGACGACTACGACGCCTGCGTGGCCGCGCACTACCTGGCGCGGCAGCAGTCGTCACCCGAGGAGACGCTGCGGTGGAACCGCGAGTGCCTGGAGCGGGCGGACCGGGTGGGGGACGCGCGGGTCGCGGGCTTCTACGCGTCACTGCACCTCAACATGGCCAAGTCGTACGGCGAGTTGGGTGACGGAGGTCTGGCGCACGAGCACTGTGCGCGGGCGGCGGCGCACGTCGACACGGTGCCGGAGGGGGAGTACCGGGACTGGATGCGGTTCGCGATCGCGGAGGGGCTGCGGTCGGAGGCAGCAGCGGCAGCGGAGACGGACGCAGGGAGTCCGGCGGGTGGGGCAGGCGGTCCGCTGGACGAGCTGGTGACGCTGTGGTGTGCGCGGGCGGAGCTCAAGGCGCTGGGGCTGGTGCTCCCCGCCCACCTGGGCAATCTGGGGACGGCGGCTGACCGGGAACGGCTCGTACTGGTGCTGCGGATGGTGCATGCGGGGCGGTGGTTGCCGGAGGGGGAGCAGATGCTGCTGGAGCGGGCGATAGGGGTGCTGTCGAATGTGTTCGACGAGGAGTGCGCGGAGAGGTAGTTGTTGCGTATGACCACTCGTACGAACACAGCCCCCGACGTTCTTGATCTCTTGCCCACCACCCGCCGTGCTCTGCTGCACAGCGTCGCCGCCGCTCAGGCCGCCGGCCGGGCGCCCTCCCTGGTGGCGGCCGTGCAACGGGAGGGGCAGGTGGTGTGGAGCGGTGCGCGCGGGGCGTCGGCGACCGGCCGGACGGCGGATGTGGAGACGCAGTACCGGATCGGGTCGATCACCAAGACGTTCACCGCGGTGCTGGTGATGCGGCTGCGCGACGAGGGGCTGCTGGATCTCGCGGACCCGCTGGAGAAGTACGTGCCGGACACGGGCGCGGGCGACGCCACGATCTTCCAACTGCTCGGTCACACCAGCGGTCTGGCGGCCGAGACACCCGGTCCGTGGTGGGAGCGTACGCCCGGTGACCTGCGCCCCGAGTTGGCCGACGTCCTGGGCGACGTAGGGGCGGAAGAGGCACGTCCGCATCCGGTCGGGCGGGTGCACCACTACTCCAACCCCGGTTACACGCTGCTCGGTTCGCTCGTCGAGGCGGTGCGCGGAGTGCCGTGGGCGGAGGCGGTGCGGCGGGAGATCACGGAGCCGCTGGGGCTGACACGGACGAGTGCGCAGCCGCAGGCGCCGTACGCGGAGGGGTGGGCGGTGCACCCCTGGGCGGACGTACTGCTTCCGGAACCGGTGGTGGACCTGGGACTGATGGCGTCTGCGGGGCAGCTGTGGTCGACGGCCGGGGACCTGTGCCGGTTCGGCGCCTTCCTGGCTGCGGGGGACGAGCGGGTGCTGAGCGCGGATTCCGTACGGGAGATGCGGACGCCGGCGGCACCGCTGGAGGCCGGGGGCTGGGCGGGTACGTACGGGCTCGGGCTGCAGGTGATCAACGTCGGCGGGCGTGAACTGGTGGGACACGGCGGCTCGTTGCCCGGCTTCGTGGCCGGTCTGTGGGTGAGCGTGGCGGACGGAGTAGCAGCTTCCGCGCTGACCAACGCGACGTCCGGGCTGCAGGCGGGGGCGCTGGCGGCGGAGCTCGTATGCCTGGTGGCCGAGGCGGAGCCGGGTATTGCGGAGGAGTGGCGTCCGCTGCCGGAGGCCGAGGTGGACCAGGAACTGCTGGGGCTGACCGGGGCCTGGTACTGGGGAACGCTCTCCCACGGTCTGCGGCTGCTGGCCGATCGAGGGCTTTCGCTGGCGCGGCTGGACGGCGGCGCGGGGCGCGGCTCGCGCTTCCTGGCGAGGCCGGACGGGACCTGGGTCGGGCTCGACGGGTACTACGCGGGGGAGATGCTGCGGGTGGTGCGGCGGCCGGAGGACGGGTCGGTGAGCCATCTCGACCTGGCGTCGTTCGTCTTCACGCGAGAGGCGTACGAGCCTCAGGCGCCGGTTCCGGGCGGTGTGGACGCGCGCGGGTGGCGGGGGGTCGGGTAAGGCGCGCGAAGGGCCCGACGCCGCGACTTTTTCTCGCGGTGTCGGGCCCGGTTCGCTTGCTGCGGGGGCTGGTTGAGGGACGGGAGCGCGTAGGGCGGGCGGCTCCCGTTCCCTTGTCGGACGTGTCAGAGCTGGAGCTTGAAGCCCACGTGGGAGGCGGTGAAGCCGAGCCGCTCGTAGAAGCGGTGGGCTTCCTTCCGGCTGACGTCGGAGGTGAGCTGCACCAGCTGGCAGCCCCGGGCGCGGGATTCCTCGACCGCCCACTCCATGAAGCGGGTGCCGAGGCCGCTGCCCCGCTCGTCCGCGTGGACGCGCACGGCCTCGACGACCGAGCGGGTGGAGCCCTTGCGGGACAGGCCGGGGATCAGGGTGAGCTGGAGGGTGCCGACGACGCGGCCGGCGCGTTCGGCGACGACGACGAGCTGGTTCGGATCGGCGTCGAGGCGCTTCAGGGCGTCGATGTACGGGGTGAGGTCGTCGGGGGACTCGCGCTGTGCGCCGAGCGGGTCGTCGGCGAGCATCGCGACGATCGCGGGCAGGTCGGCTTCGGTCGTCGGACGTATCACCAGGCCGTCCGCCGGGCTGTGTGCCGGGGCGTCCGCCGGATCGATCGTCCGGTTGTTCTGAGAGGTCATGGGCGAAGGTTACGCAGGTCAGGCCGGGGTGCGCAGCTCTTCCACTGTGCGTACCAGGGGGGCGAGTTCAGGGTTCTCGGCGGCGGCGTCGAGGGCTTCACGCAGGGCGGTGTCGTTGGTGGGGCGGGCCTGGGTGAGGAGAGTGTGGCCGGTGTCGGTGACATCGGTGTAGATGCCGCGGCGGTCGGTGGTGCAGAGGTACCGGGTGAGCAGGCCGCGGTCTTCGAGGCGGGTGACCAGGCGGGTGGTGGCGCTCTGGCTGAGGAGGACGGCTTCGGATACCTGGCGCATCTGGAGGTGGCCGCCGGGTCCGTTGTGCTGGCGGCTGAGGACGTCGAGGAGTGAGTACTCGCGGACGCTGAGGTCGTGGCGGGCCTGGAGGGCCTTCTCGATGTGGGCCTCGATGCGGCTGTGCAGCAGGGAGAGGGCGCACCAGCCCTGGGCGAGGGCAGTGAGTGCGGGGTCGGTCGCGGTCATCCGGTGTCTCCTCGTCCCCTTGTGAGATGGGCGGAGCGGGCGGCTCCTGCGGGCGGAGCGGGCGGCAGGGGGTGCGGCCCGCCTTCCAGGATAGGCGACGGCCGCAATATCCCGCGCGTGCAATTAGTCTCGCCCCGTCCCCGTCCCCGTCTGCCTATGTGTCTGCGTTTCCGCCTCCGTCTGTACGCATGCCGACGGGCGCCGCCGTGCGGCCGTCAGCCCGTCGCGGTCGCCAGTGGGGCGAAATGGCGGCGGAAGTCGCCCGGAAGCGCGGGGGCGCCGTACGACATCACCGTGTTGAAGAGGACCGGGGCCAGACCATGGGCGCTCAGCCAGCCGCGCAGTTCTTCGTGACGTACGTCGACGTCGATGCGCAGGGGGCGGTCGGTGCCGGTGGCGAGGGAAGCGACCAGTGCTTTCGCGGTCTCCGTGTCCTGGGCGATCAGCGGGCCCACGGTGTGGGCGTCACGGTCCGGCCAGGCGGCGGCGTAGCCGAGGAGGCCGTCCTGGTCCTCGGCTACGCGGAGCTGGTCCGCGAAGGCGGGCAGCCTCGCGAGCATGGCGGTGCGGTCGTGGCCGAACACCTCGATGTCCATCCGGATGATCGCGGCGAGGTCGCCGGGGGTGGCCGGCCGGGTGGCGACCGAGGGCGGCGGGCCCGAGGGGCGGAAGTGGCCGCGGAGCATTTCGGCGCTGCTCGCGACGGTGAAGCCCAGCTGTTCGTACAGTCCCTGTCCGGCCGGGCCGGCGGACAGGGCGACCTGGGCCCGGCCCGCCTCGGCCAGGGCGTGCCGGATCAGCCGGCGGCCGATCCCCTGCCGGCCGTACCGCTCGGCGACCAGGACCATGCCGATCACGGCGTACGAGGGGTCGTGCGGTGCACCCGTGCCGTACGAGGTGAGAGTGCAGGCGGCGATCAGGCCCTTGCCGTCGGGGGCCTCCGGGTCGTCGATGCCGTAGCCGGTGCCCGCGGTGAGCAGCAGGCCCCATTTGTGTTCCGTACGGGGCCAGTCCCGGTCCTCGCCGAGGTCGGCGCAGGCGGTGAGGTCCTGCAGCGTCAGGCGGCGGACGGGGAGTTCGGTGAGGGGCGTGGGCATGGTCGCCAGGCTGGTGTACGCGCAGAGCGTTCGTCCAGCGCTTTAACGGAAGCTGTTTCACGTGAAACATCGCGTCCGAGCTCGTGCAGGGGCCCGGAAGGAATGGTGCCCGCGTTCCTGGGAATGCGCTGCCACAGACCGCGGGGTCACAGGCATGGGGCGAAAGCAGCCTAGAGGTAAGGAGAGATCGGAAACCAGGACTTCCCGGTCTTGGCCCGTTTCGAAGGACGGGCTGACACGCTGCGGCGACGGGAACTGCGGCCGACGCGCAGCCTTTTCCGCCTTGCTCTCAATGAGGGAGAAGCGCGACCACATGACGTTCGAGGCGAGGCACACAATGGACGCTCCGACCACCACAGCCGGGAACAACGGCGCCGAGGGCAACGGCGCCCCCGATGTGGGCAACGGCTGGTTCACCCCCACGCCTCCGGCAGAGCCCGGGGAGACGCCCTCCCCTCCGCCAGGCCCCGGGGAGACGTCCTCCCCTCCGGCTGCCCAGCCCTCCCCCGACGCGCTCCGGGTCCGTCGCACGCTGGCGGCGGTCGAGCCCGTCGCTGACCGGGCGACCTCGTACTTCTACGCGCTGCTGTTCATCCGGTACCCCGACCTGCGCCCGCTGTTCCCGCCCGCGATGGACACCCAGCGCGACCGGCTGTTCAAGGCGCTGCTCACGGCTGCCGAGCACATGGACACCCCGGACGTGCTGGTGGAGTACCTGCGAAATCTCGGATCGGGCCACCGCAAGTACGGCACGCAGCCCGCGCACTACCCGGCGGTCGGCGAGGCCCTGATCGGGGCGCTGGCCCGGTACGCGGAGGCGGTCTGGGACCCGGAGACCGAGGCGGCCTGGGTGCGTACGTACACGAAGATCTCGCAGGTCATGATCGACGCGGCGGCGGAGAGCGAGCTGCGCTCCCCCGCGTGGTGGCACGCCGAGGTCGTCGCGCACGACCTGCGCACCTCCGACATAGCCGTCGTCACGCTGCGCCCGGACCAGCCGTACCCCTTCCTGGCCGGGCAGTACACCAGCCTGGAGACGCCGTGGTGGCCGCGGATATGGCGGCACTACTCGTTCGCTGCGGCCCCGCGTGCGGACGGGCTGCTGACCTTGCACGTGAAGGCGGTCCCGGCGGGCTGGGTGTCGAACGCGCTGGTGCACCGGGCCCGCCCCGGCGACGTGCTGCGCCTGGGCCCGCCGTCCGGCTCGATGACCGTCGACCACACCACCGACAGCGGGCTGCTGTGCATCGGCGGCGGCACCGGCATCGCCCCCATCAAGGCGCTGGTGGAGGACGTCGCCCAGCACGGGGCGCGGCGGCCGGTCGAGGTGTTCTACGGGGCGCGCACCGACTACGACCTGTACGACATCGACACGATGCTGCGCCTGCAGAAGTCCCACTCGTGGCTGTCGGTGCGCCCGGTGGTCGACGACCGGGCCCAGTTCCCGGACGCGGTACGGCAGTTCGGGCCCTGGAACGCGTACGACGCCTATCTGTCGGGCCCGCCCGGCATGATCCGCAGCGGCCTGGACGCGCTGCGCACGGTCGGCATACCGGGCAGCCGGATACGCCACGACTCCATCGAGGAGCTCGTCGCGGCGGCCGACTAGGACGGGGCGGGCGACCGGGCCGGGACGCGTGACCAGGCCGGGGCGAGCGACCGGGGCGGGCCCGAGCCCCGCTCCTATCCCAGGTCGGGGGCGAGCAGCGCCCGCACGCCCTCGATGTTGCCGTCCAGATAGTGCCGCAGCGACAGCGGTACGAGGTGGACGGCGGCGATGCCGACCCGGCTGAAGGGCACGCGGACGATCTCGTAGTCGCCGAGCGGTTCGTCCACCTCCGGGCCGTGCCGCAGCGCGGGGTCCATGGATGCGAGCCGGCAGACGAAGAAGTGCTGCACCTTGACGCCCGCACCCGCGTTGCCCGCGATGTGCTCGACGGTGTCGACGAAGCAGGGCACCACGTCGGTGATCTTCGCGCCGAGCTCCTCGTCCACCTCCCGGTGCAGGGCGTCGACGACGGTGTGGTCCTCGGGTTCGACTCCCCCGCCGGGGGTCACCCAGTACGGGTCGACCCCGGGCTTGGTGCGTTTGATGAGGACGAGGTGGTCGCCGTCGAGGAGGACGGCGCGTGCGGTGCGCTTGACCACGGGACGTTCGGTCATGGCAATAACGTGGCCCGCCGGAGCCTTCCCGAAACTCCCGGGCACCTGTCGGCTCTCGTTCAGCCCCAGTCACCGGCGGCGCGCAGCAGCCATTCGTGCGCCCGCGCCAGGTGCGGCTGGGAGAGCGTGCCGGTGCGTACGGCGAGGAAGTAGGTGCGCAGCGGGGGCACCGCGGGGTCGTACAGGGCCACCACGTCCCCCCGTGCGAGCTCGTCCTCGCACAGATAGCGGGGCAGTACGGCGAGACCCGCACCGGCGGTGGTGGCCTGCAGGACGGCACGCAGGTCGGGGGCGATGACGGTGCCGGCGGCGGCGGGCGGGGTGTCGAAAACGGCGGCCCAGTAGCGGGCGACGAGCGGCAGGCTCTCGTGCACCTCGACGACGGGGAGGTGCTCCAGGACGACGGCCCCTTTGTCGGCCAGGAGTTCCGGGGTGAGGTGCTTGGCCCAGCGGGGGGCGGCGACCAGGACGTGCTCCTCGTCGCAGAGGGCGGTGGCGCTGAGGAGTCCGCCGCGCGGCCGGTCGGTGGTGATGGCCAGGTCGTGGTGGCCGGCGGCGAGACCCTCCAGGGTCTCCTCGGCGCTGCCGAAGGAGACGCGCAGCGCCAGGCCGTGCGCGGTGAGCGGGGACAGGGCGGGCAGGGCGCGCAGAGAGGTGAACTCCGGCGGCCCGGCCAGGTGGAGGGTGCGTACGCCGGACTGGTCGTCGAGGCCGGTCTCGGTGATCTCGACGAGGGCGTCGAGGTGCGGGGCGGCGCGGTGGGCGAGCTCGTCCCCGATGGCGGTGGGGGTGACGCCGCGGGCCCTGCGCAGGAACAGCGGGCGGCCCAACTGCCGCTCCAGCGTGCGTATCTGGCCGGTGACGGCGGGCTGGGACAGCCCGAGGAGAGCGGCCGCCCGGGTGAACGACCCGGCCCGGTGGACGGTCACGAAGGTGCGCAGCAGGGCCAGATCCATGTCATGCCTTCCGCGTTGCGCGGTGTCCGGGCGGGCAGGTCCAGGGGCGGCCGTCCGCCTTCTGGTCCCGCCGTCCAGGAACCGTGGTCCGGTCCCCGCCGGTGTCCCCGAAGACGCAGTATAAATATGTCGATAGGTCTCTGTCGCTAGCGTGATTGGACACTGACGCAGAGTCAACTAGCCTTGTGCAGGCGGTTCTTCGCGCGCAGAACCGGGGCGGTCCGAGCCACGAGGGGGGAGGCTCGGACCGCCCGTCCTACGCCATGCGGCTACGCAAAGCTACTTATCCGGCTGCCGCATCCAGTGGTCCGCCGGCTGCTTCCAGAGCCCGCAGCACGTCGACGGTCAGGTCGTCCACGTCCTCAGCGCCCACCGACAGCCGGATGAATCCCTCCGGCACGGCGTCGCCGCCCCACCGCCCGCGTCGCTCGGCCGTGGACCGTACGCCGCCGAAGCTCGTCGCGTCGTCGACCAGCCGCAGTTCCTCCAGGAACCGCTCCGCGAACGCCTTGTCGGGCAGGGTGAAGGACACCACGCACCCGAAGCGCCGCATCTGCCGCGATGCGATCGCGTACGACGGGTCCTCGGGCAGCCCCGGGTAGCGGAGGCCGGTCACGTACGGGTGGCCGTGCAGCGCCGTCGCCAGCACCAGGGCGCTCGCGCCCTGCCGGTCGGCCCGCAGCTGCAGGGTGGCCAGGGACCGGTGCGCGAGCCAGGCCTCCATGGGGCCGGGGATCGCGCCGACGACCTTGCGCCAGCGCCGTACCCGCGCCGCGAGTTCGGCGTCGCGGCAGGTCACGTACCCGAGCAGCAGGTCGCCGTGGCCGGTGAGGCCCTTGGTGCCGCTGGCCACCGAGAAGTCGGCGCCCAGGTCGAGCGGGCGCTGCCCGAGCGGGGTGGCGAGGGTGTTGTCGACGGCGACCAGGGTGTTGCCCTCGTGCGCGGCGTCGACGAGCCGGCGTATGTCGCAGACGTCGAGCCCCGGGTTGGACGGGGACTCGATCCACAGCAGCCGCGCCCCGGCCAGCTCGGCGAGCTGCGCGTCCCCCGCGGTGGGCGCGGTGCGCACGCTCACCCCGTACGCCTCCAGCTGCTCGCGCACCAGTGGCAGCGCCTGGTAGCCGTCGTCGGGGAGGACGACGGTGTCCCCGGCCTTCGCCTGCGAGAGGAGTACGGCGGAGATCGCGGCCATCCCGGAGGCGAAGACGACCGTGTGTGCGGCGCCACCGGGGTCCTCCAGCTCGCCGATCGCCCGCTCCAGATGGGTCCAGGTGGGGTTCTCGTCGCGGCCGTAGGTGTACGGGCCCTTCGGCTCGCCCGGGAGATGGAAGTGGGCGGCGAACACCGGCCCCGGGAGGGTCGGTTCGTACGCCACGGGGTCCGGCAGCCCGGCCCGGACGGACCGGGTGCCGTCGCCGTCCTCGTCGGATATCGGCACTTGGATCAGTCCCTTCCGTCGGGGAGCAGCATGTTCAGCGCCCAGGAGACGACGCTGATGATGAGGGCGCCGAGCACGGCGGTCCAGAAGCCGTCGACGTGGAAGGCGAGGTCGAACTTGTCGGCCAGCCATGACGTCAGCAGCAGCATCAGTGCGTTCACCACGAGCGTGAACAGGCCGAGCGTGAGCACGAACAGCGGGAAGGACAGGAGCTTCACCACCGGCTTGACCAGGAAGTTCACCAGCCCGAAGAGCAGGGCTACGACGATGAGCGTGCCCACCTTGCGGCCGGTGCTGTCGCCGGTGAGGGTGATGTCCTGAACGAGCCAGACGGCTACCCAGAGGGCGACCGCGTTGGCGATCGTCTTGACTGCAAAATTCATCATGTGTCTGATCGTGGCAGACATGATCGGGGAAAACAGTGCGGACGCTGCCGGAGTGGCACGGCGTCGGCGTGCGGCGAGGAGCAAGTGGGCATGAAGGCATTCCGACTGGACGAGCTGGAGGCGGAGCGTGCCGCGAACGACGGCGCGTATCTGCAGTTCCTCAAGGAGAGGAACATGTCGGCGGGCCTGTACGCGCTCGACGCGGGCGACACCGACCCGCAGCAGCCGCACAGCGAGGACGAGATCTACTTCGTGGTGAGCGGTCGGGCGGCCATCACGGTGGGCATGGAGACGTCGCAGATCGCGCGGGGCAGCGTGGTCTACGTGCCGGCCGGGACGGCGCACAAGTTCCACCACATCTCGGAGGACCTGCGGGTGCTGGTCGTCTTCTCCCCGCCGGAGAGCTGAGCGCATATCCGGCTGGGGGTGTTTCACGTGAAACAACCCCAGCCGGGGCCCGGGGTTCCCTAGGGGGCGGATCAGGGGTCTTCAAGGGCTGTGCGGCCCCCGCTCGGGGTGGCCCGCCGCCTAGCATCGGAGGCAGGGAAACACCGCAGATCCGGTAGGAACCGGACCGAAGGAAGGCAAGAAGATGGCTGCACGAGAGATGTTCGCGAGCCTGCCGGGCTGGGTGAAGTGGGTGGCGATACCGGCCCTCGTCCTGCTGGTGTTCGGCGGCGCGATCCTGACCGCGATCGGCACACTGATCGGCCTGCTCTTCAAGCTGCTGGTGCTGGTGGCACTGGTCGGCGGACTGATCTACCTCGTACGGCGCTTCAAGTCGTCCTCGTCGGGCGACTCCTCGCGCAGCGGTTGGTAGGCACTGGTTTCCCGTGCGGGCGTTAGCCCGCCGGGGGGAATCTGACACGTGAAAGCAATTGAGGCCCCGGGCAAGGCAGTTAGGGTGAAAAACCGCTGCCGTCACCCGGGACTCCCGCTCCCCGGCGACCGCATATCCCCTCGGGACCCCGGGAGTGCCCCATGGCCACGACCCAGCCCACGGCCCGGCAGACCGCCGCACCCGCATCTGCACCTGCCGCACCTGCACCTGCATCTGCCGCACCCGCACCCGCACCTGCCGTGCCCGCCTCCGCACCGGCTGCCCCCGGAGCCGGCTCCGGTTCCACTCCCACGTCCACCCCCGCCCCCACCCTGATCGGCTCGGTACAGCGCGCCCTGCGCCTCCTCGAAGCCGTCAGCGACCACGCCGACGGCGCCCCCGCAAAGCAGCTCGCCCGCGAGGCGGGTCTGCCGCTGCCCACCGCCTACCACCTGCTGCGCACCCTGACCCACGAGGGATACCTCCGTCGTGAGCAGGGTGTTTTCGTGCTCGGGGCCGCAGCGGGGCGGCTCGGGCGCGAGGGCGCCGGAGGCGCCGGGGGTACTGGGGACAGTGGGGAGGCCAGGGATGCCGGGCGGCTCCGCCGCGAAACGATCACCGAGACGATGGAGCGCTGGCGCGACACGCTCGGCGTCGCCGTGTACTTCGCGGTCTACCGCGACGGCGAGGTCGAACTGACGGCCCTCGCCCAGAGCCCCGCTCATCCCGCCGTCGAGGAGTGGGCCGACTTCCGCGAGACGGCCCATGCGCACGCGATCGGCCAGTGCCTGCTCTCCCAGCTGGACACCGGGACCCGCCGCGACCACCTCGACCGGCACCCCGTCGAGGCCATCACGCCCTACACGGTGCGGGACGGCGCCACCCTGCTGGAGCGGCTGGCGGCGATCGAGCGGATGCAGACCGTGCGGGAATGTCAGGAGTACGGGCTCGGGACGGCATGCGCGGCGGTGCCGATCACGATCGGGCAGACGGCCGCGGTGATGGCGATCTCCGTACCCCTCGCACAGGAGGCCCGATTGGAGCCCGCTATCGAACATCTGCGCAGCGAAGTCGGTGAGGTGGTCCGTTCGCTCATGTTCTCTATCAGTATCTGAAAACTCACTCCTTGTGATCTGCTAGTGCTTCCAGCACGATGGCGTCAAGAGGGCCGGAGGGGATCGTTCCGGCCACTTCTACTACGGCAGGGTTGGCGATGCGCGAGTCGGTTCAGGCAGAGGTCATGATGAGCTTCCTCGTCTCGGAGGAGCTCTCCTTTCGTATTCCGGTGGAGCTCATGTACCAGTCGAAGGATCCCTATGCGATCCGACTGACCTTCCATTTGCCCGGCGATGCGCCTGTGAACTGGGCTTTTAGCCGCGAGCTGCTGGTCGACGGAATCAATGAGCCCTGTGGTGAGGGCGATGTGCACATCTCGCCGAGCGACCCCGACGAACTCGCCGACGTCTACATCAGGCTTCAGGTCGGAGGTGACCGCGCGCTGTTCAGGGCGAGCGCGGCGCCGCTCGTGGCGTTCCTGGACCGCACCGACAAGCTCGTACCACTCGGCCAGGAGCACACGCAGAGTGACTATGCCGGATGCCTGGAGGGTGAGCTGGGCCGCATCCTGGCGGAGGAGAACGCGGGTTGAGAACGCGGTGGCAGAAGGCGGGCTGAGAGTGCGCCCGGCGACGACACGGAGCGGCGGCAGGGGAGACCCGGCCGCCGCTCCGTCATGTGCCCCCGGCCGTCTCAGCCCTTGCGGCGCCGACCGCGGCCGGTGCGTACCGGCGCCTTGCCGGAAGCGGAACCCGAGCGGTCGGCGGAGACGACCAGGGCGGCGAGTGCGGTGGTCACCGGGACCGAGGCGACCAGCCCGATCGAGCCGACCAGGGTGCGGACGATCTCCTCCGCGACAAGCTCACTGTTGGCGACCGTACCGACGCTGCTCTGGGCGATGGAGAACAGCAGCAGCAGGGGGAGGGCGGCGCCCGCGTAGGCGAGGACGAGGGTGTTGACGACCGAGGCGATGTGGTCGCGGCCGATGCGGATGGCCGCCCGGTACAGGGCGCGCGGGCCCATCGTCGGGTCGGCCTGGTGCAGCTCCCAGACAGCGGAGGTCTGGGTGACCGTCACGTCGTCGAGGACGCCGAGCGAGCCGATGATGACGCCCGCGAGGAGCAGGCCGCTCATGTCGATGGAGGGGTAGAGGGAGTGGATGAGGCCGGTGTTGTCGTCGATGTTGCCGGACAGGAACGCCCATCCGATGAACAGCGAGCCGAGCAGCCCGATCAGCAGCAGCGAGATGAGGGTGCCGAGGACGGCGACGGAGGTGCGCGCGGTGAGCCCGTGGCAGGCGTAGAGCGCGATCAGCATGATGGCGCTGGCCCCGACCACCGCCACGACCAGCGGATTCGACCCCTGGAGGATGGCGGGCAGGATGAACAGGGTCAGGATCGCGAAGGACGCGACGAGCGCGACCAGCGCCATGACGCCCTTCAGCCGGCCGACGACGACGACCGCGAGCGCGAAGATCCCGGCGAGCAGGGTGAGCGGAAGCTTCCGGTTCACGTCGATGACGGAGTACTGGAGCTCACGGGGCGCGTCCGGGGCGTACGCGACGACGACTCCCTGCCCCTGCTTCAACTGCCGGGACGCGCCGGGCTGGACGATCTCGACGAAGGTGCGGCCCTTGTCCGCGCCGCTGACGACCTCGACCGTCGCCTTCTTGCAGTCCTTGGCGCCGCTGCCGCTCTGGGGTGACGACGGGGCGGTCTGCGACTGCGGCTGTGGCGGCTCCGTGGCGACGTTGGCGCCCTTGCAGTCGATGGTCTCGACCTTCACGACACTGCCCTGCTCGGTCTGCCGGTCGAAGCCCACTCCGGTGCGTTCGTGGGCGGGCGCACCGCCCGGCCACAGGATCGCCAGACCGACAAGTACCGCGGTGGCGAAGGGGATCAGCACTGCCGCGATCACCTTGCGCAAGTGCTTGGAGACCGGTGCCGCGGGCCCGTGACTGTGACTGTGGCCGTGCGAATGAGCAGGTGGTGGCGGGGTCTGCGGGGGCGTCGGCGGGGACGGTGGCTGTGGTGGGGTCACCGCCCGATCATCGCAAGAACGAGGGGGGCCCTCTGTTCAGCGCGCCCGGCATGGCGCTAGCGTGGGGGCACCTTTGCACACGCGGGAGCTCGGAGCACCGGGCTGAGAGGGCGCTGACCTCCGTACACATACGTACGGAAGAGGCTGCGTCGACCGCCGAACCTGTTACCGGGTAATGCCGGCGTAGGGAGTAGGTCTCATGACCACGATGGATGCACGCACGCCTGTCTCCGGCCAGGACGGGCGCACGCCCGGCTGGCACAAGGGGTACGTCGAAGGATCGCGCCCCGACATGTTGGTGCCGGTCCGTCAGGTGCACCTGACCAACGGGAAGGACGTGACGCTGTACGACACGTCCGGCCCGTACACCGACCCGTCGGTCGAGACGGACGTACGGCGGGGCCTGGCCCCGCTGCGCGAGAACTGGATCATCGGGCGCGGTGACACCGAGGAGTACGCGGGCCGCCCGGTCCGCCCCGAGGACGACGGCATCAAGCACACCTCGCCGCGCGGGGGCCTGCGGAACCTCGACGCGGTCTTCCCCGGCCGCCCCCGCCAGCCCCGCAGGGGCCGCGACGGGCAGGCGGTGACACAGCTCGCGTACGCACGGCGCGGGGAGATCACCCCGGAGATGGAGTACGTGGCGATCCGGGAGAACGTTTCGCCCGAGGTCGTACGGGAGGAGATCGCCGCCGGACGCGCGGTGCTGCCCGCGAACGTGAACCACCCGGAGATCGAGCCGATGATCATCGGCAAGCGGTTCCTGGTGAAGGTCAACGCCAACATCGGCAACTCCGCGGTCACCTCCTCCATCGAGGAGGAGGTGGACAAGATGACCTGGGCGACCAAGTGGGGTGCCGACACGGTCATGGACCTGTCCACCGGCCGCAACATCCACACCACCCGCGAGTGGATCCTGCGCAACGCGCCCGTTCCGATCGGCACCGTCCCGCTCTACCAGGCCCTGGAGAAGGTCGACGGCCGCGCCGAGGCCCTGACCTGGGAGGTCTACAAGGACACGGTCATCGAGCAGGCCGAGCAGGGCGTGGACTACATGACCGTCCACGCGGGCGTGCGCCTCGCGTACGTACCGCTGACGGCGCGCCGCAAGACGGGCATCGTCTCGCGCGGAGGCTCGATCATGGCGGCCTGGTGCCTGGCGCACCACAAGGAGTCGTTCCTGTACGAGCACTTCGAGGAGCTCTGCGAGATCCTCGCGGCCTACGACGTGACGTACTCGCTGGGCGACGGGCTGCGGCCCGGTTCGATCGCGGACGCCAACGACGAGGCGCAGTTCGCAGAGTTGAAGACGCTCGGGGAACTCAACACGATCGCCAAGCGTTTCAATGTTCAGACCATGATCGAGGGTCCGGGACACGTCCCGATGCACAAGATCAAGGAAAACATCGACCTTCAGCAGGAGATCTGCGAGGAGGCGCCGTTCTACACGCTCGGCCCGTTGACGACCGATGTGGCCCCCGCCTACGACCACATCACCTCCGGCATCGGCGCCGCGATGATCGCCTGGTGGGGCACCGCGATGCTCTGCTACGTGACCCCCAAGGAGCACCTGGGGCTGCCCAACCGGGACGACGTGAAGACCGGCGTCATCACGTACAAGATCGCTGCGCATGCGGCGGACCTCGCCAAGGGTCACCCGGGTGCGCAGGAGTGGGACGACGCGCTGAGCGACGCCCGGTTCGAGTTCCGGTGGGAGGACCAGTTCAACCTGGCCCTCGACCCGGACACGGCCCGGGAGTTCCACGACGAGACGCTCCCTGCCGAGCCGGCGAAGACGGCGCACTTCTGCTCGATGTGCGGGCCGAAGTTCTGCTCGATGAAGATCTCGCACGACATCCGGCGTGAGCACGGGGGGACGGCGGAGGAGATCGAGGCCGGCATGGCGGAGAAGTCCAAGGAGTTCGCCGAGGCCGGCAACCGGGTCTATTTGCCGATTGCTGACTGAGCAGGCCTGGCCGGGGGTCCGGGGGGTGGCCCCCGGGTGGGCACAGTCTGCCGATCGCGGACTGAGCACCCTTGCAGCGGAGTTGACGGCTCCGGATCACTCCGGTTATTCCGGTTTGTGGTCCGGGCCGCCGTAGTCGGGGCTGGAGAAGTCCGGGCTGGAGTAACTGGGGCGGGTCTTGTGGCCGTTGCCGCTGTGCTCGCTGGGACTGCCGAAGTCGGGCCGTGAGTACCCCAGGCCGGGGATGCGGTTCTGCCGGGGCGGTTCAGGGACGGCGGGCGCGGTCTCGGGCGGATTGGCGAGGGCGTCGCGCAGGAAGGGGACGACGCCCCGCTCCAGCAGGGCCTCCTTCCAGATTTCCCTGGCCCGGTCGACCTCCTCGCTGCCCGCATCCCGGTGGCCGACCTGGAAAGCGGTCGAGCCGTTGCGCAGGGCGGTGAAAAGCAGTCCGACGGCCGCGCCGAGCAGCCCCGCCACCGTGAGCGCGCCGAACACCCAGCCGGCGGTCAACAGCGCTTCGGCGACGGCCGGTTCCGGTGTGAGCATGCTCAGCAGGTAGCCGACCAGCAGCAGTACCACGGCGGCGATGCCGGCCAGTACGGGAGTGAGGACGGCGACGACGGCGACCGCCCCCGCACCGGTGGCCTCCGCGTTCTCACCGACTCCGGGTGTGAACAGGGCGCCGGGCGTCGGGACTGCGGGTGCGCGCAGTTCCTCGCGCGTTTTGACGTAGTGGTCGTACTCGGCCGACGCGTGAGCGGCGATTATCGCGCTGGCGCTGAGCGCCATGGTGCGCAACTGCTCGCTGTTCAGCCGCTGTCCCAGCGCGGCGAGATCCGGGCGTTCGGGCGCGGTGCGCAGTGCTTCGTCGAGGGTCCGCTCGAACTCCGGGCGGTCCTCGGTCAGCAGGTGCGGAGCGCTGTTCATGTGCATCCCCCGATGCTCCGTATAGGGCCGGGTTGCCCGTTTCGGTGGGCGGTTGGGCGGAAACGGAGGAGAGCCTGCTACGGATAACCCGATGGTAGAGCGGTTACGGCACGGGGTGACAGGGGGTTTGCGGAAATTGGCCCGGTGGTGGGGGCGTGCGCTCCGGGCGCACGGTCGCCCTCGTAACGCTCAGTCACCCAGCGGGAGTTGAACCACCAGCAGCTTTCCGGCCATGGTCACACCGCCGTCCATGGCGATGGCCAGGGAGTCGGCGTAGACGTGCGGACCTTCGACGACCGGCCCCGAGCTGCCCTCTCCATCCCCGGAGTCCTCGTTGCCGACCTCGCCGAGGAGGTACGGAATGGGGCTGTGACCATGCACGATGCGCTCGCCGCCATATGCGGCCAGCAGTTCCCGTACGGCGTCGGAGCCGCCTTCGTCACGGAACGCGAAACGCTTGGTGAATTTCCGGAAGACGTCCCAGCACTCGTCCGCGTCGTTACGCGTGAGGATGGCGTGCACCGTGTCGTTGACGTCCTCGATGGTGGAGCCGTAGTCGAGGTAGGCGGTGGTGTCGGAGTGGGTGAGCAGGTGCCCGTCCTCCAGGGCCACCGCGTCGAGGCGGGCCATCCACTGGAGGTGGACGTCCTGGAGGCGCTCCATGTCGTGCTTCTGCCCGCCGTTGAGCAGCCAGGCCGCCTGGAAGGTAGCGGTTCCCGCACCGGAGTTGACGGGGGTGTCGCCGAACCTGCGGGCGCCGAGCAGCAGCAGTTCGTGGTTGCCCATCAGGGCCTTGCAGTAGCCGCCGGCAGCCGCCGCCTCGGCGGACAGCCGCATCACCAGGTCGATGACCCCGATGCCGTCCGGGCCGCGGTCGGTGAAGTCGCCGAGGAACCAGAGACGGGCGTTGCCGGCCGCCCAGTGGCCCTCGTCGTCGATGAGGCCCTGCTCGTGCAGGGCGTCCAGCAGCTCCACGAGGTAGCCGTGCACGTCGCCGACGACGAACAGCGGGCCCAGGCCCTCGCCGTCAGGCCGCTCCTCGAATTCGGGCTGCGGGATGCGCTGGGTGTCGCCCGGACCGGCGCGGTCCTCCCGGCGGATCACCGGGAGGTCGCGCTGAGTGGGCGTGTAGCCGTCGGGCTCGTCGCCCTCCTCGTACCCCTGCTCGGAGTCGTACGCCTGCTCGGAGTCGTACACCTGCTCCAGGTCGCGCTTCTGCTCCGGCCCGTATGCCTGCTCCGCGTCGCGCACCTGCTTGCTGTCGAATGCCTGCTTGGCCTCGAACGCCTGCTTGGTGTCGTACGACGCGACGGGAGCCTGGGCATACGGAGGCACCCGGAAGTCCCGCAACGTCGCCGTACGCACCGCGGGTCCCTGACCGGCCCCCTGAGTCATTGACCCCTCCACCACCGTCGCACCGCCGTACACCTTGGGGCCCCACCTGGTCTCGGGTGGTCCGCCGTGTCGTGCGCCCATCATAGGAATGCGGCCCGCGCTGTGTGAGGCACCAGGGGTGGTGAATCCGGGTACACCCCCAGTTCACCGGTTGTTTCGTCCGTATTGCGGAGATCGGTCCCGGTGTTGATTTCGGGGCGGCACTCCGCTGCCGCCCCGACGGGCCCTCCCGTCAGTCCCCCGAGGGCGAGCGCGGGGCGCTCACGGTGGTGCGCGGGGGGCGTCGTTGGGAGGACGTACGGATGATGAGTTCGGTCGGTATCACCTGCTCGATGGGCTGTCCGGTGTCGAGTCCCTCGATGGCGTCGATGAGGAGCTGGACGACGGCAGTGCCGATGCGGCGGGGCTTGAGTGAGAGCGTCGTGATGGGCGGTTCGGTGCTCGCGTACACGGTCGATTCGGAGCAGCAGACGAGAAGCAGGTCCTCGGGGACCCGCAGCCCGTAGCGGCGGGCGGCGGCCAGCAGGTCGGTGCCGTTGGGGTCGAAGAGTCCGTACACGGCATCCGGGCGGTCCGGGCGGGCGAGCAGCCGGTCGGCTGCGACGGCGCCCGCGCACGGGTCGTGGGCCGGGTAGGACTCGTACACCGGATCCTGTCCGACGCGCTCGCACCAGCGCAGATAGGCGGTGGTGGAGAGCCGGGTGTACGTGTCGGTGGTGGTGCCGGTGAGCAGGCCGATGCGGCGTGCGCCGGCGTCGGCGAGGTGGTCGAGGAGTTCGAGTACGGCGGCCTCGTGGTCGTTGTCGACCCAGGCGGTGACCGGGAGGGCCCCGGACGGGCGGCCGTCGGAGACGACGGGCAGACCCTGGCGCATGAGCTCGGTGACGACCTGGTCGTCGTCGGAGGGGTCGATGACGACGGTCCCGTCGAGTGCGACGTTCTGCCACACGTCGAAGGGGCTGTGCCGGGAGGAGGCAGGGAGGATGACGAGGGCGTAGCCGCGGGCGAGCGCGGCCGAGGTCGCGGCTCTGGCCATCTCCGCGAAGTACGCGAATTCGGTGAAGGTGAAAGGTTCATCCCCGTACGTGGTGACGGTCAGGCCGATGAGGCCCGACTTACCGGTACGGAGCGTTCGGGCCGCTGCGGACGGGCGGTAGCCCAGCCGGTCGGCGACCTCGCGGACGTGGCGGCGGGTGGCGTCCGGGAGCCGGCCCTTGCCGTTGAGGGCGTCGGAGACAGTCGTGATGGAGACACCGGCCGCGGCGGCAACATCCCGGATGCCCGCACGTCCTGGCCGACTGCCTCGCCGGGGTGTCTCGGTCCGGCTCACCTGATGCTTCCCTGCTGCTGTCATGGCGACCCGATAGTAGGGCGCAGAGGGCCGGTTGGCGTCAGCGCATATGCGCGGATTGACAGGCACGTTTCTGCACTGGGGAATGTGCTCAATGACCATGAAAGCCAAGGGAATTGGGGGGAGTGGGGCCGTAGAGTCCGTCGGCTGGTGGTGTGCGTCCGGCATCTGGCCGAGGTCTCGGAGAGGTCTCAACTCACCACTTCGGGGGACGCGCGCCACGGCGTGAGCCACCGGCGCGCGCAGAAGGCAGGGGCGCGCCCCCTGTCTGTTGCGCCGCCCGGAACGGACTTCTGCGGCCCCTTCGCAGGGCCGCCCAATCCTCATAGGGTGAGCAGTATTGGCGGTACGTACGGTCGAGGAGGACCTTAAGTGAGCGAGACGAGCGGTACGAGCGCGACGAGCCCCAAGCTGCGCGCGGTGCTGGACGGCATCCCCACGTACAAGCCAGGGAAGCCGGCCGCGGCCGCCGACGCCGACGGCCCGGCGGCGTACAAGCTGTCCTCCAACGAGAACCCCTATCCCCCGCTCGCGGGCGTGATGGAGCGTGCGATCGCTGCGGCCGGTGACCTCAACCGGTACCCGGACATGGCCTGCACGGGGCTGATGGAGGAGTTGGCGAAGCGTTTCGGCGTTCCTGTTTCGCACCTGGCGACAGGTACGGGCTCGGTCGGCGTCGCGCAGTCGCTGCTGCAGGCCACCTCGGGTCCGGGCGACGAGGTGATCTACGCCTGGCGGTCCTTCGAGGCGTACCCGATCATCACGCAGATCAGCGGGGCGACGGCGGTGCGGGTGCCGCTGACCGACGGCGACGTGCACGACCTGGACGCGATGGCGGACGCGATCACCGAGAAGACCCGGCTGATCTTCGTCTGCAACCCCAACAACCCCACCGGCACCGTGGTCCGCCGGGCCGAGCTGGAGCGCTTCCTGGACCGGGTGCCGAAGGACGTCCTGGTCGTGCTGGACGAGGCGTACCGGGAGTTCATCCGCGACGAGCAGGTGCCGGACGGCATCGAGCTCTACCGGGACCGGCCGAACGTCGCGGTGCTGCGGACCTTCTCCAAGGCGTACGGACTGGCCGGGCTGCGGGTCGGCTTCGTCGTGGCGCACGAGCCGGTCGCGGCGGCGCTGCGCAAGACGGCGGTGCCCTTCGGCGTGAGCCAGATCGCGCAGGAGGCCGCCGTCGCGTCGCTGCGTGCGGAGGGCGAGCTGATGGAGCGGGTGGACGCGCTGATCACCGAGCGGGCCCGGGTGTACGAGGCGCTGGTCGGGCAGGGCTGGACGGTGCCCGTGACGCAGGCGAACTTCGTGTGGCTGCGGCTGGGGGAGCGTACGACTGACTTCGCGGCGGCCTGTGACAGGGCGGGTGTCGTGGTGCGGCCGTTCGCCGGTGAGGGCGTGCGGGTGACGATCGGTGAGACCGAGGCGAACGACCTGTTCCTGAAGGCGGCGGAGGCGTTCCGCAAGGAGCTGTAGCGCTGTCGCCGTGGTGCGCCTGGTGCCCCTGTGAGCCGTGAGTGGCTTGTGGGGGCATCGGCGTTTTTTTGGGGACCCCCCTGGATCCCTCCGAATGGACGTGCGACATAATGCTTGTGAATGTGAACGCGTTCACAAGCGTGTCCCTGTTCGTCCCCTCGTTTGTTGGATTAAAGGGGCAAACTGCCGCTGTGACCGTGCCCGTGACAGCGGATGTGGCTTCGGCGACGTAAGGAGAGACGACGTGGAGCTGGCTCTGGCGCCAGAGACCCTGGCGCGATGGCAGTTCGGTATCACCACCGTCTACCACTTCCTGTTCGTCCCCCTGACGATCTCGCTCGCCGCGCTCACCGCCGGCCTGCAGACCGCCTGGGTGCGGACCAACAAGGAGAAGTACCTCAAGGCGACCAAGTTCTGGGGAAAGCTCTTCCTCATCAACATCGCGATGGGGGTGGTCACCGGCATCGTGCAGGAGTTCCAGTTCGGCATGAACTGGTCCGACTACTCGCGCTTCGTCGGCGACATCTTCGGTGCGCCGCTGGCCTTCGAAGCACTGATCGCGTTCTTCTTCGAATCGACCTTCATCGGGCTGTGGATCTTCGGCTGGGACAAGCTGCCCAAGAAGATCCACCTCGCCTGTATCTGGCTTGTGTCGATGGGCACGATCCTCTCCGCGTACTTCATCCTGGCGGCCAACTCCTGGATGCAGCACCCGGTCGGCTACCGGATCAACAAGGAGCGCGGGCGGGCGGAGCTCACCGACTTCTGGAAGGTCCTCACCCAGGACACCGCGCTCAACCAGTTCTTCCACACCATGACCGCCGCGTTCCTGGTCGGCGGCGCGTTCCTGGTGGGCATCGCCGCCTTCCACCTGGCGCGCAAGAAGCACATCGCGGTGATGCGGACGTCGCTGCGGCTGGGCCTGGTCACCGTGGTGATCGCCGGACTGCTGACGGCGGTCAGCGGCGACCTGCTCGGCAAGGTCATGTACAAGCAGCAGCCGATGAAGATGTCGGCCGCCGAGGCCCTGTGGGAGGGCGAGGCGCCCGCGCCGTTCTCCATCTTCGCGATCGGTGACGTCGACAAGGGCCACAACCGGGTCACCGTCGAGATTCCCGGAATACTGTCCTTCCTCGCCCACGACAACTTCACCGAGTACGTCCCGGGCATCAACGAGATCAACAAGGCCGAGCAGGAGAAGTTCGGGCCCGGCGACTACCGGCCCAACATCCCCGTCGCCTACTGGGGCTTCCGCTGGATGATCGGCTTCGGCATGGCGTCCTTCGGCCTCGGTCTGCTCGGGCTGTGGCTGACCAGGAAGAAGTTCCTGCTGCCACCAGGACTGCGGACGGGCGAGGACGAAGTGCCGAACCTGGTGCTCTTCCGCAAGAAGGCACTCAGCCCACGCCTCGCCTCCCTCTACTGGGTCGTCGCCCTGTGGACCATGCTCTTCCCGCTGATCGCCAACTCGTGGGGCTGGATCTTCACCGAGATGGGCCGTCAGCCCTGGGTCGTCTACGGCGTCCTGAAGACCTCGGCGGCCGTCTCCCCCGGCGTCTCGCAGGGCGAGGTGCTCACTTCAATGATCGTGTTCACCCTGCTGTACGCGGTCCTCGCGGTGATCGAGGTCAGGCTGCTCGTGAAGTACGTCAAGGCCGGCCCCCCGGAGCTCACCGAGGCCGACCTCAACCCGCCCACGAAGATCGGCGGCGACGACCGCGATCCCGACCGGCCGATGGCCTTCTCGTACTGAGGACTGGGGAACTGCTGTGGAACTCCACGACGTCTGGTTCGTGCTCATCGCCGTCCTGTGGATCGGCTACTTCTTCCTGGAGGGCTTCGACTTCGGGATCGGCGTACTGACCAAGCTGCTCGCCAAGGACCGCAAGGAACGACGGGTCCTGATCAACACCATCGGGCCCGTCTGGGACGGCAACGAGGTGTGGCTGCTGACCGCGGGCGGCGCGACCTTCGCCGCCTTCCCCGAGTGGTACGCCACTCTCTTCAGCGGGTTCTACCTGCCGCTGCTACTCATCCTGGTCTGCCTGATCGTGCGCGGAGTCGCCTTCGAGTACCGGCACAAGCGGGACGAGGAGCGCTGGCAGACCAACTGGGAGCACGCGATCTTCTGGACCTCGCTGCTGCCGGCCTTCCTCTGGGGCGTGGCCTTCGGGAACATCGTGCGGGGCGTGAAGATCGACGGGGACATGGAGTACGTCGGGACCTTCCTCGACCTGCTCAACCCGTACGCGCTCCTCGGCGGACTGGTCACGCTGACGCTGTTCACCTTCCACGGTGCGGTGTTCGCGGCACTCAAGACGCTCGGCGACATCCGGACGCGGGCGCGGGCACTGGCACTGCGACTGGGGGTGCTGGCCGCCGCACTGGCGCTGGTCTTCCTGATCTGGACCCAGGCCGACAAGGGCGACACCAGCAGCCTCGTCGCACTGGTGGTGGCGGCCCTGGCACTGGTCGTGGCCATTGCCTGCACGGCCGCCGGGCGGGAAGGCTGGGCGTTCGCGCTCTCGGGCGTGACCATCGCGGCCGCGTTCGCGATGCTCTTCCTCACGCTCTTCCCGAACGTCATGCCGTCCTCGCTGAACGAAGCCTGGAACCTCACCGTCACCAACGCCTCGTCCAGCCCGTACACCCTGAAGATCATGACCTGGTGCGCCGGGATCGCCACTCCGGTGGTGCTCCTCTACCAGAGCTGGACGTACTGGGTGTTCCGCAAGCGGATCGGCACGCAGCACATCGCCGACTCGCACTGACGTCGTTCCCGTTCCTTAGTGGTCTTCCTTAGTGGTCCCTAGTGGGGGATGTTTCACGTGAAACCGATCGACCCGCGTCTGCTCCGGTACGCCCGTGCCACCCGCTTCTTCCTCGGGGCGGTGGTGGTCCTCGGGCTCGCCGGGGCGGGCCTGGTCGTCGCCCAGGCGATGCTCATCGCAGAGGTGGTGGTCGGGGCCTTCGAGGACGGGCTGGGGTCCGGTGGGCTGCGGACTCCCCTGATCCTGCTGGCAGTTGTCGCCCTCGGGCGGGCGCTGGTGGCCTGGCTGACCGAGCTCGCCGCACACCGGGCGAGCGCGGCGGTCAAGTCCGAGCTGCGGGGGCGGCTGCTGGAGCGGGCGGCCGGGCTCGGTCCCGGGTGGCTCGGCGGACAGCGGGTGGGCTCGCTCATCGCGCTGGCGACGCGCGGTGTGGACGCGCTGGACGACTACTTCTCGCGCTATCTGCCGCAGTTGGGGCTCGCGGTCGTCGTGCCCGTCGCGGTGCTCGCGCGGATCGTCACCGAGGACTGGGTGTCGGCGGCGATCATCGTGGTGACGCTGCCGCTGATCCCGCTCTTCATGATCCTCATCGGGTGGGCCACCCAGTCCCGGATGGACCGGCAGTGGCAGCTGCTGTCGCGGCTCTCCGGGCACTTCCTGGACGTGGTCGCCGGGCTGCCGACGCTCAAGGTGTTCGGGCGGGCCAAGGCGCAGGCCGAGTCGATCCGGGTCATCACCGGTGAGTACCGGCGGGCCACCATGAAGACGCTGCGGATCGCCTTCCTGTCGTCGTTCGCCCTGGAACTGCTGGCCACCCTCTCGGTGGCCCTGGTCGCGGTCACCATCGGCATGCGGCTCGTACACGGTGAACTCGACCTGTACACCGGGCTGGTCATCCTGATCCTGGCGCCGGAGGCGTATCTGCCGCTGCGACAGGTCGGGGCGCAGTACCACGCAGCCGCGGAAGGGCTGTCGGCCGCCGAGGAGATCTTCGCGGTACTGGAGACCGAGCTGCCGGCGGGCGGCTCGGCGGACCTGCCGGTCTCCGGTGCGCTGCGGGTGGAGGGCGTGACCGTACGGCACGAAGGGCGTGCGGCGGCCTCGCTGGAAGCGGCGTCGCTGGAGGTCGGGGAGGGCGAGACCGTCGCCCTCGTCGGGCCGAGCGGTGTCGGCAAGTCGACGCTGCTGAACGCGGTGCTGGGGTTCGTACCGCTGGAACAGGGGCGGGTACTGGTCGGGGACATCGACCTGGCGACCGTGGACCCGGAGAAGTGGCGGGAGCGGGTGGCATGGGTGCCGCAGAAGCCGCACCTCTTCGCCGGGACCGTCGCCGAGAACGTACGGCTGGCGCGCCCCGAGGCCGATGACGCGGCCGTGCTGGAGGCGCTGCGGGACGCCGGGGCGTACGACTTCGTGGCCGCGCTGCCGCAGGGCGCCGAGACCCTCCTCGGCGAGGACGGGGCCGGGATCTCCGCCGGTCAGCGCCAACGGCTCGCGTTGGCGCGGGCGTTCCTCGCCGACCGGCCCGTACTGCTGCTCGACGAGCCGACGGCCGCGCTGGACGGTGAGACCGAGGCGGGCATCGTCGAGGCGGTACGACGCCTCGCGGTGGGGCGGACCGTGCTGCTGGTCGTGCACCGGCCGGCGCTGCTGGCGGTGGCGGACCGAGTGGTGGAGCTGGGGGCGGCGGGTGCCGCTCCGGGCGGCTCCGTGCCTTCTCCGCGTGCTGCGGAGGTGCGGTCGTGGGAGGCCGTGGCGCAGAGCGGCGACGTTTCACGTGAAACATCGCCGAGGCCCGGTGGGGCGGCAGGCAGTGCGCTGCGCCGGGTGCGGCTGGACGCGGGCGAGCAGCGCGGGCGGCTCGGACTCGCGCTGCTCCTCGGGAGCCTGGCGCTCGGGTCGGCCGTGGGGCTCATGGCGGTGTCCGGATGGCTGATCTCGCGGGCCTCGGAGCAGCCGCCGGTGCTGTATCTGATGGTGGCGGTCACCGCGACCAGGGCGTTCGGCATCGGGCGGGCAGTGTTCCGGTACGCGGAGCGGCTGGTGTCGCACGACGCGGTGCTGCGGATGCTGGCGGACATGCGGGTCGCCGTGTACCGGCGGCTGGAGCGGATCGCGCCCGCCGGGCTGCGCGAGGCCCGGCGCGGGGACTTGCTGTCGCGGCTGGTCGCCGACGTGGACGCGCTGCAGGACTACTGGCTGAGGTGGGCGCTGCCCGCCGGGGCAGCCGTCGTGGTGAGTGCGGCGGCCGTCGGATTCACTGCCTGGATGCTGCCGGGGGCCGGTGCGGTGCTGGCTGTCGGGCTGCTGGCTGCCGGAGTGGTGGTGCCGATGGCGAGTGGTGCGGCGGCGCGGCGGGCGGAGCGGCAGCTGGCTCCGGCGCGGGGTGCGCTGGCCGTACGGGTGGCCGATCTGCTCGGCGGAGTGGGTGAGTTGACGGTGGCGGGAGCGCTGCGGCGTCGCCTCGATGCCGTACGGGACGCGGATGTGGTGCTGACGCGGATTGCTTCACGCGGGGCTTCGGCGACTGCGCTCGGCGGCGGTCTTTCGGCGCTGGTGTGCGGGCTGACCGTGGTCGGGGCCGCATGGGTGGGCGCGCAGGCCGTGGCGGACGGGCGGCTGGCCGGGGTGCAGCTCGCGGTGGTGGTGCTGACGCCGCTGGCCGCGTTCGAGGCGGTGACCGGGCTGCCGCTGGCCGTGCAGTACCGGCAGCGGGTGCGGCGCAGTGCGGAGCGGGTGTACGAGGTGCTGGACGCGCCCGTCCCCGTACGGGAGCCGGAGGAGGCCGCGGCGGCGCCCGCGTCGCCCTTCCCGGTGGAGGTACGGGGGCTGTCCGCCCGGTACGCGGGGCAGGAGCGGGACGCACTGACCGGGGTGGACCTGACGCTGGAGGCCGGGAAGCGGATCGCGGTCGTCGGGGCGAGCGGGGCCGGGAAGACGACCCTCGCGCAGGTGCTGCTGCGGTTCCTGGACGCGACGGAGGGCACGTACTCGATCGGCGGCGTGGCAGCCGACTCCCTCGACGGGGACGACGTACGGCGGATCGTGGGGCTGTGTGCGCAGGACGCGCACCTCTTCGACAGTTCCGTACGGGAGAACCTGCGGCTGGCCAGGACCGATGCCGACGACGCGCAACTGCTGGACGCGCTCGGGCGGGCCCGGCTGCGGGACTGGGTCGAGGCCCTGCCCGAGGGGCTCGACACCCTGGTCGGCGAGCACGGAGCGCGACTGTCCGGCGGGCAGCGGCAGCGGCTCGCGCTGGCCAGGGCGCTGCTGGCCGACTTCCCCGTCCTCGTACTGGACGAACCGGCGGAGCACCTGGACCTGGCGACGGCCGACGCGCTGACGGCGGACCTCCTGTCCGCCACTGAGGGCCGGACGACGGTGCTGATCACGCACCGGCTGCAGGGCCTGGAGGACGTGGACGAGGTGGTCGTGCTGGACGGGGGCCGCGTGGTGCAGCGGGGCGCCTTCGCGGCACTGGCTGGGGAGGAAGGGGCGCTGCGGCGGATGCTGGAGCGGGAGAGGGCGGCGGAGCCGGTGGCGTAAGGCGCGGGGTTCCGCCGGTGGCGTGAGCGGTTCTGCCGGCGGCTTGAGCGCCCTCGGCGGCGTAAGCGGTCCAACCGCCCGCTGGTCGACTTTCCCCTTTAAATAGGACTAACTAGTCTCAAGGGCATGTCAGTGCAGCAGGACCCGCCCGCCGCCCAAGACCCGCCCGCTCCACAGGACCCCCTGGACGCAGCGACGGAGGCGACCCGCAGTCTGCAGGGGCTGTCGACCGAGCTCACCGCGCGTGTGCCGCAGCTGCTGGAGGCGATGCGGTCGGTGGGCTCCGGCCTCGAACTGCACTCCACCCTGGACCGGATCTGCGAGACCGCGGCCGAGCTGGCCGACGCCAAGTACGCGGCGATCGGGGTCGTCGACGACGAGGGCGACGGGCTCTCCGACTTCGTGACGTACGGCGTGTCCGTGGAGGAGGCGACGGCCATCGGGCAGCTGCCCGGCGGCCACAAGGGGCTGCTCGGGGCGCTGATCATGGATCCGGAGCCGGTACGGCTCGCGGATCTGACGGCGGATTCCCGGTTCGAGGGCTTCCCCGCGCACCACCCGGCGATGCGGACTTTCCTCGGCGTACCGATCCGGGTGCAGGGCGAGATCTTCGGCAACCTCTACCTCGCCGAGAAGAACGGCGGCGGCGAGTTCAACGACTACGACCTGCACATGTTGCGGGTACTGGCCACCGAGGCCGGGATCGCCATCGGCAACGCCAGGCTGTACGAGGCGGCCCGCCAGCGGGAGCGGTGGATCGACGGGTCGGTGGCCGTGACGACGGCGCTACTGTCCGGGGGCGACGTGGACGACGCGCTGACCGTGGTCGCCGAGCAGGCGCGGCGGCTGGCGGACTCGGCGGCCGGCATGGTGCTGCTGCCTGTCGAGGAGGGCGGCCTGGAGATCGCGGCGGTGTCCGCCGACAACCCCGCGGACTCGCTGGGCAAGGTGATTCCGGCGGAGAGTCCGATCGTGGCGCTGCTGCTGTGCGGCGAATCGGTGTTCGTCACCGACGCCGCCACCGATCCACGCATGATCACCGACATGTCCGGGCGGTACGGGCCGAGCATGCTGCTGCCGCTGCGCAGCGGCGGCCGGGTGCTGGGCGCCCTGGCCACGCCGCGTGCCCGGGGCGGGAAGCCGTTCACCGAGGCGGAGCGGATCCTGGCCACCCAGTTCGCCTCGCAGGCGGCGCTGGCGCTGATGATGGCCGAGTCGCAGCGCGACCGCGAACGCCTCGCGGTGTACGAGGACCGCGACCGCATCGCCCGTGACCTGCACGATCTCGTCATCCAGCGGCTGTTCGCGACGGGGATGATGCTGGAGGGTGCGCAGCGCAGATCGGTCGTGCCGGAGGTGCAGGCGGGTGTCGGCAAGGCCGTGGACGAGCTGGACGTGACGATCCAGGAGATCCGAACGGCGATCTTCGCTCTCCAGCAGGGGCCGGCCGAGGCACCGTCCGGGCTGCGCACCAGGGTGCTGCGGGAGATCAACATGGCGGCGGTGCCGCTGGGCTTCAAGCCCTCGCACCACTTCGTCGGGCCGGTGGACGCGCTGGTCGGCGAACTGACCGGCAAGAACCTGATCGCGGCGCTGCGGGAGGCGCTGTCGAACGCGTTCCGGCACGCCGTGGCTTCGCGGATCGAGGTCGTCGTCGACGCCACGGTCACCCTGGAGGACGGCCGGCGCGCGGTACGGCTCACGGTGGCGGACGACGGGGTTGGCATCCCGGAGGGCGGGCGCCGCAGCGGGCTGCGCAACCTGGGCCGGCGGGCGGAGGCACTGGGCGGCTCCAGCTCGTACGGGCCTGGGCTGGGCGACGGGGGCGGAGGGACGGCGGTGGTGTGGGAGGCGCCGCTCTAGGGGGAGGCGGGTGTGGGTAAGGGGCGTGCTCCAGGAGTGCGCCCCTTACCTGTGCGTGCCGTACTGCCGGTCATGCCGGGCCTGTGCGTGCCGTACTGGCCGTACTGCCAATTATGCCGGGCACGTGCGTGGTCCTACTGCCGGTGTTCCGCCAGGATCTGCTCGATGACGGCCGCGACGCCGTCCTCCTCGTTGGGGGAGGTACGGCCCGTGGCGACGGCCAGGACCGCGGGGTGGGCGTTGCCCATGGCGTACGAACGTCCGGCCCAGGCCAGCATTTCGATGTCGTTCGGCATGTCGCCGAAGGCCACGACCTCCTCGGGTGCGATGCCGCGCTCGGCGCAGCAGCGGGCCAGGGTGCTCGCCTTGGAGACGCCCGGTCCGCTGATCTCCAGGAGCGCGGTCGGGCTGGAGCGGGTGACCGAGCCGAGTTCGCCGACCGTCGCTCGGGCCAGGTCGAGGAAGTCGTCCGGGGCCAGCGAGGGGTGGTGCACCAGCAGCTTGATGACGGGGTCGCCGCTGCCCGGGACCTCCTCGTGCAGCAGCTCCTCGGCGGAGGCGATGCCCGCAGCCGGGTCGAACTGGAACGGCGGGTAGGCAGGCTCGTAGTGGATTCCGGTGGTCAGCTCCACGGCGAAGGAGCTGCCCGGAACGGCGGCGCGCAGCGCGGCCACGGTGGCGCGGGCGTCGGCGCGCTCCAGGGGGCGGACCTCGATCAGTTCGCCGCCCGCGTGCAGGTCGACGACGGCGGCGCCGTTGGCGCAGATCGCCAGGCCATGGCCGTGCACGTGCGCACTGACGACATCCATCCAGCGGGCCGGCCGGCCGGTCACGAAGAAGACCTCGATGCCGGCTGCTTCGGCGGCGGCGAGGGCGGCGACGGTGCGCGGCGAGACGGACTTGTCGTCGCGCAGGAGGGTGCCGTCCAGGTCGGTGGCGATCAGGCGCACGGGAGTGGTCGCACCTGCGCCGGGGCCGTTACCGGCGCCGTCGGCCGGGCGGGGGCGGGGGTCGGTAGCTGAGGTCACCGCTTCATCCTCTCGCATGAAACGCACGGACGTGCGAAAGGGTGCACATCTGAGAGCGCACATCTGGAGTGGCCGGCTCCGCTCGGAGGCCCGTCAGCGTGCAGGTCCGTGCCCCGGTCCGTGCCCCGGTCCGTGCCCCGGTTCGTGCGCCGGTTCGTTGGCGGAAGCGCTCTACCAGCAGGACGGCAAGGAACCCGAAGCTGCGACGCACGCCCTGGAGGCGGCGCACTGGTACGACGCGGCGGGCGAAGGTGCAGGGGCGGGCGCCTACGCGCGGCTGATCCTGGCGCAGGCGTACGGCGCGAGCGACCGGGCGGCGGAGGGCGCCGAGATCCTGGAGTCGGCGTTGCCCGACCTGCTGGCGCACGGCGACGAGCAGGCCGTACGCGCCCGTGACACTCTCGGGCGCCTGCTGCGGGAACTGGGTGAAGAGAAGGCGGCGGCGGAGCAGTACCTGCTCGCTGCGGAGATCGCCGATGGCTGGGACCACCCGGCGCCCAAGGCCCGGCTGGCGATGCTGGCCGGCGAGTGCCTGGCAGGCCAGGAGGGCCTGGAGGTGCAGGCCGAGCAGGCGTACCTACGGGCTGCTGAGCTGTGGCAGCAGGCCGGTGAGACCTTCGGGTACGTACGGGCACTGCGGGCCCGCACCTGGTCGCAGCTGTCGCAGCTGCTCTACTCCGAGGACGGGCAGGGGGACGAGGTTGTCGAGCTGAGCGTGCGGGCTTCCGAGGCCCTGCGCGAGTTCGGCCCGGACGAGTTGGGCGAGCGCGCGTCCTGCGTCCTGCGCGTGGCTTGGACCGAACAGGGGCGGGGCCGCAAGGACGAGGGAAGGGCCGCACTCGCCGCCTTCGTCGAGGAACTCAGGCCCATGGCGCAGGAGTCGGAGACGGCGGCGGACATGCTGGAGGGGTTGGAAAAGCGCCTGAAGCACTTCGGGTGAGGGGAGCGACAGGCGCGGGGCTGGGTTGAGGCGGGGGCGAGGGGGCGAGGGGGCGAGGGGGCGAGACTGAGGATCCCGCTCCCTCGCCCCGGCCCCCCACCAGTCACCCCATCACCCCACCAGTCACCCCAGCTGTGCGAGCCCCTCCCCCGCGATCTGCTCGAACACCTTCTCGTCCGCCGCGAACTGCGTGTCCGCGATCGGCCAGTGCAGCACGATCTCGTCGATGCCCAGCTCCGCATGGAGCCCAGCGAAGTCCACGAACGCGTCGAGAGAGTCCAGCGGCCGGTCCGGCGTGAACCCGGTCAGCAAGGTCTTGCCCAGCTCCCCCGCGTCCCGCCCGATCGCCTCGCACGCCGCACCCAGCTTCGCGACCTGCCCCCGGATCGCCTCCAGGGACTCGGCCGGGGTGCCGTTCTCGAAGAGCTTGGGGTCACCGGTGGTCACCCACGCCTGCCCGTGCTTCGCGGCGAGCTTCAACCCGCGCGGCCCTGTCGCCGCCACCGCGAACGGCAGCCGCGGCCGCTGTACGCACCCGGGGATGTTCCGTACGTCCCCCGCCGACCAGAATTTGCCGTCGTAGGACACGGCCTCCTCGCTCAGCAGCCGGTCCAGCAGCGGCACGAATTCGGCGAACCGGTCCGCCCGCTCCCGGGGCGTCCACGGCTGTGCCCCCTCGGGCAGGAGCGCCGTCGCGTCGAAGCCGCCCGCACTGCCCGCGCCGATGCCCAGCGTGACCCGGCCGCCGCTGATGTCGTCGAGTGAGATCAGCTCCTTGGCGAGGGTCACCGGGTGGCGGAAGTTCGGCGAGGTCACCAGCGTGCCCAGCCGCAGCCGCTCGGTGGCGGACGCGGCGGCCGTCAGTGTGGGCAGTGCCCCGAACCACGGGCCCTCCCGGAACGGCACCCGCCACGACAGGTGGTCGTAGGTGTACGCGGTGTGGAAACCGAGCTCCTCGGCCCGTTGCCACACCTCCTTGCCGCCCACGTTCCAGCGACGGATCGGCAGAATCACAGTGCTCAGACGCATGAGTCCGACTGTACGGGGCCTGCTCACGCCCCCGGGAAGCGCAGAAACTCCGTCGGCACGTGTGCCGTGAGCCAGACCCCGTTGGCGCTGACCCGGAAGACATGCCCGGCGCGGTGCATCGCCCCGGCGTCCACGGACAGCACCACCGGCCGGCCCCGGCGGGCCCCGACACGGGTGGCGGTCTCCCGGTCGGGTGACAGGTGGACGTCGTGCCGGTTCATGGGGCGCAGGCCCTCGGTGCGGATCGCCGCCACGGCCCGGGGGTGCGTGCCGTGGAAGAGGTAGGCGGGCGGCTCGGCCGGAGGAAGGGCCAGGTCGATGCCGGTGACCGTGTGCCCCTGGCTGGCGCGGATCAGGGTGCCGCGCAGCGGGTCGTCGTTCCGTACCGCGAAGCGCTGCTTGTCGTTGGTGGCGACGACGTGGTCCAGCTCGGCGCGGGTGAAGCGGAAGCCGTGCTCGGCGGCGGCCCGGATCAGCGTCTCGACCTCCACCCAGCCGTGGTCGTCGAGGATGAGCCCGATGCGCTCGGGCTGGTGCCGCAGATGTTTCGAGAGGTACTTCGACACCTTGATGATGCGGTGTTCGTTCATCCGGTCAGGATTTCCGAACCGGTGCGCGGCCGCACCTTAATTCGCCCTGGCAGCCCGGCAGTTCGACGTAATCCACAGCCAACTGGGCTTTTCCACAGCGGAAATGAAGGATCTGTGGATAACTCGTGCCCGCTTTAGGGTAGTTCGTCAACGTTCGCACGATTGAGTCGTCTTGAGGAGAGTGCGTCCAAGGTCCGTGCCTGGAGCTCTCGTTCTGTGGCCGCTACGACGAATGCCGAAGCGTTCTCTGCCCCAACCAACGCCTGGACCGCGGCAATCGTGCCCGCCGGAAGTGCGAGTGCGCGGGGCTGGCCGTCCGGTTCCGGGGCGGGTGCCGAGCCGAGGTGCTGCTGAAGGTGCCGGGTGGCGAACAGCCTCATGGCCCGTGCCAGTTCGGCATCCACGCTCTGCTGCGCGAGCGGGCGCAGCCGTCGTACAAGAGCAGCCGCCTCCGCCGCGTCCGAGTCCGTCGGCGGCCGGTGCCCGAGGTAGCGGGCGAAGACGTGCTCGGTGGTGAACTCCAGGAATCGTGCCGCTATGTGCTCCACCTGCCCGCGCAGTTCCCACAGGTGCCCGGAGATCGCCTTGAGCGGCACCCCTGCCGCGTACAGCTCGGCGGCCACCGCCAGCTCCTGCGGAGACGGCACCAGGAACTCGTCGTCGCGCCCCGGAACCCTTTCCAGCACGCCCAGTTCGACCGCCTCCGCCACCGCCGCGTCGTCCGGCCGGCCACCGAACCGTTCGTCCAGCTCGGCCCGTGTGATCCGGGCGGACTCCTCGTCGGTCCAGGGCCCGCCCACCTCGGCGACCAGCCCGAGCACCCCGCCCAGGCCCCGGCCCGCGTCCCACGCCTCCAGCAGCTCCTTGATGCTTGCCAGCGTGTAGCCGCGGTCCAGGAGGTCGGCGATCTGCCGCAGCCGGGCCAGGTGCGCGTCCCCGTACACATTGGCCCGGCCACGCCGCTCGGGCCTGGGGAGCAGGCCCCGGTCCTGGTAGGCGCGGATCGTACGGACCGTGGCACCGCTGCGGTGCGCGAGGTCCTCGATCCGGTACTCGGCCTCCGCCTGCTGTCCGGACATGGTCACTTCCTTCCCCGGGTGGACCGGCGTCGGCCGGCGTGGACGGCGTTTGGCCGGTGCCCCCGGTGTCAGCCGTTTCGGCCGGCGTCGGCCGGTTCAGGACCGCAGCGCCGCCCGGCCCACCGCCCCCGCCGCAGCACGCGCCGCCGGCGAGGTCGACAGGTACTCGACGGCCTTGCGCAGCGAGCCCTCCTGCGAGGGATGGTACGACCGCCGGAAGTACCGGGGTATCGCCGTACCCAGCTCCCGCCAGGTCGGCAGAAGCCCCTTGGCGACCGCCTTGTTGTGCTCCCGCAGCGAATAGCGCACCCGCCCCGCGAGCTGCGGGTCGTGCCGTACGAGGTACGAAGCCCCCCACGCCCACAGCCACAGCATCACCGGCGCGACCACGATCATGCCCTCGATCCGGCGGGCGTACCGGGGCAGGCCCTCGCCGCCGCAGTGCTGGTACATGTCGAAGGCCACCGACCGGTGTTCGACTTCCTCCGCACCGTGCCAACGCAGCAGGTCGAGCATCACCGCGTCGGGATCCGCCCGGTCCAGGCCCTCCGCATGCAGCACCCAGTCGCCGAGCACCGCCGTGAACTGCTCGATCGCGGCGACGACCGAGAGCCGGAAGCGAAGCCACTCCTGGGTCGGTATCGGAGCCCCCAACGGCGGGGTCTCGCCGAGGAGTTTCTCGAAGAGGAAGTCGACGTGCCTGGTGTACGCACCGGTGTCCAAGTCCTGGTCGGCAAGGTGGTCCAGGACGTAGCTGTGCTGCACGCTGTGCGTGGCTTCCTGGCCCATGAACCCCTTGACCTGCTTGAGGAGTTCGGGGTCGCGGACCAGCGGAAGCGCCTCCTTGAAGACCTTCACGAACCAGCGCTCACCGGCCGGCAGCAGCAGGTGCAGCACGTTGATGACATGCGTGGCGGTCGGCTCGTCCGGTATCCAGTGCAGCGGCGTCTCGTGCCAGTCGAAGGAGACCCGGCGGGGTGCGATGACATAGCCGTCGTCGAGGGGCTCGGGGTCGGTGCTCACAGCGGCGGCTCCAATCGGGCGATGGCGCGCAGCGTCTTCGGCATGAAGCGGGACATGAGGTGGGCGCCGCGTGCCTCCGGCGTCACCGGGACGACGGCCTGGTTCTTCACCACCGCGCGAAGGACGGCCTCGGCGACCTTCTCCGGGGGGTAGTTGCGCAGCCCGTACAGCCGCGACGACCGCTTCTGCTTGCGCTTCTCCTCTTCCTCCGACACCCCGGTGAAGCGCGAGGTGGCGGTGATGTTGGTGTTGACCAGGCCGGGGCAGATCGCGCTGACGCCGATTCCCTGGCCCGCCAGTTCGGCACGCAGGCACTCGCTGAGCATCAGCACCGCCGCCTTCGACGTGCTGTAGGCGGGCAGCGCCTTGGAGGGCTGGTACGCGGCGGCGGACGCGGTGTTGACGATGTGGCCGCCCTGGCCGCGCTCGGCCATCTGCTTGCCGAAGGTGCGGCAGCCGTGGATGACGCCCCACAGATTGACGTCCAGGACCTTCTTCCAGTCCTCGGCCGAGGTGTTCATGAAGGAGCCGGACATGCCGATCCCGGCGTTGTTGACCAGCACGTCCACGATGCCGTAGTCGGCGGCGACCTTCTCCGCCAGCTTCTCCATGGCCTGCGCGTCACTGACGTCGACGACCTCGGGCCAGGCGTCCGGAGCCCCGATCAGCCGGGCCAGTTCGGCGGTCCGGGACGCGCCTTCGGCATCCCGGTCCACGGCCACGATGCGCGCCCCCGCCTCGGCGAACGCGAAGGCGGTGGCGCGCCCGATGCCGCTGGCCGCACCGGTCACCAGGACCAGCTGTCCGCCGAACCGGTCGGCGAACTTCCCGGTCGCCACCGACGCGCGCGGCGCCACCCCGGCGGTGCTGTCCTCGTTCGCCGTCACGAATTCGGTTATCCATGAGGCAAGTTGGTCCGGCCGGGTGCGCGGCACCCAGTGCTTGGCCGGAAGGGTGCGGCGCACCAACTGCGGAGCCCACAGCTCCAGTTCGTCGTAGAGCCGTTCCGAGAGGAAGATGTCACCAGTCGGTGTGATCAGCTGGACGGGCGCGTGTGCGTACGCGTCCTCGCGCGGCCTGCGCAGCCGGGCGCGGATGTTGTCGCGGTAGAGCCAGGCGCCGTGCGCCGCGTCCTGCGGCAGCGATGACGTCGGGTACCCACCGGCCGGGATCTTCTCGATCCGCTGGAGGATCTTCGGCCACTGCTTGCCGAGCGGCCCGCGCCAGGCCAGTTCCGGCAGCACGGGGGTGTGCAGCATGTACACGTACCAGGACTTGGCGCCCTGGCCGAGGAGCTGGGCAGCGCGGCGCGGGGTCGGCCGGGACATCCGCTTCTTGATCCAGTGCCCGAAGTGGTCCAGCGAGGGCCCGGACATGGAGGTGAAGGACGCGATCCGCCCCTGCGTGCGCTTGACGGTGGCGAACTCCCAGCCCTGCACGGAACCCCAGTCGTGCCCCACCAGGTGCACCGGCCGGTCCGGACTGACCGCGTCCGCGACCGCCAGGAAGTCGTCGGTCAGCTTCTCCAGCGTGAACCCGCCGCGCAACGGCTTGGGCGCCGACGACCTGCCGTGCCCGCGCACGTCGTACAGCACCACGTGGAAGCGCTCCGCCAGCCGCGTCGCGACCTCGGTCCACACCTCTTTGCTGTCGGGGTATCCGTGCACCAGCAGTACGGTCGGCTGCGCCGTGTCGCCCAGCTCGGCGACGCACAGCTCGATCCCGCCGGTCCGCACCCGGCGCTCGCGCGCCCCTTCCAGCCCGGTCGTCCCCATCGTCATGCCGCCTTCTCCTCGGCCCAGCGCCGCACATGCGGCAGGTCGTCGTCCAGCCAGAACGCGCTCTGCTCGGGATCCCGGGAGTCGGTGACGACCAGGATCTCCTCGAACTTCGCGCCCGTACCCCGGAATCCGAGATGCGGTTCCACCGCCCACAGGCCCGGCTGAGGCAGATGGTCGGAGAACTTGTACGGACTCCACAGCGGCGACCAGCCGTCCCGGTGCCCGTGCAGCACGTCGCCGGCCAGCCCCTTCAGCGACTGCGTACCGAACCCGAACACATGCGGTGACCAGCGTCGTTCCTTCACCCGGTCGACCTTGTGGGCGATCACGCCGAACGGGTACGCACGGTGCCGGTTGGCGTATCCCTGCCGGACCATCAGCCGCTCGACGTTCTCGTATATCTCCCGCAGGGTGCGTTTCTCGCGCACCTGCTCCAGGATCAGCGCGCGATGCGCCTCCAAGTCGGCCAGCAGCCGGTTGTGCACGGGGTTGAGGCCCAGGCAGCCGGAGTACCCGATGTCTGCGGTGAAGCCCTTGTAGACGGGCGCCATGTCGAGGATGAACGGCATGCCGGCCTCCAGCTTCCGGTTCGTCGGGAAGAACTGGAGCGGTATCCGGAATCCGGTGAACGCCGTACGGTCCCCGAACCACGCGAACGGCAGGTGGAACCAGTCGCGCACCCCGCGCTCGTGCAGCCACACCCGCTGCATCCGGGCTGCCTCGCGCTCCGTCACCCCCGGCTTGAGCTGCGCGGAGACGGCCTCGGCGCACTCGTAGGCCAGGCGCTGCACTTCTCTGAACCCCCGCAGTTCCGCGGTCGGTTCGCCCTGCGTGCTGGAGACTTCTGAGATTGCTGAGGTCATGCCACCCGTCCGTCCCGTGTAGCGGTACGCGCCCGTAACTTGACACTGACGAATGTGACAATGCCTGGCGGCTACGTCAAGGGGTGTGCACACGGACCTGTGGATAACCCCGCACAATCCACCCGTGGTTCGACCCAGGGCCCTTCGTCGGCCCTCCCCTCAACCCCTGGTACTGCTCCCCCCTACGGGTCCGTACAACCAGAGGCGGAGGCGGGAACAGCCGCCAGGGCTGACGTCTGATGTGGCCCCCGCCACTACCTTCGAAGTGTGACCAATGTGATCGCGACCGAATCCCTGAGCATGCGGTACCCCCGGGTGACCGCACTTGACCGGCTCTCCCTGGACATCGGGCCCGGAGTAACGGGCCTGGTGGGTGCCAACGGAGCCGGCAAGTCCACGTTGATCAAGATCCTGCTGGGTCTGAACCCCGCCACGGAGGGCCGGGCAGCGGTGCTCGGCCTCGACGTGGCCACCAGCGGCGCCGAGATCCGCGAGCGCGTCGGGTACATGCCCGAGCACGACTGCCTGCCGCCGGACGTCTCGGCCACCGAGTTCGTCGTCCACATGGCACGCATGTCCGGGCTCCCCCCGACCGCCGCCCGCGAGAGGACCGCCGACACCCTGCGCCACGTCGGCCTCTATGAGGAGCGCTACCGTCCCATCGGCGGCTACTCGACCGGCATGAAGCAGCGCGTAAAGCTGGCCCAGGCACTGGTCCACGACCCACAGTTGGTGCTCCTCGACGAGCCGACCAACGGCCTTGACCCGGTCGGCCGCGACGAGATGCTCGGCCTGATCCGCCGCGTGTACACCGACTTCGGGATCTCGGTCCTGGTCACCTCGCACCTCCTGGGCGAGCTGGAGCGCACCTGCGACCACGTCGTCGTCATCGACGGTGGCGCGCTGCTGCGGTCCAGTTCGACCAGTGACTTCACCCAGACCACCACGACCCTCGCGGTCGAGGTCACCGACTCCGACACCCACCCCGACGGCACGTACGCGCTGCGCGAGGCGCTTACCGCGGCAGGCGCCAAGCTGCATGCCGCCGAGGAGCAGGGCCTGCCCGGCGCCGGCCACATCCTCCTCGTCGAGGGCGACGGCGACGCCACGTACGACCTGGTCCGCGACACGGTCGCCGACCTGGGCATCGGCCTGGTGCGGATGGAACAGCGGCGCCACCACATCGCCGAGGTCTTCCGCACCGAGCAGTCCGCCGACGCGGTACTGGAGCCGTCCGGAGCAGCATCCGGAGCAGGAAACGCAACCCCCGCAGGCACCCCCAGGGACGCCCAGCGGGCCGAAATGCAGAAGGGAGGCGGCCACGATGGCAACTGAACTCACGCCGCCGGGCGCCGACCCGACGCGCATCCACAACATCGGCTACCGCAAGTACGACGGCCCCCGCCTCGGCCGCGCGTACGCCCGCCGGTCGCTCTACTCGCAGTCCCTGCGAGGGGCTTACGGACTGGGCCGCAGCGCCAAGTCCAAGGTGCTGCCGATGATCCTGTTCGGCGTGATGATCCTGGTCGCGGCGATCATCGTCGCGGTGGCGGTGGCCGCGCCCGCAGGCACCATCACCGCACTGCCGGTGTCCTACACAGCGTTCGCGATCTTCCTCCAGCCCGTCATCAGCCTTTATCTGGCGGCGCAGGCCCCCCAGACCGTCTCGCGCGACCTGCGCTTCAAGGCGGTACCGCTGTACTTCTCCCGGCCGATCGAGCGCAGGGACTACGTCCTCGCCAAGTTCGGTGCGATGATCTCCGCGCTGTTCATCCTGACCGCGGCCCCGCTGGTGGTCCTCTATGCGGGCGCGCTCCTCGCCAAGTTCGACTTCGGAGCCGAGACCAAGGGCTTCGGGCAGGGGCTGGTGGCCGTGGCACTGCTGTCCGTCCTGTTCGCCGGGCTCGGCCTGGTGATGGCCGCACTGACGCCGCGCCGCGGCTTCGGCGTCGCCGCCGTCATCGCCGTGCTGACCATTTCGTACGGTGCGGTCTCGACCGTCCAGGCCATCGCTTACACCCAGGAGGCGACGGGCGCGGTCGAATGGCTCGGCCTGTTCTCGCCCATCACCCTCATCGACGGCGTCCAGACCGCCTTCCTCGGCGCCACCTCCGCCTTCCCCGGCGGAACCGGCCCCGGCGCCGGAGCGGGCGTGGTCTATCTGCTGGTCGTCCTCTCGCTCGTCGCCGGCTCGTACGCCGTCCTGATGCGCCGCTACCGGAAGGTCGGACTGTGACGACCATCGAGATCACCAAGGCCTCCCGCTGGTTCGGGAACGTGGTCGCCGTCAACGACGTGACCATGACCGTCGGTCCCGGCGTCACCGGCCTCCTCGGCCCCAACGGCGCCGGAAAGTCCACCCTGATCAACATGATGGGCGGCTTCCTCGCCCCCTCCAACGGCACCGTCACCCTCGACGGCAAGCCGATCTGGCGCAACGAGAGCGTCTACCAGGAGATCGGCGTCGTCCCCGAGCGGGAGGCGATGTACGACTTCCTCACCGGCCGTGAATTCGTCGTCGCCAACGCAGAGCTGCACGGCCTGGACGACCGGGCGGCCCAGCACGCGATGGCCACGGTCGAGATGGAGTACGCCCAGGACCGCAAGATCGCTACGTACAGCAAGGGCATGCGCCAGCGTGTGAAGATGGCGTCCGCCCTGGTCCACAACCCGTCGGTGCTGCTGCTCGACGAGCCGTTCAACGGCATGGACCCGCGCCAGCGCATGCAGCTGATGGACCTGCTGCGGCGGATGGGCGCCGAGGGACGCACCGTGCTGTTCTCCTCGCACATCCTGGAGGAGGTCGAGCAGCTCGCCTCGCACATCGAGGTGATCGTCGCCGGACGGCACGCCGCCTCGGGCGACTTCCGCAAGATCCGCCGACTGATGACCGACCGCCCGCACCGCTATCTCGTACGGTCCGGCGACGACCGGGCCCTGGCCGCCGCCCTCATCGCGGACCCGTCCACGGCCGGCATCGAAGTCGACTACACGGAACGGGCGCTGCGCATCCAGGCCGTCGACTTCGGCCGCTTCACCGAGCTGCTCCCGAAGGTCGCCCGCGAGCACGGCATCCGCCTGTTCACGGTGCAGCCCTCCGACGAGTCCCTCGAATCGGTCTTCTCCTACCTCGTCACGGCCTGAAAGGAGCTTGCTGCGATGTACGAACCCACCGTCGCCCGGCTCACCTACCGGGCCCTCCTCGGCCGCCGCCGGGCGGCCATCCTCTTCATCCTGCCCGCCCTGCTCATCGTCATCGCGGTCGCGGTGCGGCTGCTCGTCGGCGTGGACGACCGCGTCGCCGCCGACGTCCTGGGCGGCTTCGCGCTCGCCACGATGGTCCCGCTGATCGGCGTCATCGCCGGTACGGGCGCGATCGGCCCGGAGATCGACGACGGCTCGATCGTCTATCTGCTGTCCAAGCCGGTGAAGCGGCCCACGATCATCTCCACCAAACTGATCGTCGCCATCGCCGTCACCATGGCCTTCTCCGCGATCCCCACCCTCATCGCCGGTTTCATCCTCAACGGCAACGGCGGCCAGATCGCGATCGCCTACACGATCGCCGCCCTCGTCGCCTCCGTCGCCTACAGCGCGGTCTTCCTGCTGCTCGGCACCGTCTCCCGGCACGCGGTGGTCTTCGGCCTGGTGTACGCGCTGGTGTGGGAGGCCCTGTTCGGCAGCCTGGTGCCCGGAGCGCGGACCCTCAGCATCCAGCAGTGGGCCCTCTCGCTGGCCGAGAAGATCGGCACGAACGGCACGATCACCTCGGACGTCGGGCTTCCCACGGCGGTGATCCTGCTGGTCGTGGTCACCGGCCTGGCCACCTGGTACGCGGGCCAGAAGCTGCGTTCGCTCACTCTTGCGGGTGATGAATAGCCGAAAGCGGCTCTTTCAGGAACGGGGAGCGGCCCCCGGGAGGATTGACCAAAACAAACCCGGGGGCGCCCCCGGTGACC